>CAZJXG010000005.1:0-47780 GCA_964549965.1 uncultured Sphingomonas sp. | reverse complement strand
CCTGCGAAGGCTGCAACATGCCCCGTTATGATGGCCGCCCGATGCCGCGCCCGCGCCTGCGCGCCAAGCAGATCATCGATCCGATGACCGCCTATCAGATGCTCCACATCATGGAAGGCGTCGTCGAACGCGGCACGGCGACGGTGCTGCGCGATCTGGGCCGTCCGATGTTCGGCAAGACCGGAACCTCGTCAGGGCCGACCAACGTCTGGTTCGTGGGGGGATCGGCCGACATGGTCGGTGGCCTCTACCTCGGCTATGACAATCCCCGCTCGATGGGCGGTTATGCACAGGGCGGCACGATCGCGGCGCCGATCTTCCACAGCTTCGCCGCCAAGGCGATGAAGGGCATGGATGTCGTCCCCTTCCAGGCCCCGCCCGGCATCCGCATGATCCGGATCGACCGCAAGACCGGCCGCCGCGTGTTCGGCGCCTGGCCCGACGGCAGCTATTATAGTTCGGTGATCTGGGAAGCGTTCAAGCCCGAAAGCGAGCCGCGCCGTACCATCCGCCGCGACGAGATCGCCAAGCGCGCCGCCCCCGCCGCCCGAGCGACGACCGACAGCGAGTTCTTGCAAAGTCAGGACGGCATCTACTAGGGCGGCGACCATTCCCCTCCTCAGGATGAGCGGGGAGTTGTGGGGTCAGCAAGTCACCCCAATTAGCTTTGAGAGGTTCCGATTATGCGCGCCGAAGCGCAAGCCAGTGTCGATCAGATCAACCAGGCGATGGCGCTCGTTCGCCGCTTCCTGGACTGGGACCGCGCGCTGCGCCGGCTCGACGAACTCAACAACCGGGTCGAGGACCCGAAGCTGTGGGATGACGCCAAGGCGGCGCAGGAGGTGATGCGCGAGCGTCGCCGGCTCGACGAGGCGGTTTCGGCGGTCAAGGCTATCGAACAGGAGCGCGACGACACGGTCGAGCTGATGGAGATGGCCGAGGCGGAAGGCGACAATGGCCTGGTCGACGACGGCGTGCAGGCACTGGCGGCGCTGGCCGAGCGGGCCGAGAGGGACAAGATTTCCGCGCTATTGGCCGGCGAGGCCGACGGCAACAACACCTATATCGAGGTCAACGCCGGCGCCGGCGGTACCGAGAGCCAGGACTGGGCCGGCATGCTCCAGCGCATGTACAGTCGCTGGGCTGAACGGCGCGGACTCAAGGTCGAGCTGGTAGATTTCCACGCTGGTGAGCAGGCCGGTATCAAGTCGGCGACGCTGCTGATCAAGGGCGAGAACGCCTATGGCTATGCCAAGACCGAGAGCGGCGTACACCGCCTCGTCAGGATCAGCCCCTATGATTCGGCGGCGCGCCGCCACACCAGCTTCGCCAGTGTCTGGGTCTATCCCGAAGTCGACGAGGACATCGACATCGAGGTGCTCGACAAGGATCTGAAAATCGACACCTACCGCGCCTCAGGCGCGGGTGGCCAGCACGTCAACACCACCGATTCGGCGGTGCGCATCACCCACATCCCCACCGGGATCATCGTCGCCTGCCAGAATCAGCGCTCGCAGCACAAGAACAAGGCGGAGGCGATGAAACAGCTCAAGGCCCGGATCTATGAGCAGGAACTGCAGAAGCGCGAGGCCGAGGCGATGGCCGGCTATGCCGCCAAGACCGAGATCGGCTGGGGCCACCAGATCCGCTCCTATGTCCTCCAGCCCTATCAGATGGTGAAGGACCTGCGCACCGGCACCACCTCCACTGCGCCCTCGGACGTACTCGACGGCGATCTCGATCGCTTCATGGCGGCAGCTCTGTCCCAACGCGTAACCGGAGAGACGGTGGATGTGGAAGATGTGGACTGACCTCGCGCAGCGTCAGTAGGTCATCTCGGTCATGACATTGCCGCCTTCCATGTAGCGGCAGACCATCACTTCGTCCTCACCCGCAACGGCAACCGCGCAGCCGACGAGCCCGGTCGAACGCCAGATGAGCTGGGTGTAGTGACCTACATCCTCGATATCACCGGTGGTGCTGACATCGGGGAAGGGCTTGTTCAGGAAAACCCGGCGCTCGTCGATCCACAATGTCACCATATCCTCGGGCGAATAGGCTCCCCTGGTGCCCCGCCAGAGATTCTCGCCCTCCACGTCGAGCGACTCATCATGCTCCAGCGTCGGCAGCAGCGAGAGACGGGCCGCCCATTTTGCTGCGTTGGCGGCCAGCGCATCGCTCCAGGCGAGCGGGGCGATGCCAAGACGGACCCGCTCGACATTATGGGTGGTCAGCACCCTATCCCTGAAATTGGTGAGACGATCGGCTGGCCCGGCTGCAGCGAGCAATATTCCCGCAAACACCGGTGCCAGGCTACGTAAGATCGAGACGGCAACTTTGTTCGGCATGGCGCGGCTCCTTTCCCGCCCTTCAGGCCACCTGCTCGATCCGTCCGTTGACGAACTTCTCGATCAGATATTGCGATATCCACCCATTGTTCGCGAACGTCGGGAAGAGCAGCGCCTGCCGGCGCGCGAAACCGAACTGGCGCGCGATCCCATCGGCGAGCGCGGCCCCCGCCGCGAGTTGATGCGGGTTGAACGTGTTGCGAATCGCGCTCAGCGTCCTGGTCACGATCGTACGCTGTTCGGGTGCAAGCGAGGCGGGCAGACCGGCGCCATAGGGCGTCCCGTCGGCGATGAGCCGGCCCAGCCGGGCGAAGTCATCGGGACGAAGCGGCACCCAGCTGCGCCGCTCAGCCATCTCGTGGGGATAGAGGATGACCGATGTCGCCCAGACGATGCCGCCTGTCAGGAATACCGCCGGCATCGTCATCGTCGCCGGCGCAGCATCCAGCTGCGGCTGGAACAGTGGCGCGACCGTATCGGCATAGAAACTGGCGGCGTGCTCGCCGAAATCATGAGTCCGCGCGGCGGGAAAGCGGAATTTGACCGCCCCGGCCATCGTCTTCGTCCCATAGGGCGCCGACACACCGATGAAACGCGCCCGGCGCCCGCGGCGATCATAATATCCGCCTTTGCTGTTGCCGCTGCCGATGTCGAACTGCAGCACCTCCCCACGCTTCCGTCGCGGCACGATCCAGTCGAAGGCGAGCCGAGCCTCGTCCCGCGGCGAGACGACATCGATCCGATGGCCTGTGCGGCCCGCAAGACGATCCCGGATGATAGCAAGCAGCGGGGCCGAGAAACTCGCGACGCCGCTCGAAGCGACGACAGTGATATCCCGATCGGCGACGCCGCGCTCGGCGATCAGCCGTTCGATATGCGCGGCGACGATATCAACCGTCTGCATCGCCGCCTGCTCATCCGTGCCCGACTCGAGCGGACTGGCCAAGACCGAATAAGGCTCTCCGTCCCGCTGCGGGGCAAGCCGTTCGAAACCGGACATGCCACTATCGTCGGCCAGCATCTTCCGGCTGAGTTGATAGATCGAGACGGTCATGCCACTCGCCGATATCTCGATCATGCCATAGCGCTTCTGGGCCGGAGCAGCGCGAGTCAGCCCAGGCAGCAGACCGGTACCCGCGAGCAGAAGCCCGCCGCGCAAGACCGCCCGCCGCTCGATCATTTTCCTGCCCCCTCCAGAAGAAGTGCAGACCCGTTCATCCACGCTCCCGCCGATCCGCGCCAGATCGCAATATTACGCATCCGTACCGATATCGATTCGGGCGTAGGGCCTGATGGCAGCTGGCCGGCGTAGGGGGGCTATGGGGAACTGCGCCGTCGAGACCAGCGACGGCGCTGCCGATCGTCATGGCCTATGCCGCAGCGCAATAGTTCCTCGTCCCAGAAACATGAGGCGAGAACCGTGATTATCCCGGCTTGAATGCCGAAAAACTTCGCATCCGCACATCGTAGTGATTGTTTTGACCGATCGGTACGGCTAGCAGACAAATGCCCGCCGCTCTTCGCGAAGGTCACATGATGCAGTTCCCCACAGTAGGCCGCACCGGCGGACTCCTTCTCGCGGTCGGCATGCTCCTCGCCGCCTGTTCCGAAGGGAAGCCGACCCCACCGCCGCCCGAGGCGGGCTATATCGTGCTCAAAACCGAGACGGTACCCCTCTTTATCGAGCTTGCCGGCCGCACCGCCGCCTATGAAACGTCGGAGGTTCGCCCGCAGGTTTCAGGCATATTGAAAGCGCGGCTGTTTGAGGAAGGCAGCATCGTCCGCGCTGGACAGACACTTTATCAGATCGACCCGCGCCTCTATCGCGCCGCGCTGAATCAGGCTGCGGCCAATCTGGACAATGCCCGCGCCCAGCGCGAAGCCGCCGCCGCCCGCGCCAGCCGCCTGAAGCCGCTCGCCCAGATCGAGGCGGTAAGCAAGCAAGACTATACCGACGCCAGCGCCGCGGCGAAGCAGGCCTCCGCGGCCGTGGCCCAGAATGCGGCGCAGCTGGAAACCGCGCGGATCAACCTGCGCTTCACCGATGTTCCCGCCCCGATCAGCGGACGCATCGGCCGCTCGCTGGTCACGACCGGAGCCCTCGTCACGGCAGGCCAGGCCGATCCGCTCACGACGATCCAGCGGCTCGATCCGATCTTCGTCGATATCCAGCAGTCGAGCGCTGACCTGCTGGCACTGCGCCGCCAACTGGCCAGCGGCAGCGGTACGCGCTCGACCGCCGCCGTCACCCTCAAACTGGAGGACGGCAGCGAATATGGCGCGACGGGACGGCTCGAATTCACGGAGGCAATGGTCGATCCCGCGACCGGCACCGTCACGCTGCGCGCCCGCTTCCCCAATCCGCAAGGCCTGCTGCTGCCGGGCATGTATGTCCGCGCCAATCTCTCGCAGATCACCGCGCGCGACGCGATCCTCGTTCCGCAGGCCGGACTCACCCGCAATCCCAAGGGCGAAGCGACGGTTATGCTGGTCGGCAAGGACGGCAAGGCAGAATTGCGGTCCGTCACCGCCGGCCGCACCGTGGGTGACAGGTGGCTGGTCACCGCAGGCCTCAGGCCCGGTGACAAGCTGATCGTCGAGGGGCTGGGCAGGATCAGGCCGGGGAAGCCGATCCGGCCGGTCCCCGCCGGCTCGCCGCCGCCAGCGCGCAAGGCCGGCTAGGACAGTGATTTCGCGCATCTTCATCGATCGGCCGATCTTCGCATGGGTGATCGCGATCGTGATCATGCTGCTGGGCACCGGCGGGCTGCTGAGCCTGCCCGTGTCGCAATATCCGAACATCGCCCCGCCATCGGTGAATATCCGCGCCAATTATCCCGGCGCATCGGCCGAGACGATCGAATCGAACATCACCCAGATCATCGAGCAGCAGCTGACCGGCATTGACGGGCTGCTCTATTTTTCCTCGTCATCCAATTCGGCGGGCCGCGCCGAAATCAACGTGACATTCGACAAGGGCGTCGATCCCGACATCGCCCAGGTGCAGGTGCAGAACAAGGTTCAGCAGGCACTGCCCCGGCTGCCGCAGCAGGTTCAGCAGCAGGGACTGGTCGTCACCAAGTCGAACTCCGACTTCCTGATGGTCGTCGGGGTCTATGACGAGAGCGACCGATCGACGAACCGCGACGTCGCGGATTATCTGGCATCCAATCTGCAGGACGGCGTCGGCCGGATTCCCGGCGTCGGCGACATCAATGTGTTCGGTTCGCCCTACGCGATGCGCATCTGGCTCGACCCACACAAGATGGCTGCGGTCGGGATCAATGCGGACGACATCATCTCCGCCGTCCAGGCCCAGAATGCACAGGTGGCGGCCGGACAGATCGGCGGCGTACCCTCGTCCGACACGCAGATGCTCAACGCGACCGTCACCTCACGCTCGCGGCTGACCACGGTCGATCAGTTCCGGAAGATCGTCATCAAGCCGCAGGGTGATGGTTCCCGCGTACTGCTCCAGGATGTCGCCCGGGTGGAGCTGGGCAGCGAGAACTACAATGTCAACGGCCGCATCGACAAGCATCCGGGCGTCGGCATGGCGGTGCTGCTCGCCCCGGGCGCGGACGCGCTCAAGACGTCCGAAATGGTCCATGATTATGTCGACAAGGCATCGGCCGATTTCCCCCCTTATTACAAACATGTCTATCTGAACGACGCGACCGCCTTCATCAAATTGTCGATCGAGGAGGTGGTGATCACCCTTTTCGAGGCGATCCTGCTGGTCGTGCTGGTGATGTTCGTCTTCCTGCAGAGCTGGCGCGCGACACTGATCCCGGCAATCGCGGTGCCGGTGGTGATGCTGGGGACCTTCGGCGTGCTGGCCGCCGCCGGCTTTTCGATCAACACCCTGACGCTGTTCAGCCTCGTGCTCGCGATCGGCCTGCTCGTCGATGACGCGATCGTCGTGGTCGAGAATGTCGAGCGGGTGATGGAGGAGGACCCGGACATCACGCCACGCGAGGCGACGATCAAGTCGATGGGTGAGATCAACACCGCGCTGATCGCGATCGCGCTGGTGCTGTCCGCGGTGTTCCTGCCGATGGCCTTTTTTGGTGGCTCGACCGGTGTGATCTACCGGCAATTCTCCATCACCATCGTGTCGTCGATGGCGCTGTCCGTGCTGGTCGCGCTGGTCCTGTCGCCCGCCCTGGCCGCCTCGCTGCTCAAGCGCTCGGACAAACAGGCCAAGATCGACAAGGGTGGCCTCGTAGGAGGCGCCTATGGGCTTGGCGAGCGTTTCAACCAGTGGTTCAAGCGGATGTCGGACCGCTATCGGGAGGCCGTCTCCACCCTGTTCGGCTATACCCGCCGCGCGCTGATCGTCTTCGTGCTGGTAATCGTCGCGCTGGCGTTCGTGTTTCTGCGCCTGCCGACCGGCTTCGTGCCGAGCGAGGACCAGGGCATCGCCCAGCTCCAGTTCAACCTCGCGCCCGGCGCGACACTCGGCCGCACGCTCGAGGTCGCCAAGCAGATCGAACAATATTTCGCCAGGAATGAACCCGATAATATCATCGGAACATTCACGGTCTCCGGTGCCAGCTTTTCCGGGCTGGCCCAGAATACCGGCCGCGGCTTCCTCCGCTTTGCGACATGGGACGAGCGCAAGGGGTCGGAGAATAGCACCGCCGAGGTCGCGCGCCGCGCCTCCCAGGGACTGTCGAATATCCGCGATGCGCAGATCTTCGTGCTTACCCCGCCGTCGATCCCTGGACTAGGCCAGACGACCGGCTTCTCGATGGAATTGCTCAACAGCGGCAATCTCAGCCGCGACGAGTTCAAGGCCCGGCGTGATCAGCTGCTGGCGGCTGCCTCGGCTGATCCGGACCTTGCCAATGTCCGCATGAACTCGCTCGACGATACGCCGACGCTGAACGTCGATATCGATTCCGAACGTGTCGGGGCGCTCGGCATCAGCCAGTCGGTGGTCAACCAGACGCTCACGGCGGCTCTCGGCGGCATCTATGTCAACGATTTCGTCGATCGCGGCCGGGTCAAGCGGGTCTTCATGCAGGGCGATGCGCCGTTCCGCAGCCGTCCGGAAGATCTGACGAACTGGCAGGTCCGCTCGACCAATGGACAGATGATCCCGTTCTCGGCCTTCTCTACCGTGCATTGGTCGCAGGCGCCCAGCGCCCTCACCCGTTTCAACGGTACTCCCAACTTCTCGATCCAGGGCCAGGGGTCGTCGGGAAAAAGCTCCGGCGATGCCATGAAACGCATCTCCGAACTGGCCGCCGAGATACCGGGGGTCTCGGTGGACTGGTCGGGGCTCAGCTATCAGGAGCGGCTGTCGGGCGGCCAGGCGCCGATCCTGTACGGTCTGTCGCTGCTTGTCGTCTTTCTCTGCCTTGCTGCACTCTATGAAAGCTGGTCGATCCCGCTGGCGGTGATCGCCATCATTCCGCTGGGGCTGATCGGCGCGACCCTGGCGGTGCTGCTGCGCGGCCTGGAAAATGACGTTTTCTTCCAGGTCGGACTCGTCACCACCATGGGGCTCAGCGCCAAAAATGCCATCCTGATCGTCGAATTCGCCGAGCAGGCCGAAAAGGAAGGCAAGACCGCCACCGAAGCCGCACTGGAAGCCGCCCGTATCCGGCTGCGGCCGATCCTGATGACGAGTTTCGCCTTCATGTTCGGGGTGCTGCCGCTCGCCATATCGACGGGCGCGGGTGCCCGCGCGCGCAACGCGATCGGCACCGCGGTTCTGGGCGGTATGCTCACCGCCACCCTGTTCGCGATCTTCTACGTTCCGCTTTTCTTCGTGCTGGTACGCAAGCTGTTCGGCCAGAAACACGGCGCCCAACCGGCGCCGGATACTGCGCCGGAGTCGGTATGATGCGCCGTCGCATTGCCATGCTGCTTCCGCTATGCGCGCTGACGGCGTGCAGCCTCGCGCCTCCCTATCAGCGCCCGACACCGGCCATCCCGGCGGCATTGCCGGTCGCTGGCCAGCCGGATGAGCCGGCCCCCGCCGCGCTCAGCTATCGTGATCTGGTTCGCGATCCCAGGCTGGTTTCGCTGGTCGGGCGGGCGCTTGCGAACAATCAGGATCTCAAGGGCGCGCTGGCCAATGTCGCATCGGCGCGGGCGCTGGTGACGGTGGCGCGCGCCGATCTCCTTCCCCAGCTCGACGGCAACACCGGGGTGACGACAGGCGACAGCTCGAACGAAACCCGAGGCAATGGCGGCACCAATGGCAATAATGGCGCGGGTGGCGGCAACGGCGCCAGCACCGGGGGGCGGCGAACCACCTACAACGCCAATCTGGGCGTCAGCTGGGAAATTGACCTGTTCGGGCGGCTACGCAGCCTGAACGACGCCGCCTTCAATCAGTATCTTGGCACCGAGGCGGCGCAGCGCGGTACACGGCTGAGTGTCGTCGCCGGGACGGCCAACGCCTGGCTGGCGCTTGCCGCCGACCGCAGCCTGCTTGCCATCGCCCGCGATACCCAGGCGAGCGCCGCCAGGAGCGTCGAACTGACCCAGGCCCTGCTCAAGGGCGGTGTCGCGCCGCGTACCAGCCTTCGCCAGGCCGAAACGATCCTGTCACAGGCCGAGGCCGACCAGGCCGCGCTGGAAACCGCCGTGGCGCAGGACCGCAATGCGCTCGAACTTCTGGTCGGCGAGCCGGTGTCCGATGACCTGCTCCCCGCCTCGATCGAGAGCCTCGACGGTGCGTTTGCCGAAGTCCCCGCGGGACTGGATTCGTCGATCCTGCTGCGCCGGCCCGACGTCGTCGAACGCGAATATCAGTTGCGCGCCGCCAACGCCCGGATCGGCGCGGCGCGCGCGGCCTTTTTCCCGCGCATCGGCCTGACCGCGCTGGCTGGCTTCGCCAGCAGTGCGCTGTCCGGCCTGTTCGACCATGGCGCGTTCACCTGGAGCGTGGCGCCTTCGGCGACCCTGCCGATCTTCGATGGCGGCGCCAATCTCGGTAATCTTCGCTATTCGAAGGCGCAGCGCGAGCTCGCCCTGGCCAATTATCAGCGGGCTATCCAGTCGGCCTTTCGCGACGTTTCCGATGCACTGGCCCGGCGCGCGACGATCGATCGCCAGCTGGCTGCCAGCACCCGGCTCGATGGCGCTGCGCGGGATTCGCTGTTCCTCGCCAATGCCCGCTTCCGCGAAGGGATCGATCCCTATCTGAACCTGCTCGACGCGCAACGCACCGCCTATGGCGCCGCGCGTACCTTGACCCAGACCCGCCTGCTCAAGGCGCAGAATCTCATCACGCTCTATCAGTCGCTCGGCGGCGACGCGCTGATCGATGCACGACCGGCGCGCGACGGCGGCACGCGCTGACATCGGCCACATCGTTCAACCGGCGTTCAAGCGACCGGACGCTTGACGCGCACATGCGGCTGATCCCGGCGACAGCATCATCGATGGACCGCGAGCTGCTGAGGCGGCGTGCGATCGGCCTCGTGCTGGTCGTGATCATCCATATCCTGGGTTTCCTGCTGCTGCTGTCGCTGGCGCCGCAGGTGCTTCAGCGGATCACGCCCGATCTGAAGAGCTTTCCGCTGATGTCCTATTCGGAGAAGCCCGCGCCAAAGCCCGCCGCCCGCTCCGACGCGCCGCGCCGCAAGACTCAGCCCGTACCAAAGCCGCAAACCCCCGTGCCGGTGCCGCCGCTGCCAACCAACCTGATCCTGATGACCTCGGAGCAGTTCCGCGCGACCGATATCGCCAATATCCGGCCGCAGCGCGCCGACAGCAGCGCCGGCCACGGCGGCGCGGGAAACGACGTCGCCGAGGGCCCTGGCGAAGGCCCCGGCGGCGCAAAACTCTATCCCGCCGACTGGTATCGGGAGCCCACGACAGCCGAGATGGCCTTTTACCTGAAGGGTAGGCGCCAGGCCGGCTGGGCGATGATCGCCTGCCGGACCGCGCCTGATTTCCGGGTCGAGGACTGCCGGGAAATGACCGAGTCGCCCAGCGGTTCGGGCCTGGCCGGTGCGCTGCGCCAGGCGGCCTGGCAGTTTCGCGTCCGCCCGCCGCGGATCGGCGGCAAGCCGCAAATGGGCGTGTGGGTCCGCATATTGTTCGACTTTCAGGTGGGCGTGATCAAATAGCCGGCCGCAGCGCAACCCATTCACGCCCCGGTCAGTTGATCCCGCCTATCGGGCGCACAGCGATGATGGGACGATATCAATGACCAGAACGATTATGGCTGGCCTGCTTATGTTGACCGCTGCCAGCGCGGCCCAGGCCGGCCTGCAGCTCGGCGAACGGCCGATCAGCCGTACCGAGGTAATCAGCGCCGCCAAGAAGCAATTTGCTGAAATGGACGGCGATCGCGATGGCGCCGTGAGCCCCGACGAGTTCGAACGCTATCGCGAGATCCAGAACGCCCGACCAGATCGCGGGCGGGGCCTGACCCATATCGGCCGCAGCTGGTTCGATAAATGCGACAGCGACGGCAATGGCCGGGTGAGCCAGTCCGAAGCGGTCGCCCGCCCGCTCGGCCTGTTCGACATGGCCGACGTCAATCGCGACGGGGTGGCGAGCCTGGCGGAGCAGTCGATGGCGATGCTGTTCGTGAAATAGCCGGCCGCGCTGGCCGGCGATCAGAAGGTGATCGGGCCGACCATGAAATTATCGGCATAGGCCTGGAGCTTGAGCTTCTTCTCGGGACCCGCGACGACATGCGCGGTCAGTCCCTCGCGCGACGCATAGGCCTGAGCGGCATCGAGCGTCGGGAAGGACAGCCTGATCTGAGCGCGCGTATCGCCCGATCCGGCCCAGCCGGTCAGCGGATCGGGGCGCTTGGCCTCGGCCGGTTCATATTCCAGCACCCAGCTATCGGTACGGGCGCGGCCCGACTGCATCGCATTTTTGAGCTGCTGGTAGATTCGCGCGTGCGCCATGATGAATGTCCCGAAGGCTTCCTGGTTGAATCGCCATGCCGCAGCGCGGCGATCCCCGTCAAGAACGCTGCATCGCTTTCTTCGTTCGCAAGGTGGGATCGGCGCCCGCCGGATCGTCGGGCCAGGGATGGCGCGGGTAGCGGCCACGCATCTCCTTGGCGACCGCCGCCCAGCTCCCCGACCAGAAACCCGGCAGATCCCGGGTGGTCTGTATCGGCCGCCCGGCGGGCGATGTCAGCCGGAGGACGACAGGCACCCGCCCGCCGCCGACCATCGGATGCGCCGACAGTCCGAACAGTGCCTGTGGCCGCACCTCGACCGCCGGGCCGCCCTCCGCGGCATAGTCGATCGGATGGCGACTCCCCGCCGGCGATTGGAGATGTTCGGGCGCGAGCCGGTCAAGCGCCTGCCGCCCGTCCCAGCCCAGCAGATCGTGAAGCGCAGCCGATAATTCGCCGGGCGCGATATCGGACAGCCGCCGCTTGCCCTCGGCCAGCGGGGCGAACCAGTCGTCCAGCGTCAGCATCAGCGTATCATCGGAGAGATCGGGCAATTCCCCGCCATGTTCGGCCGCGAAAGCCGCACGGGCACGCAGCGCGGCAACGCTGTCAGACCAGGTCAGCAGATCGAGGCCGCGGGTGCGGACGGCATCGATCAGCGCCGCGCTGATCATCGCCGGCGATGCACTCTCATCCCGCCCTGCCGCCAATACGATTGCGCCAAGCCGCCGTTCACGCCGCGCCTCGACCGCACCGGTCGCCGGATCGAAGCGTGCCGACTTGCGAACCTCGATATGGTCGGCGAACAGCCGCTCGACCTCGCCCGCGTCGATGGGCACCGCGGACAATATGCGCGCGCCCGACGCCGCCCCCTGGATTTCGGCAACCGCCAGCCACTCACTACGCGCGAGCGGCGAGGCCGGATCGAGGCGGAAGCCGCGTCCGCCCGTCGATATCCAATCCTCGCCCGAAGCCGACCGCCGCTTCGCGACCCGATCGGGATAGGCGAGCGCTACCGAGGCCGCGATCATCGCATCGTCGCGGCCGCGCTTTCCCACCAGACGTGCCCAACGCCCCGCCAGCTGGCGCGCACCCTCGGCCCGCTTGCCCCGTTCGCCGCGCCAGCGGCGCAGGCGCAGTTCCAGATCGGCATCCGATCCGCCAAGGCCGCGCTCCGAGAGCAGAACCGCCACGTCCGCAGCCGTTTCGACAAAGCCCTGCTCGGCGGCCCGGATCAGCATGTGGCCAAGCCGTGGCGGCAAAGGCAGCAGTGCGATCGCCTTGCCATGCGGCGTCGGCCGGCCGTCCTCGTCGATCGCATCGAGCCGCGCCAGCCGCTCGCGCGCTTCGCCGATCGCAGCCGCGGGCGGCGGATCGAGCCAGCGCAACGAAGCCGGATCCGCCACGCCCCAGATCGCGCAGTCGAGCGTCAGCGCCGAAAGATCGGTCTCCAATATCTCAGGCGGATCATATCTGGGCAGGCCGGCGGTCGCCGCCGCCTCCCACAGCCGATAGACCACACCCGGCTGCTGACGCCCGGCGCGGCCGGCACGCTGCGTGACCGCTGCCTGGCTGGCCCGCTCGGTGACGAGCCGCGTCATCCCCGCCGCACGGTCATAGCGCGGACGACGCGCGAGCCCCGAATCGACGACGATGCGCAGGCCGTCGATGGTGATGCTCGTCTCCGCGATCGACGTGGCGAGGACGAGCTTGCGCATGCCCGGCGGCGACGGCGCGATCGCGGCGCGCTGCTCGGCGGGTTCAAGCGAGCCGTGCAGCCGGTGCAGGACGACATCGGCGGGAAGCTGGCCCTCAAGCCGCTCGGCGGTCCGCTCGATCTCGGCCACACCGGGCAGGAAGGCGAGCAGGCTTCCACCCTCTTCGGCCAGCGCGCGACGGATCGCTGGGGCCATCTCATCCTCGATCCGCTTCTCGGCCGCGCGGGCGACATGGCGAATGTCGAGCGGGAAACCGCGCCCTTCGCTTTCGATCGGCGGCGCATCGCTCATCAGGGCGGAGAAGCGGCCCCCGTCGAGCGTCGCCGACATGGCGACCAGGCGAAGGTCCGGGCGCAGCGCGGCCTGCGCATCGAGCGCCAGCGCCAAGCCGAAATCGCTGTCGAGGCTGCGTTCGTGTACCTCGTCGAACAGCACGGCGGAAATGCCGGGCAGATCGGGCTCGGCCTGGATGCGGTTGACGAAAATGCCCTCGGTGACGACGAGAATGCGGGTTGCCGCCGACTGCTTGCTGTCGAGCCTTGTTGCGTAGCCGATCGTCCGCCCGACCGGCTCCCCGGCCTGTTCGGCCATCCGCTCAGCCGCCGCGCGCGCCGCGAGGCGGCGAGGCGACAGCAGCAATATCTGTCCGTCGCACCAACCCTGCCCGAGCAGCGCGGGCGCGACGGCGGTCGTCTTGCCCGCGCCCGGCGGGGCAACGAGTACGGCATTCGGACCCGCAGCGAGCGCAGCGAGCAGATCCGGCAGAACGGCGTCGATCGGCAACATGGGCGGGGGTTTGCCCTTATGCCCCCCTGCCATCAAGGGCGGGTGGGGAGATTTAGTAGGCGCGCGCTACCGCGAACTGCACCGCTTCCACCAGCGCCGCCTTAGCCTGGCTGTTGGGGAAGCCGGCCAGCGCGTCGATCGCTCGCTGGGCGTAGAGACGGGCACGGGCGCCGGTGTCGGCGAGCGCTCCGGTACCGCGCAATATGCCGGTCGCCCGGACCAGATCCTCATCCTCGTTGCGCAGGCCTTCGATCGCCTCGCGCAGGAACTCGCGATCCGCCGGGTTGGCGCGGGCATAGGCCAGGATCACCGGCAACGTCACCTTGCCGTCGCGGAAGTCGTCCCCGGCATCCTTGCCCATCGTCGCGCCGTCCGAGACATAATCGATCACGTCGTCAACAAGCTGGAAGGCGATGCCGAGGTAGCGGCCATATTGGTCGAGCGCCTGCTCAACCGCCGGCTCCCGCTCCGCCACCACGGCGGCGATCCGGCAGGCGGCGGAGAACAGCACTGCGGTCTTGGCGGTGATGATCTCGAGATAGCGCTCCTCGCCGGTTTCGATCCGGCGCTGCGCGGTAAGCTGATTGACCTCGCCTTCGGCGATGACCGCCGAAGCGTTGGACAGGATGCGCAGCACCCGGAGCGATCCATCCTCGACCATCAGCTCGAACGAGCGGCTGAACAGGAAATCGCCGACCAGGACGCTCGCGGCGTTGCCCCAGATCATGTTGGCGGTGCTCCGCCCCCGGCGCAGCCCCGACTGATCGACGACATCGTCGTGCAACAGCGTCGCGGTGTGGATGAACTCGACGGTGGCGGCGAGCTTGTGGTGGCGCTCGCCATGATAATCGAGCAGCTTCGCGCAGGCGAGCGTCAGCATCGGCCGCATCCGCTTGCCACCGCCCGCGATCAGATGGCCGGCCAGCTCGGGGATCAGTGGCACGTCGGACTGCATCCGGGCGAGGATGACGCTGTTGACCGCATTCATGTCCGACGCCACCAGCGCCATGATCGGATCGAGCGATGGCTGCGCGTCTCGGCGGATCGGGGTAACGGTCGCGGTCATGGGCGTGCCCATGGGCTGCGTCGCCCGGAAAGGCAAGAGCGGAACTAGCCGTAACGGCTTGATAAGGGGGCTTATCGGCGCCCTCCACCAACTCGGCGCTTGCCAAGGGCGGTGTCGATCCACAATAGGCGGAGCCTGGCCATCAAAATGGGGAAGCGCATGGCGGACGAAATTCTGAGTCGCTACCGCGAAAGCATCGACAATATCGATGCAGCCCTGATCTTCATGCTCGCGGAGCGGTTCAAGGTCACCAAGGCGGTGGGTGAGCATAAGGCGAAGACCGGCCTTCCACCGGCCGATCCCGGCCGGGAGACGGTACAGATCGAGCGCCTCCGCACCCTGGCGAAGAGCGCCAATCTCGACCCCGATTTCTCCGAGAAGTTCCTGCGCTTCATCATCGATGAGGTGATCCATCACCACCGCAAGGCGGGGAGTATTGGTTAGAGCGCCGAGCCATAAATATGACCCGCTCATCCTGAGTAGCCATTGAGCTTGTCGAAATGGCGTATCGAAGGACCTCCTTCGATACGGGCCTTCGCCATGCTCAGTCCCTACTCAGGATGAGCGGAAAATACGGTTCAGATTAGGGGCAACCCGCTCTAGCCAAACAAAAAACTACCCCAACCCCTCCGCCATTTCCGCAAGCTCCAGCCAGCGCATCTCAGCCTCTTCCTTCTTCACACGCGCCGCTTCGATCGCTTTCATCAGCTGGTCGAACTTCGCCGGGTTCTTCGCGTAAAGATCGGGATCGGCCAACGCCGCCTCGTCGCGCGCGATAGCGGCCTCGAGTTTTTCGATCTCGACCGGCAGAAGGTCGAGATCGCGCTGATCCTTGTAGCTGAGCTTGGTCTTTGCCTTGGGTGCTCCGGCCGCGACCGCGTCCGCCTTGGGCGCTGGAGGGCGCATCCTCGACTGCGTGGCCTGCGTGCGCTGCTTCTCCCAATCCTCATAACCGCCCACCACGATATCGACCTTGCCCGATCCGTCGAGACCGAGCGTCACCGTCACCGTGCGATCGAGGAAGTCGCGGTCATGGCTGACGATCAGCACGGTGCCTTCATAATCGGCGATCACTTCCTGCAGCAGGTCCAGCGTCTCGAGGTCGAGATCGTTGGTCGGCTCGTCCAGTACCAGCAGGTTGGACGGCCGCGCGAACTCACGCGCGAGCAGCACGCGCGAGCGCTCGCCGCCGGAAAGCGTCCCCACCTTGGCGTCGGCGATCGACGGCTCGAACAGGAATTCCTTCAGATAGCCATGGACATGCTTGCGAATGCCCTGGACGTCGATCCAATCGCCGCCGTCGGCCAGTACGTCGCGCACCGTCTTCTCGGGCGCCATCAGCTTGCGCTGCTGATCGATGACGATGCCGTTCAGCGTCTTCGACAGCTTCACGACGCCGCTGTCGGGCTCGATCTCACCGGTGAGCAGCTTGAGCAGGGTGGATTTGCCGGCGCCGTTCGCCCCCACCACGCCGATCCGGTCGCGGCGCGTGACCCGGAAGGTGAAGTCGCGGATGATCGTGCGATCGCCAAAGGCCTTGGTGACATGCTCCGCGTCGATCACCACCTTCGTCTTGGTGTCGTCGGCGGCGATGGCGATCCGGGCGGTGCCGGGCGGGCCGAGCATCGCCTTGCGCTGCTCGCGCATCTCATAGAGCTTGGTCAGCCGGCCCTGATTGCGGCGCCGTCGCGCGGTGACGCCGCGCAATTTCCAATGCTCCTCGATCTTCAGCTTGGCATCAAGGCGCTCGGCGTTGCGCGCCTCCTCCTCATAGACCCGATCGGTCCACGCCTCGAAACCGCCGAAGCCGACCTCATGCCGGCGGATGCCGCCGTGATCGAGCCACAGGGTCTGGCGGGTCAGCCGGGTCAGGAAGGTGCGGTCATGGCTGATCGCGATGAACGCGCCATTATAGCGGCCGAGCCAGGATTCGAGCCATTCGATCGCCGCGAGATCAAGATGGTTGGTCGGCTCGTCGAGCAGCAGCACATCGGGTTCCTGCGCGAGCGCGCGGGCGATGGCGGCCCGGCGCCGCTCGCCCCCGCTGGCGCTCGCCGCGTCGCGCGACAGGTCGATGCCGATCTGGTCGGCGATCGCCTCGACCACATGGGCATCGGGCGCGTCGGGCGCGGCCAGAGCGAAATCGCGCAACGTCGCATGCCCTGCCAGCGACGGCTCCTGCTCCAGCAGGATAACCTTGGTGCCAGGCACGATCGTGCGCAGCCCTTCATCGGCGTCGATGCGCCCCGCCAGCAGCTTGAGCAAGGTGGTCTTGCCCGCGCCGTTCCGGCCGATCAACGCAAGCCGGTCACGCGGGCCGATATGGACGTCGAGCCCGCGGAACAGCCAGCCGCTGCCCTGGTTCAGGCCTAGATTCTGATAGGATAATAGAGGGGCAGCCATGTGTCTTCGCAGTGCAACAGCTTGGGGTTTTTCGCTAAAGCACGAACATTCATGCCCTATTCAAGCCCTTGGCCCTATGCCAATAGCCCATGTCAATGCGTAACCTTGTCGCCGCCCTGTCAATGGCGCTGCTTTTTATTGGCGCATCGCCCGCTTCGGCGGACCGCAAACGCGCGCCCGAACAGGACGCGCTGCGCAATGGCGTGCGATCGGGCGAATATCTCCCTTATCAGGAAATGCGCGCACGCGCGCAGGGCCGCGTCGACGGCCAGATGATCGGTTCGGAATTCGATCCGGGAACTGGACGCTACCGTTTCAAGTTTCAGCGAGGCGGTTCGGTGATATGGATGGACATGGACGGCCGTACCGGACGCGAACTGGGCCGCGTCGGTCAATAACTCCAACAAGAAAGGGGAGGCCCCATGCGCGTCCTTATCGTCGAGGATGAACCCAATCTGGGCCGGCAGCTCCGCGCCACACTTGAGGGCGCCGGCTATGCGATCGACCTCGCCACCGACGGTGAGGACGGCCATTTCCTCGGTTCGACCGAAAGCTATGACGCGATCATCCTCGACCTGGGTCTTCCGGAAGTCGACGGCCTGACCGTGCTCGACCGCTGGCGCCGCGAGGGCCGCGACACGCCCGTACTGGTGCTGACCGCCCGCGACAGCTGGTCGGACAAGGTGGCCGGGCTCGATGCCGGCGCGGACGATTATCTCGCCAAGCCCTTTCAGACCGAGGAACTGATCGCCCGGCTGCGCGCGCTGATCCGCCGCGCCTCGGGCAATGCATCGTCCGAACTGACGGCCGGCGACGTCCGTCTCGATACCCGCAGCGGCAAGGTGACGCTGGCTGGGGAGCCGGTCAAACTGACCGCGCAGGAATATAAGCTGCTCAGCTATCTGCTCCACCACAAAGGCAAGGTGGTGAGCCGCACCGAGTTGATCGAGCATATCTACGATCAGGATTTCGACCGCGATTCGAACACGATCGAGGTATTCGTGACCCGCATCCGCAAGAAGCTGGGCCAGGATGTCATCACCACGATCCGCGGCCTTGGCTATTCGCTGGATGATCCGGCTTAAGGACAGCCTGTACAGCGCGCGAACCTGGTTCCGGACGCGGCACCGGGATTCGCGCGCGTCGACCGGGTCGCTCACCCGCCGGATGATTTCGATCGCGGCGCTGTGGATCAGCGTGCTGCTGATCGGCGGCGGCTTTGCGCTCGACCGGGTTCTCAGCGATGCGATCACCCGCAATTTCGACGGCCAGCTCGAATATGTCCTCAACGCGATGATCGGATCGGCCGAGATCGGCCCCGACAGCGAGGTGCGCTTCAATCGGCCGCTGGGCGACCAGCGCTTCCTGGAACCCTATTCGGGTCTCTACTGGCAGGTTTCGGCGCCGGGCCACGAACCGTTCCGCTCCCGCTCGCTTTGGGATCGGGCGCTGCGCCAGGGTGAACAGCATGAGGGCCAGACGCTGCACGTCGCCGACAGCGACGAATTCGATGGCGAACCGCTCCGCGTCCTCGACCGCGAGGTCCGCCTGCCGGGCTCTCCGACCGAGTGGCGCTTCCAGGTCGCCGCGAGCCGCGCCGGGCTCAACGATCAGATCGCGGTGCTGCGGCGGACGCTGGTGCGGTCCTTCGCGATCCTGGGGCTGGGCCTGATCATCCTCGCCGCGCTCCAGGCCACCTACGGCCTCTGGCCGCTGCGCAGCCTGCGCCGGGCGGTGGCGGCGGTCAGCTCGGGGGTCAGCTCGCGGATCGATGCCCAGTTCCCCAACGAGGTGCGGCCCCTCGTGCTGGAGCTCAACGAAATGCTCGACCATAATGAGCGCCAGGCCGAAGAGGCCCGGCGCCATGCCGGCAATCTCGCCCATGCGCTCAAGACCCCGCTTACCGTGCTGATGAACGAGGCGACCGCCAACAGCCCGGAACTGGCCGAGACTGTGGTGCGATCGACCACGACGATGCGGCGCCAGGTCGACCATCACCTCGCCCGCGCCCGCGCGGTCGGTCGGCGCGCCAATTCGCAGGCCCGGTCCGAAGTATGGCCCTCGCTCAAGGCGGTCGAGCGGGCGATGAGCCGCATGCACCGCCACGTCACCGTCGATCTGGCCGGCGATCAACAGGCTGTCGTCCATGTCGAGCGGCAGGATCTGGACGAGATCCTAGGCAACCTGATCGAGAATGCCGCCAAATACGGCCAGGGCCGGGTCTTCGTGACCGTGGTGCGGGAGATCACCAATTTCTCGGCCAGCCGGAAGCCCGATATCGTCGAAATATTGATCGAGGATGACGGCCCCGGCATTCCCGAGGCCGAACGCGGCAAGCTGTTCGAGCGCGGCGCCCGGCTCGATACCGGCAAGCCCGGCACCGGCCTGGGCCTTGCGATCGTCCGCGACGTGATCGGCATCTATGGCGGCGAGATCCGGTTGGAGGAGAGCGAGGATCTCGGCGGTCTGCTGGTGCGGGTGCGGCTGCCGGCGGCGGCCTGACAGGAAATCCTCTCTCTTGAGGGAGAGGATTTAGCGCTTCAAACCGTCTTGCCCGCCCGGCCCGCCAGTTCGACCACATATTGCCACGCGACCCGGCCCGACCGGCTGCCGCGCTGCGTGGCCCAGGCGATCGCGTCGAGCGGCTCGAACGCCAGCCCGAAGCGCTCGGCATAGCCGCGCACCATCGCGACATAGGTGTCCTGATCGCAGACATGGAAACCGAGCGACAAGCCGAAGCGGTCGGCCAGCGCCAGCTTGTCGTCGATCACGTCGCGCGGGTTGATCGGGCTGTCCTGCTCCTTCAGGTCGCGCGAGACGATGTGGCGGCGGTTGGCGGTGACGTGCAGCCGGGCATTGGCCGGCCGCGCCTCGGCGCCGCCCTCCAGCATCGAACGCAGCAGACGCGGCCCCTGCCCGCCCGCCGCATCGTCGAAGCCGAGATCGTCGAGGAACAGGATGAAGGCGCGCTTCACGTCGGCGATCATGTGGAACAGGCGCGGCAGATCGGCGATGTTGTCGCCGGCTATCTCGATCAGCGCGACATCATGGCCTTCGCCGCGTAGATGCCCGACCGTCGCCTTGACCAGCGCCGACTTGCCCGCCCCACGCGCGCCCCACAGCAGCACGTCATGCGCCGCCGCGCCGGTCGCAAGCCGCCGGGCATTTTCGACCAGCGCCGCCTTCTGGGTATCGACGCCGCTCAGCAGGTCGAGCGGCAAGGGCGCGAAGGCGCGCGTTTCCGACAGGCCATGGTCGCGCCAGACATAAGCGGGGTGCACGGCGGGATCGGCATGCGGTGCCGCCGGCGGCGCGAGCCGTTCGAGCGCGTCGGCGATGCGGGCGAGGAGAACGGGATCGGTCATGGCGGCGAGATATACTCCACCTCACCCCGGCGAAAGCTCGAATCTCACCTCTTTCGACGTCTGATAAAGGGAGGGCTATCCCAACTTCCGCCGGCTAATGATCCTTTCCTATACCTCGATCGCATATTGCTTGAGCAGATCGTACAAGGTCGGCCGGCTGATCCCGAGCATCTTCGCCGCGCTGGAGATATTCCCCTCGCTCCGCGCGATGGCGCGGGCGATGGCGGCGCGGTCGGCGGCCTCGCGGACCGCCTTCAGGTTGAGATAGCCGCCATCCTCGCGATCCGGGGTCAGGTCTAGATCCTCGGCGGTGACGAGCTTGCCGTCGGCCATGATCACCGCGCGCTTGAGCTTGTTCTCCAGCTCGCGGACATTGCCCGGCCAGCTCCAGCCGTCGATCGCCGCAAGCGCGTCGGGGGCGAAGCCCTTCACGCCCGAATCCATCTCGCGGACGAGCTTGCGGAGCAGCGCGCGGGCGATCAGCAGCGCGTCGCCGGGCCGCTGCGCCAGGGTCGGGATGCGCACCACGATCTCGGCGAGGCGATAATAGAGGTCCTCGCGGAAGCGCGTCTCGGCGATCATCGCGTCGAGATCCTGATGGGTCGCACAGACGATCCGCGTGTCGACCGGAATCGCCTTTCGGCTGCCGATCCGCTCGATCACCCGCTCCTGCAGGAAGCGCAGCAGCTTGACCTGCAACGCCAGCGGGATGTCCCCCACCTCGTCGAGGAACAGGGTGCCGCCCTGCGCCAGTTCGATCTTGCCTTCGGTGGTCTTGATCGCGCCGGTGAAGGCCCCTTTCTCATAGCCGAACAGTTCGGCCTCGAGCAGATTTTCCGGGATCGCCGCGCAGTTGATCGCGACGAAGGCGCCGGCCGAACGCTTGCTCCCTTGATGGAGCATTCGGGCGAGCACTTCCTTGCCGGTGCCGCTCGCGCCGAGCAGCATCACCGAGGCATCGGTGTTCGCCACGCGCTCGATCGTCCGCACCACCTTCATCATCGACGGATCGTTGGTGAGGAGCCCCCCGTCACCATCGCCGCCCTGCGCCTGGAGCCGGGCGTTTTCGCGTTCGAGGTCGTGGAGGTGGAAAGCCCTGGCGACGATCAGGCCGAGTTCATCGATGTCGACGGGCTTGTGGTAATAGTCATAAGCGCCCGCCGCGATCGCGCGCAGCGCCCCTTCGCGCGCGCCATGGCCCGATGCGACGATCACCTTCGTGTCGGGCTTCAGCGCCAGAATCGCATCCAGCGTCGCGAACCCTTCGCTGGTGCCGTCCGGATCGGGCGGCAGCCCCAGGTCGAGCGTGACGACCGCGGGTTCATAATGGCGCAGCGCGTCGATCGCGGCCGAGCGGTTCGTCGCCGAGATGACGTCATAATCCTCATAGGCCCAGCGCAGCTGCTTCTGGAGCCCTTCGTCATCCTCGACGATCAACAGGCGCGGCCTGGGTCCGGTACTCATGCCGTAGCTCCCAGCAGCGCCGCCATCGGCAGGGTTATGGTGAAGCGGCTGCCCTCACCCTCGCGGCTCTGCACATCGAGCCGCCCGCCCATGCCGGCGATGATCGCGCGCGCCTCATAGGCACCGATACCGAAACCGCCTTCCTTGGTCGAGGAAAAGGGGTGGAACAGCCGCGAGCGGATGAACTCGGCGGACATGCCGCTGCCGCGATCGACCACCTCGACCAGGGCTTCGAGCCCGCGCCGGCCGATCATTATCTCGACCGGTTCGCCCGTGCTGGCGTCGATCGCATTCTGGAGAAGGTGCCCGAGCGCCTGTGCGAACCGGTCGGGATCGACGATCGCCATCACGTCATCGGCGCTGACGATACGGACCGGATAGGCCTTCGCCCGGTCGCGCAGCACCTCTTCCGCCAGCAGACGCAGCGAATGGGGGGCCGGTTCATCGGGACGGGCGCGGTGATGCTGGGAGAGACGCGCGAGCAGGTCGTTCATCTTGCCCACCGAATTGCGCAGCGTGTCGATCATGTCGGCCCGGAATTCGGGCTTGTCGGCATGGCGCTCGGCATTGCGGGCGAGCAGGCTCAGCTGGCTCACGAGATTCTTGATGTCGTGCATGATGAAGGCGAAGCGGCGGTTGAACTCGTCGAAACGGCGGGCATCGGAAAGCGCCTCCTGTCCCCGGGCCTCCGCCAGATAGCTCGCAACCTGCCGTCCCGCCACCCGCAGCAGATCATGGTCCTCATCGTCGAGCAGGCGCGGCTCGCGGGGCCGCTCCAGCAGCACCGCGCCGACCAGCCGGTCGAAATGGATCAGCGGCACCAGCGCCCAGGCGGCATCCTCGGCGACGATCCATTCGGGGATCAGCGGCAGCGCCGCGGGCTCCTCACCCTGGCGGATGCGGGCAATCTCGATCACGTCGCCCTGCGCTTCGAGCTGAGCCGCGAGATCGGCGCCCGCCGCCGCCATCGGCGCATCGAGCCCCTGCCAGTTCCATCGCGCCGAGGCCTCCAGCCCACCATCGGGGCCGCGCAGCATCAGCAGCCCGCCGGGACAGTCGAAGATATCCGCAATCGCCTTGACCGTGCGCTCCGCGAGCGGGAGGGCGCCCTCCCCCGGCTGACCCACCGTTTCGGTGAAGCGGCGCCATTCGAGGCGATAGTCATAGCGATGGTGGAAGAGCTGGCGGCCGAGCGCCTTCTTGAAGCGCTGCCGATAGCGGGTCGACGGGAACAGCGACAACGCGAAGGCCAAAAAGGCGGCCGCAAGGGTAAGCTGCGGCAGCCAGCGTTGATAGCCGACCACCGCGAGCAGCCGGGCCGTCAGCACCATCGCCGCGAGATAGGCTCCGCTCAGCACCAGGGTGAGCGTCTCGAAGCCGGCGGCGCGCGAGGCGCGAACCCGGTCGAGCGTCGCCAGGCGGCTGACCGTCACCAGCATCGGCGCGATCAGCACCATCAGCATGCCGCGCAGCGCGAACAGCCCCATCGGCCAGCCATCGATCAGATAGGCCACGGTCGCGAGGTTGAGATCGAAACCCCACATCACCGCCAGCGCGAGCATCGGCGAGCCGAGGCCGAAGCGCGCCTCCGGCGAAGCGGCGGTGTAGAGATTGTGGAGCAGGCACAGGCCGCCGATCGTGACCAGGATACGCAGCGCCTGCCCCGATACGAACAGTCCCTGCTGGATGCGCGGGCTGCCGTAGAAAGCGAGCGGCAGCAGCTTGATGACGATCGCCGCGACGATCAGAAGCGCGAGCAATATGTAGATGGCGAGGATCACCGGCCGCCGCCGGCCCGCCGCGATCGGCGGCTGGAGCGCGAACAGGAAACCCAGCCAGGCCGCGTCGGCCAGGCTCTTCGCGACGCTCGATGAAATCCCGCCCGCGCCGTAGCGCGCGACGAGCAGGCACCACAGCGCCGTCAGCGCACAGGCCAGGGTGAGCGCCACGCGCCGTGCGCCGCCGCTGCGCACGGTGATCTGCCAGCCGACAAGCGCCGCGAACATGAAGGCTGCGAGCGCATGGCCCCACTGGATGCCCGCGAAGATCACCGGCTCGGGCAGGGTGCTCGCGTAGACGGACGGCATCTCCGTCTGCTGCGCGAGCATCGCTGCTTCGAGACCCCGCGCCATAGGGCTTTATCGCGCCCCTTCCGCCCAGAGCAGCACGCGCACCGTCTGCAGGAAAATCAATATGTCCAGGAAGGGGCTGTAATTCTTGGTGTAGTAGAGATCATATTCCAGCTTGTGCCGGGCATCGTCGAGGCTGGCGCCATAGGGATAGTTGATCTGTGCCCAGCCGGTGATGCCGGGCTTCACCATGTGGCGCTCGGCATAATAGGGAATCTGCTTTTCGAGCTCGGCGACGAATTCGGGCCGCTCCGGCCGTGGCCCGACAAAGCTCATATGTCCCTTCAGCACCGTCCACAGCTGGGGCAGTTCATCGACCCGGATCAAGCGGATGACCCTGCCGATGCGGGTAACGCGGGCATCGCCCTTCTGCGCCCATATCGCGTTGCCGCCGGACTCCGCATCCTGACGCATCGAGCGCAGCTTGAGGATTTCGAACGTCTCGCCATAGCGGCCGACCCTGGTCTGGCGGTAGAAGGCGGGGCCGGGACTGTCGAGCTTCACCAGCAGCGCCGTGATCAGGATGATCGGCGCGGTGATGAGCAGGATGAGCGCACTCATCACCAGATCGAATCCGCGCTTGAGCACCATCGAAAGCTCACGCCCCGAGGAGAAGCCGTCCGAGAAGATCAAGGTCGAGGGCCGGATCGTGTCGAGATCGATCCGTCCCGTCTCGCGCTCGACGAAGTCGGAAATGTCAGTGACGTGGACCCCGGTGGTCTTGAGTCGCAACAGCGCATCGACGGGCACGGTATTGCGCCGCTCGTCGAGGGCGAGGACCACCTCGTTCGCCTTGGTCTTTTCGACGAGTTGGCCGAGGCTCTCGATGTCGTTGCGCGAAATCGCGGTTTCGATCTGGGGCGGGGCATCCTTCATGTCGACGCAGCCGACGATCAGGAAGCCCGCGCCCATGCGCCGTTCAAGGTCGAGCACCCGCTTTGCCCGCCGCCCGGCGCCGAGCAGCAGCACGCGCCGCTTGAACGTATCGCCGCTGACGAAGCCGCCCAGCAGGACACGTACCATCATCAGCATGACGACCGCGAGGACCATCGAATAGAGCGAATTGGATCGCCACAGGGTTATGCCCGGCGAAATGAAGTTGAGGACGGAGATCAGGATCACGCCGAGCGAAATCGCGACGAGCAGGCGGGCCGCGGCGAAGCGGAAGGCCTGCATCGATTCGGCTGCATAGACGCCGACGCCGATCATCGGTGCCTGGATCGCCAGGGCAAAGGTCAGCAATTGCGGGATCCGATCCCACAACGGCCCGGGATCGGCGCCGATCTGACGAAGGCGCAGCACCCAGCCCGCCTCCGCCACCAGCAGCAGCACCAAAAAATCGGCGATGCACAGCACCAGCACCGGATAGGCAATATAATGCTTGAACAGCCTTACCATCGTTCAAGCCACGCCACCGGTTTCATACCCCCGACCATGAAACCCCCTTGCCGCTCGTCCATTTAAGAGCCGATAACGACAACAGCCTTCTGGACCATGGAGCCCGCCATTTCCACCACCTTAATCACCCCGGTCATCCTGTCGGGCGGATCGGGCACCCGGCTCTGGCCGCTGTCTCGCTCCCGCAGGCCCAAGCAGCTCCTCGCCCTCACCGGTGAGCACACCATGCTGCAGATGACGGCAGCCCGCTGCATCGACCGCGCGCGCTTCGGCCCCGGCATCATCGTCACCAACGCGCTGCACGCGCAGGAGATCGCCGTACAGCTGACCGAAGATCGGCCGGCCGCGATCATTCTGGAGCCTGCCGGCCGCAACACCGCCCCCGCGATCGCGCTCGCCGCGCTCGAATCGGCACCCGCCACCCCCCTGCTGGTGATGCCGAGCGACCATGTGATCGAAGATTGCCCCGCCTTCATCGCCGCGATCGAACGGGCCATGCCGCTGGTCGAGGCAGGCTGGCTCGTCACCTTCGGCATCACGCCCGACAAGCCCGAAACCGGCTATGGCTATATTCGCCGCGGCGGCGAGGTGGCACCCGGCGTCCACAAGGTCGATGCCTTCATCGAGAAACCTGATCTGGAACGCGCCCGAACCTATCTGGCCGATGGCAATTACAGCTGGAACGGTGGCATCTTCCTGTTTCGTGCCGACGCCTATATCGCCGCGCTCGAACGCTTCGAGCCGGACATGCTCGCCGCGGTGCGGGCATCGCTCGAAGGGGCGGCGCGCGAGGGAGCGATGATCATCCCCGCCGCCGAGGCCTTTCTGTCGAGCAAGTCCGAATCGATCGATTATGCGGTGATGGAGCGCGCGGAGCAGGTCGCGGTGGTGCCTGTCGAAATGGGCTGGTCCGATGTCGGCAGCTGGGATGCATTGCATATGCTGGGCAAACCGGATGCGGCCGCCAATGTCATACAGGGCGACGTCGTCGCGATCGACACGCGCGGATGCCTGATCCGTAGCGAAGGCCCGGTCGTCACCGCGGCCGGCGTCGACGACCTGATCATCGTCGCAACCCATGATGCGGTGATGATCCTGCCGCGTGGTTCCAGCCAGGAGGTCAAGAAGATCGTGGAAGCGTTGAAGGCGCGCGGCCACCCGACCCTCGACATTCCCTTCTGACAGACAAGGAAACGCACGATGAATGAATTGCGGCCCCTGGGCACGACGGGACTGTCGGTGGCGCCTCTGATCGTCGGGGGCAATGTGTTCGGCTGGACGATCGACGAGGCGACGAGCTTCGCGGTGCTCGATGCCTTCATGGCGGGCGGTGCCACCATGATCGATACCGCCGACGTCTATTCCGCCTTCGTGCCCGGCAATGTCGGCGGCGAATCGGAAGCTATCATCGGCAGGTGGATGAAGGCGCGCGGCAATCGCGCGACGGTGCAGGTCGCCACCAAGGTGGGGATGTTACCCGTCCACGGGGAAACGGGGCTCAAGCCGACGGTGATCATAGAGGGGGTCGAGGCTTCGCTGCGGCGCCTCCAGACGGATTATGTCGATCTCTACTACGCGCATTCCGACGTGGATCTGGCGGATCAGGACGCCGCTGCCGAGGCCTTTGACAGCCTCGTCCGCGCGGGCAAGGTCCGGTCGATCGGCGCGTCCAATTTCAGTCGGGAGCGGCTCGCCTCGGCGCTCGACATCGCGAAGCGGAACGGGCTGGCGCGCTATGGGGCGCTTCAACCCCACTTCAACCTGATGGCGGAGGAACAATTCCCGGCGGCCTATCGCCAGTTCTGCCGCGACAACCAGATCGGCACGCTGGCTTATTATGCGCTGGCCGCCGGCTTCCTGACCGGAAAATACCGCAGCGCCGACGACGTGAAGGGCACGCCTCGCGCTCGTGCGCTCGGTGGCATGTTCAACGCGCGTGGCGAAAAAATACTGGCCGCGCTCGACCGGGTTGCCGAGGAGAGCGGAGCATCGCTGGCGCAGATCGCGCTGGCGTGGGTCATGACGACGCCTGGAATGACCGGGGCGATCGCCAGTGCGACGAGCCTGGAACAGGTGGAGAGCCTGATCCCGGCGATGGCTCTGAAGCTAGACGCCACCCAGATGGCGGCGCTCGACGAGGCCGCCGCGACACCGATCTGATCGAGCTCAGTCCCCGGCGAAGGCGAAGGGCGCCAGCCCGCGTTCGCGCTCGTTGATGATGACCGGGCGGCCGATCGGCGGCGCCGCCCGCTGGACGCAGTCGACCCGCTGACAATGGGTGCAGCCCAGCCCGATCAACTCGGCAGGACCCGCCAGATCGACGCCCGCCGCCAGGGTGAGGCTTGGCGCATGTTCGGCGGCGAGCCCCAGCGCCACGACATGCTCGGCCGCCGGCACGCCCGCGGCGCCGCCATGATGGCGGACGCTGCGCGCGATCGTGAACCAGCGTGAGCCATCCTCCAGTTCGGCCAGCTGATGGACCATGCGGCCGGGGCGATCGAAGGCATGGTGGATCGCCCAGAGCGGACAGCGGTGGACCGCGTCGATCAGCGCCGATCCGCTCGCCCCCGCATAGCCCTTGGAAAGCTGGCCGGCACGGTCGATCCGCAACATGAAGAAGGGCAGCCCCCGCGCGCCGACCCGCTGCAACGTGGTCAGCCGGTGGGCGACCTGCTCATAGCCCGCGCCGAAGCGCCGCTGGAGCAACTGTACATCATAGCCGCTCGCCTCGCAGGCGCGCAGGAACCGGCTATAGGGCATCATCAGCGCAGCCGCGAAATAGGAGGTGACGTGGCGGCGATAGAGCCGCTCGGCGGGCCGGTCGCCAAAGGCCGCTCCGGCGACCAGCGCATCAATCTCGGCCTTGGCCTCGATCTGGGCAAGCTGGAACGCTGCCTGGAAGGTCCGCGCCGCCGGATCGAGCAGTTCGGACAGCTGGAGCTGGCGGGCGTGGAGGTCGAGCCGGCGCAGCCGATCCGGCATCACATCGAACGGCAGGATGCGGATGGCGAGCTGATGCTTGACCCGAAGCCGTTCCGCGATCGCGCCGTAAAGATCACCCGCACCGATCCGCAACTCATCCGCCAGCGCCTCGGCACTGGCATCGAGATCGGCGAAATGATTGCGCCAGCGCTCGATCTCGCGGCGCGCGGCCGCGACCGGCCCCGGCCCCTGTTCGGCGGCGCCCCCACCGCCCTCGCGCCAATGGTCGAACAGCCGGGCAAAGGCGTCGGCGGCGGCCGGGGCATTGTCGAGCCAGGCCTCCAACTCAGCACGGTCGATCGCCATGTCCGCGAACAGCGGGTCGCTGAGCCGTCGCCGCATTGCGGCGGCGCCGCCGCCCGGCTCCTCCTGCCCAAGGCTACGGACATCGAAGTCGAACAGTTCGGCGAGACGCAGGATCAATCCGGCGGTAAGCGGCCGGCGATTGCCCTCGATCAGCGCCAGATAGCTGTCGGAAATGCCCAGCATGTCCGCCATCGCCTGTTGGGTGAGCCCCTGGTCGCGCCGCAGCCGCTTGATTCGCGGCCCGGCAAAAATGCCCTGCTTGGCCATGAAGCCTGTGCTCCCGAAGTAAGGACTTTACAAAATTACAGGAGGCCTATCATTTCGCGCGACATCTGGACATCAATTTCCTGCGTGGCCCGGTGGCGGCCTGCCCGGTTTTTCGGCAAGCAAGCGGCAGAACCTGATCGCCGTAAGCAAGTCGCCGTCCCCCGACTTGTAAACAGGCCTACGATCTTTTCCTGGGGAGGAAGAGAAGCGCCCGCCAGGCCTGCCTGGCGGGCGTCATTCCGTGGCCGGCCATGCCCCCGCGCCGCCAAGCCCGATTGCCTCGCCATGATTTATCGGCCATCAACGGTCCATCGGGGAGCGAACAAGGGATAATGATTGTGAGCCAGCCCCCTTCGGGAACACGGGTGCTGATCGTCGAGGATGATTCCATCATCGCGATGACGGCGGAGGACATGCTTGACGAAGTCGGCTGCAAGACGGCTGCCGTAGCGGGCACGGTCGCCGAGGCGCTGGCCCGGACCGCTGACACCGATTTCGACATCGCGCTGCTTGATCTCAACCTGAAGGACGAGAACAGCCTGCCGGTGGCCAGGGCGCTGCGCGACAGCGGCAAGCGATTCGTCTTCGCGACCGGCTATGACGGTCTGCCCGCCGACAGCGGCTTCGCCGATGCGCCGATCATCTGCAAACCCTATCGGATCGAGCAGCTCGCGACGGTGATCGCGCAAACGCTGGCCGCGTAGTTTGTTGGGCCGCGACGGCCAGGCGAAGAGGTCGCCCCCCCCCCCGGGGGGCCTTTGAGGACTATTTCTTAAGAACCGTCAGCGCCGCGCTCGTCATGGCTTCGACAGCGGTGGAAATCACCCCGCCCGCATCGGGCGCCCAGAAGGGGCTGTGAATCGAGGGCAGCCTGGTAATGTCGCCCTTCGCGGCCGCCCATTGGTCCTTCGGCACGCCGCCGACCCAGAACAGCATCGACTGGATCGACGTGTCGGCCAGGTAGAACTGGCTGAAATCCTCGCCGCCCATCTGGGCGCGCACCGGCACGACACGCTCCTTGCCGAAACGCTGCGTGAACAGGTCGGTCATCTGCGTCGTGATCGGATCGGTATTGAACGTCGCGGGCGTATTCTGGTCCTGCAGGCTGATCACCGGCATCCTGTCGTCGGGCAAGCCGGCTGCAATCGCCTCGCCCTTCGCGATCCGGGCTATGCCATCGAGCAGATGCCGCCGCACCTCCGGCTTGTAGGAGCGTACCGTGATCTGCAGCTTCGCCTCGGGCGGGATGATGTTGTGCTTGGTCCCGGCCTGGAAGCTGCCAACGGTGACGACACCCGATTCCAGCGGATCGGTCTCGCGTGAGATCAGCGTCTGGAGGGTGGTGACGATCCGCGCGGCGAGGACGATCGGGTCCTTGGCGAGATGCGGATAGGCGCCGTGCCCGCCTTCGCCCTTCACCAGCACGTCGACCGAGTCGACATTGGCCATCACATAGCCATCGATCACCCCGATCGTGCCGGCGGGCAGCTGCGCGGAATCATGGAAGGCGATAGCGACGCTCGGCTTGGGGAAGCGGCTGTAGAGGCCATCCCTGAGCATCGCCCGTGCGCCCGATCCTATCTCCTCGGCGGGCTGGCCGATCATCACCAATGTACCCGACCAGCTTGCCTTCATCGCCGCCATGCGCCGGGCGATGCCGATCCAACTGGTCATATGCGTGTCATGCCCGCAGGCATGCATCACCCCGGGCGTCTGGCTGGCATAGGGCAGGCCGGTCTGTTCGGTGACGGGCAGCGCATCCATGTCGGCCCGCAGCAGCAGCACCGGCCCCGGCCCGTTCTTCATCACCGCGACCACACCGGTTCCGCCGACCCCGCTCGTCACCTCGAAGCCCGCTTTCTTCGCCTCGGCCGCCATGATGGCGGCGCTGCGACCTTCCTTGAAGCTGAGCTCCGGATGGATGTGGAGATCCTTGTAGATCGCGATCAGGCTGGGCATGTCAGCCCTCACCGCCTGCTCCAGCATATCCGCGCGCAACGGCGTCGAAGCGAGCGCGACAACAAGCCCAAGCAGAGGCAGTACGGCTTTCATCATCATCCTTTCGGGACCAGTTCGAATATGTCGATCGTCGATTCCCAGCGCGGATAGGGGAAGGCGATCCGCCAGCGGCGCGGTGCCACGCGCTCGACGATCCCGGCCATGTCGCGTTCGGCATCGCGGCCATAGGGCAAGGGCCGCGCCTCGTCTCCCAGCATCATCGCGCCGAGGAAGACCATACGCCGCCCCTCGTCGGGAAAGATATCGCCCACCGGCCGCTGCGATCCGTCGAGCTTGGCGAGATGTATCCGTCCGTCCTCGGCCGTCACCCGGCAGGAGAAGAAAGGATAGGCGATATAATCCATCAGTCCCCTGGTCTGCGCGCCCATCTTGATCACCCGGCAGCCATAGTCGCCGGGCGGCAGCATCGGATCGTCTAGCGCGAGGTCGGGTTTGAGCAGCGCCCCCTGCGCCGCGATCTGCGGGCCGTTGCCGGCGGCGGTGGCCTTGTCGAGCCCCGCGAGCCAGGCGGCGCGCCAGCGGGCGATGCGGTCACGATCGGCGGCGGTGGCGATCTGCCGCCAGTCATTGGGGCGTGGCTTGGGCGCCCGGGGCTCGATATCCTTCGCGCCGCAACCCGCCAGCGCCAGCAGCGCGGCGGCGACAAGGCTCCATCGGACAAGCTGCAAGCGATCGTCTCCTCTCGCCCTCTTCATACCCGCAGCCTGCCCGCCCCGCCCCGGCTTGGCAAGCTCCGCCTTCCGCGCCTATTGCGCGGTCCAGCCGCCGTCGATCGACATATTGGCACCGGTGATGCCGGCCGCCTCGTCGCGACACAGGTACAGCGCCATCGCCGCGACCTGCTCGACGGTGACGAATTGCTTGGTGGGCTGCCCGGCGAGCAGAACGTCGTTCATCACCTGCTCGCGCGTCATATTCCGCGCCTTCATCGTGTCGGGGATCTGATTCTCGACCAGCGGCGTCCAGACATAGCCGGGACTGATACAATTGGCGGTGATCCCGAAGGTCGCCACCTCCAGCGCCACCGTCTTGGTGAGCCCGGCAAGTCCGTGCTTCGCGGTGACATAGGCCGACTTGAATGGCGAGGCGGTGAGCGAATGGGCCGACGCCGTCTGGATGATCCGGCCCCATTTGCGAGACTTCATCCACGGCACAGCCAGCCGGGTGGTGTGGAAGGCGCTCGTGAGGTTGAGCGCAATGATGAGATCCCACTTCTCGACCGGGAAATCCTCGATCGGCGAAACGAACTGCATGCCGGCATTGTTGATCAATATGTCGACGCCGCCGAACGCCGCGGCCGCCTCGGCCATCATCGCCTCAATCTCGGCCACCTTGGTGAGGTCGTGCCCGAGATAGACCGCCCGCGCGCCGCTCGTCGCCTCCAGCGCCGCCCGCTCGGCCTCGATCGCGGCGGCGTCGCCGAAGCCGTTGATGACGATATTGGCACCCTCGGCGGCGAGCGCCTTGGCATAGGCCAGGCCGATGCCGGAGGTGGAACCGGTGATGAGCGCGGTCTTGCCCTTGAGGAACATGGGTATCTCCGTCGACATTAGGGGTGGGTGAGGTCGAAGGCCGCCGTGCTGCCATCATAGATGTTGCGCGCGATCAGCCCGGATCGGGTCATCGTCTCGGCAATCGCGGCGCGGCCGGCGGCGATATGGTCGCGCATCGTCCGCTGCGAAAATTCATAGTCGCGCGATCCACCCTCCCATGTGTTGGCACGGTAGATGAGCTGGACGAGGCTGAGGCTCGATTCCAGCGCCCGCGCGCGCAACGCCACGACATCGGGGTCGTCGGCCATCTCCGCCGGCAATTTGTCGAGCAGGCGGGCGATCTGCTGATGCTCCTGCCGTCGCTGGATCAGTTCGTCCGAAATCTGGCGGGTACGGCTCGAATAGCGGATTTCCTTCTCGCGCGCGACGACGTCGAGCATCGTCTGCGGCCGCTCGGCCGCAGCGGGGAAAAGGTCGATCTGGAAGACGAGCATATCGCCCTCCTGATGTTCGACGACATGGCCCAGCGGCGTGTTCGAGACGAGCCCGCCATCCCACCACAGCTTGCCGTCGATCTCGACCGGAGGCAGACCCGGCGGCAACGCGCCCGACGCCATGACGTGCCGGGCATCGATGCGATCGATGCGATTGTCGAAATAGCGGAAATTGCCACTCTCCAGCTCGACCGCTCCCACCGAGAAGCGCATCGGCCCCTCATTCAGCAGATCCCAGTCGATCAGTTCGTCCAGCGTATCGGCGAGAGGCGCGCTGTCGTAAAAGCTCAGCGCATCGGCGCTGCCGGGCAGGGCGAACCAGGGGGAGGGAAAGCGCGGCCGGAAGAAACCGGGGACGCCGAACATCGCAACCGTCGCGGCGGCGGCCTCATGCAGCAGTTCGCGGCCATAGAGGCCGTCGAACACACCCAGTGCCGGCAGCGCGGCGGTCATCCGGTCCCAGAAAGCATGCAGCCGTTCCAGCCGCCGCCCGCATGGATTGCCCGCGATGATGGCCGCATTGACCGCACCGATCGAAATCCCCGCGACCCAGTCGATCTCGATCCGCGCGGCATCGAGCGCTTCGAACACGCCGACCTGATAGGCGCCGAGCGCGCCGCCGCCCTGCAGCACCAGCGCGACCTGATCGGGCAGGGGCAATCCGGGAACGGTACGCCCGGGAAGATCGGCATCGGCCATATTACCATATTGGGCCTGATGCTGCACCGCATCAAGGGTATGCGAGCACTGTCATGAAAAAGGGCCGACCCTCAGGCCGGCCCTTTCACCTCGTCAGCACCGGTGAGGAATCAATAGGTCCCCGAGAAAGCCCGATTGAGATAATGCGGGCCTTCGCTGCGCTCCTCGTCCTTCCAGGCATCCTGTGCCTGGGCGGCCGTGCGGTTGATGCGGACCTTATCGCCAACCTCCACGATCCATGAACAGGGGATCGAATGGTGCCGGCCACCGGCATCCTTGTCGCTCTTGGTCAGCAGGATGCGATCATCGCGGACATGATCGACCTTGCCGACATGGCTGCCGTCCGAACCGACCACTTCCTGATGCTCCTGGACCTGGCCGAGCGACTGGCGCTGGCCCTGGCGATTGGTCCGCCAGCTACCGAAGTCCTGATGAAAGCGCTGCTCATTCTCACGCCGATAGTCGTCATAATCGCGGTCAAGCTCGGCGAGCTGACGGCGGCGCCAGGCGCGGTAATTGGGGTCAAGGCCCCAGCCGTCGTGATCGGGAGCGGCACCAAGGCCATAGTTCATCGTCGCACCCGCGCCGCGCCCGGCACCGTAGCCGCCGGAATAGCCATATCCGCCGCCGCCCGGCGCATCGCCGAACCGTGCGCCGCCATAGCGGCGATCATCGTCGCGCTCACGCAGCCGCTCGTCCCAGCGGCGCCGGCGCTCGGCCTCGTCGTCGCCGAACCAGGAGCGTAGCTCGTCTCCGGCGCGCTCGAAGAAGCCGCGATCCTCATCATCATAGCTGCGCGGCGGGCCGTAATCCCGGTCGCGCGCGCGATAGTCACGGTTCCGATACTGGTCCTCGCGCTGCCGCGCGCCACGTTCCGCGTCGTCGCGATAATAGCGACCGCTGCTGCGTTCATATCCCATGGCATCCTCCTCGCTTGGAAAGGCAGGCCGGGGCTTTCCCCGGCTCGATCCTGCGAAAACCGCTGGAATATCGAGCCGTTCCAGCGCGTTGAGGTGGGAAGCACGGTGGGAAGGACCAACGGTTGGTCGCGCCCGAAACGGACCTGCATATCCGCGGCCGGGATCGATCCCAGCACCGCGTTTCTGGAAATTTTGCCGGCCTGCGCTGTTGCATCATGGCGATGCTGCCGCTAGGGGGAGCGTCCGGCGTGCGGGGCTGTAGCTCAGATGGGAGAGCGCTGCAATCGCACTGCAGAGGTCAGGGGTTCGATTCCCCTCAGCTCCACCACGCCGTCCCCTGACATCCGCCCTCAATGCTTCATCCGCATATGCTGGATCGGCGCGGCGCCTTCGTGCCAGGGCCATATCGACGTGCCTGCGAATATCCGGCATTCGCCGGTGATGCTGACATCGCCTATATACTCAAAAGAAAAGGGCGGCTTCGCAGCCGCCCCTTCCCATCATCGGTCGATCGCGGGCGGCGCCTGGCGCCAGCCCTGCCGGATCAGCCGTTGAGCGCATCCTTGAGCGCCTTGGCGGCGGTGAAGGAAACCTTCTTCGACGCGGCGATCGTCAGGGTCGCGCCGGTCGCCGGATTGCGGCCTTCGCGGGCCGGACGGCTGGCAACCTTGAACTTGCCGAAGCCCGGCAGCGAAACTTCCTCGCCATTCTTGGCGGCATCGGTGATCGCCTTGAGGGCGGAATCGATGACGCGCTTGGCGGCGGCCTTGTCGATCCCCTGTTCGGCGGCGACGATGCCTGCGATGTCGGCAGTGTTCATGATCACTCCTGGTCTTGCTTGTTAGAAACCGGTTTTGCGCCACGGCTGCGGCGCAAGGCGCTCCTTGTGCGCGGCGTTTTTCGCTGGGGCAATTGGAAAGTCGCCTGAAAACGCGAAAAATCAGCTGCGCGGTCGTTTTCCGGCATATTTTTTCGACGAGACGCCCGATCGGCGCGCCGCACCGTGGAACACCGGGCTCAATCTTCGGCTTCGATCACGCTTACCAGCAGCTTGTCGATGCGGCGGCCATCCATGTCGATCACCTCGAAACGCCACCCCTTATGCTCGAACGACTCGCCGGTCTTCGGCAGATGTTTCAGCCGCCACAGCGCGAAACCTGCGGCGGTGGCGAAATCGCGGTCCTCAGGCAGGTCGATCCCTAGCCGGTCCGCCATGGCATCGGCGGCGCAGGTGCCTGATATCAACCAGCTGCCGTCATCGCGCTCAACGATGGGAGGGTCCGTGTCGTCGTCCTGGTCCGACGCGAATTCGCCCGCGATCGCCGCGAGCAGATTGGCCGGCGCGACCAGGCCTTCGAAATGGCCATATTCGTCATGGATGAAGGCCATCGGCACCTCGGCCTCGCGCAAAGCCTTGAGCGCATCCATCGCATCGACATGATCGGGCAGGAAGATGCCCTTGCGTAACATCGCGTGCAGATCAACCGGCTCACCGCGCAACAACCTCCCGACGAGATCGCGGGCATGGATCACGCCAAGAATCCTGTCGACCGACCCGTCCGCGACCGGCATCCGGGTGTGTGGCATTTCGGCAAGCCGCTCGCATATCTCGGCCGGGTCGGCGTTGACATCGAGCCATTCGACCTCGGTCCGCGGCGTCATCACCTCGCGAACCGGCCGGTCGGCCAGGCGGACTACGCCCGATATGATCGCCCGCTCGCTCTCCTCGATCACGCCGGCCGATGAGGCTTCGGCAACGATCAGATGCAGTTCCTCCGCGGTGACGTGGCTCTCGGATTCGCGGGTGAGCCCGAGCAGGCGGAAGATCAGCGCGCTGGTCCTGTCGAGCAGCCACACGAAGGGCGCGGTCAGCCGCGACAGCCACAGCATCGGCAGCGCCATAACGGCGGCGATCGGCTCGGGCTTGCGTAGCGCGAACTGTTTGGGGACCAGTTCGCCGACGATCAGCGACAGGAAGGTGGTGATGGCGATGACGACGACAAAACCGACTTCCTCCGCGCTTTCGGCAGGAAGCCCAAGGAACACCATCCGATCGCCGACCGGCCCGCCCAGGCTCGCTCCCGAATAGGCGCCGGAGAGGATGCTGATCAGCGTTATGCCGATCTGCACGGTCGAAAGGAATTTCCCAGGATCGGCGGCCAGCTCCATCGCGGTGCGGGCACCCCGGCGACCGGCACGCGCCATCGCCTCCATCCGCGCCTTGCGTGCGGAGACGATCGCCAGTTCCGACATGGCGAATACCCCATTGAGCGCGACCAGGGCCAGGATGATGACCAGGTCGAGCCAGGGAAAAGGAGCCAAGGGGACAGGATGCGGCATGGCGCTTAGCCGTTCATGCCGCGAATCGAACGCTTTGCCAACACTCTGCTGCGTTTCACCGTCGATTGCGGAAAAAGGCGCGCAGCATCGCTCCGGCCTCGGCCTCGCCAATCCCAGCGTAAACATCGGGACGATGGTGACAGGTCGCCTGGCTGAAGAAGCGCGGACCATGGGCGACGGCGCCGCCCTTCGCATCCTCGGCAGCATAATAGAGCCGGCGCAACCGGGCGTGGGAGATGGCGCCCGCACACATCGCGCACGGCTCCAGCGTCACATAAAGATCGCAATCGTCGAGCCGCTGCCTCGCCAGCCTGGCACTCGCGGTGCGGATCGCTTCCATTTCCGCATGAGCGGTCGGATCATGGCCGCCGCACATTGCATTGGCAGCGGTCGCAACAACCTCGTCGCCGCGCACGATCACGGCCCCGACCGGTACCTCGCCCGCAGCCGCGGCATCGGCCGCCAGCTCGAGCGCGAGGCGCATGGGATAGGGCAGTGGGAAACTCATCGCCTCGCTGTACGGAGGGACGAAGGCAAAGGCTAGCGGACGGGAATCTTGTCCGGCACCAGAAGCAGTGCGAGCGCGAAGATCGCGCCCGGCAACCAGGCAATCAGGGTCAGCAAGACGCTGATCCAGAAGGCGGGCGTGATGCCGCGCTGGATGAAGACGCCAAGAGGCGGCAGCAGAAGCGCCGCGAGGATTGCCCATATGGATACGGGCCGCTCCGCAATCTGCTGCCGCGTCATGATCAGTTCGCCTTCTGGACGTCGACGGTCGGGACCTGGATCTCTTCCTTGGTGGTGCCGACCTCGACCTTGGGCACGGTCACGTCGGTGGTGCGGGTGCCGACATCGACCTTGGCCGTATCGACGTCGAAGGCAGGCGCCTGGCCGCCGGAGACCTGAACGTCGGGGGCCTTCATCTCCTTGGTCTGGTTGATGTCGATCAGCCCGAAGGCGAAGGCGGCGATGATCGCGAGAATCGCGATGACCGCGACGATGATTCCCACGCGGGCGCCATTGTTGGACCGGGCGGGATATTCGTTATAATGTTCGTTCGTCGGATTCACCTCGGGCACTCCCTGCAATAATCGGTGGAGCCCGAACAACGTTCCTTTGCCGGAAGGGTTGCATGCCCCGCCCGGCTCCGCTTGACGAATCCAGGGAAGGTCGCTATCCGCCGCGACTTTCCGGGCAACCCGAACATCAGGACGAAGTAACATGTCGCGCATCTGCGAGCTGACCGGCAAGGGCCGCCAAGTGGGCCACAACGTGTCCCATGCCAACAACAAGACAAAGCGGACCTTTCTGCCGAACCTGCAGAATGTCACGCTGATCTCCGATTCGCTCGGCAAGGGCGTGAAGCTGCGGGTTTCGACCCACGGTCTGCGCTCCGTCGAGCATGTCGGCGGCCTCGACAACTGGCTGCTCAAGTCCAAAGACGAGAGCCTGTCGCTCCGCGCCCGTCGCCTGAAGCGCGAAGTCGCGAAGAAGCAGCAGGCCCTCGCGGCCTGATTCGCTTCCGCTTCGGCGGGATGGAATGAGGGAACCGGATCGCAGCGGCGGTCCGGTTTTTTCGTGTCTCTGGCGATGCCGTTTCGGTCGCCCGGCGAAGCGGGCAGTTATTTTTTCGCGTCTTCCAGTTCGAACTTCAACAGCAATGTGCGTTCGACCGGCACCTGATTGTCGTCCGAAATCATCCAGAATATCGTCTTCCCGCCTTCCTGGACGACGCTGATCCCCTCCATATTGTCGATATTGAGCGGCGGCTTGAGCTCGGCGATATGCTCGCCTTCGACGGTCGCGCCCGGCTTGATATCGGCAGGATCGACGATCGCCAGCGCCGCCGAGAAACCATCCCATATGCCGAAGCGTCGATGGAGGACGATGATTCGTCCGTCGGGAAGCTGCGCCGCGTCCGTCGGTGCATAACCGCGCGGCGGACGATAGCCGAAATGGAAGGGCGTGTTCCGGGTGCTGGTGGGATCGCCGGAGAACATCAGCGAATCATGGACGTGCGGCGCGACCGCATTGCCCTCCGAAAACACCGCGAAGCGGCCGCCCTCCAGCCGCACCATCGCCTCGGCGCCGGAGTTCAGCGACCATTTCTTCATGGCCGGCGGCCAGGCGAGCGAATGCAGCATGGTGAGATCGGGCGCGTAGCGCAGGATCGCGTTGCGATATTCGAAGCCGACCCAGATGTCGCCGTTCGGCCCCACCGTCATCGACTCCGAATCGCGGTCCCCCTTATGGCCTTCATAGGCGGGAAAGGCCGGCAGTTCGCTGAAGCGAGGCTGCTCGATCACGCCGGGCTTCGTCATGCGAAAGCGCAGATAATGGCCATTGTCGGCCAGCGCCACGAACCGGTCGCCTTCTACCCATAAGGCCGAATAGCCGCCAAAGTCGCGCTGCCGGCTGTCGAGCTGCCATCCCGCGAGATAGCGCAGCCGCCCGAATTGCCGATGCGCGGGATCTGCCGGATCGATCGGGATCGCCGTCGCCGTCACCTGAACATCGGTCTGCGGGAAGCCCGCAGAGCTCGGCACGAGGCAGAACAGCAATGCGGCCAGGGCCTTCTTCATGGGCGCCCGATAGAGGCTTCGCCGCCAATTCCCAAGGCTTTTGCGATGGCGATCCGGCCGGCAAGCACGTTCGGGAAGATGAACGGCGACCAACAGCCATGTTCAGCATCGGCTCACGCGAATCATGAAATAAGCGTCTCATCGATCGGCCCCGCATTGTCCTCTTGAGGAGTTCCACCCCGGCGGAACGCGTGGCTGAGCAAAGGAGATTGTTATGTTGCGTAAGCTTCTAACGGCCGCGGTGACTTCGGCGGCTCTGCTTTCGGCAGTGGCCCCCGCCGCAGCCGAGGCCCAATATTATGGTGGCGGCCGCTTCGAGCAGGTTCGCGACTGGGACGGCCGCGGCTATCGCGGCGACCGAGGTTATCGTGGCGATCGCGGCTATTACCGCGACCGTGGCTATCAACGCGGCAATCGCGGCTATTATCGCGATCGTGGCCGCTGCCGCGACAAGGGCACCGGTGGTACCATTCTCGGCGCCATCGCCGGCGGCCTGCTCGGCAACGAGATCGGCAATGGCCGCTATGATCGCGGCGACGGCACCACCGGCGCCATCGTCGGCGCGGGCATCGGCGCTCTGGCCGGCCGCGCGATCGACCGCGACTGCTGATCGCTCGCCTCTCTAAAGCTTAACCGGATCCCCGCGTGGCGTTGTGGGGAGGAGGGTCGTCGGTTCGCTGGAGGAATCGGCGGCCCTCCACTTGTTCGCGCCCCTGCACCTTTCGCCGATGGTCAGGTGGAGCCGCCGCAAAGGCGGCGCCGTGCGAATCCGACGCCCCTCGGGGTTATTTCGCCTCCAGATCGAACAGACCCGCAAGCTGCTCGACCATCGTGCCGCCGAGCTGCTCGACGTCCATGATCGTCACTGCCTTCTGATAATAGCGCGTCACATCATGGCCGATGCCGATGGCGGCCAGCTCGACCGGCGAACGGCTTTCGATCCAGCCGATCACCTGGCGCAGGTGCCGCTCCAGATAGGAGCCATTGTTGACCGAAAGGGTCGAATCATCGACGGGCGCGCCATCCGATATCACCATCAGGATCTTGCGCTCCTCGCGCCGGGCGATCAGCCGGCTATGCGCCCATAGCAGCGCTTCGCCGTCGATATTCTCCTTGAGCAGTCCCTCGCGCATCATCAGGCCCAGCGACTTGCGGGCGCGGCGCCAGGGTTCGTCGGCCTTCTTGTAGACGATGTGGCGCAGGTCGTTGAGCCGGCCCGGCGCGGGCGGGCGCCCCGCCGCCAACCATGCCTCGCGCGACTGTCCACCCTTCCAGGCACGGGTCGTGAAGCCCAGTATCTCGGTCTTGACCGCGCACCGCTCCAGCGTGCGGGCAAGAATGTCGGCACAGATCGCCGCGATCGAGATCGGCCGCCCGCGCATCGACCCCGAATTGTCGATCAGCAGGGTGACGACCGTGTCGCGGAAGTCGGTATCCCGCTCCATCTTGTAGCTCAGCGAATGCGCCGGGTTGATCACGACACGGGCGAGCCGCGCGGCGTCGAGCAGCCCTTCCTCCTGATCGAAGTCCCAGCTGCGGTTCTGCTGCGCCATAAGCCGCCGCTGCAGCCGGTTGGCGAGTTTCGTGACCGCGCCCTGCAGGTGGACCAGCTGCTGGTCCAGATAGGCCCGCAGCCGGGTCAGTTCCTCCTCGTCGCACAGCTCGGTGGCGGCGATCTCCTCATCGTGCCGGGTCGTGTAAGGATGATAGTCGAAGCTCGGCGGCAGGTCCGAGGGCGGCCGATTGGGGCGGACCGGCATCATGCCCTCCTCACCGTCATCGCCCATCTCGCCGTCCATCTCCGACATCTCGTCGTCGAGCTGGCGCTGCTCGCCTTCCTCCTCGCCGGCCTCGGACTTGTCGGCGCGCATCTCGACCTGGGAATCGGACGAACCGCCCGAATCGTCGCCGTCCTCGTCTTGCTCCTGGCCCTCGTCCTGTTCCTGCTCCTGGTCGTCCTCGCCGCTTTCGGGGTCGGTCTCGGGCGCCTGCTCGCCCTCGGTCAATTCGAGGTCCTCCAGCAGGCGGCCGACCAGTCGGGCAAAGGCTGCCTGGTCGTCGAACGCGAGTTCGAGCGCATCCAGGTCCTTGCCCGCCTTTTCCTCGATCCAGTCGCGGACAAGGCCGAGCCCCGGCCCGGCGATCGCGGGCGGCGCCTGGCCGGTCAGCCGTTCGCGCACCAGCAGGCCCACCGCGGTCGACAGCGGAACCTCCTCACGGACCCGCGCCCGGACCAGCGGATCGGAGCGTAGCCGAACCTCCAGCGCCTGATTGAGATTGGAGCGCACGCCCGCCATCGACCGGGCGCCCAGCGCCTCGACGCGCGCCTGTTCGACCGCGTCATGGACGGCGCGCGCGACCGGCTCGGCCGGCGCCATCCGCTCGTGGAGCGCCTGGTTATGGTGACGAAGTCTGAGCGCGAAGCTGTCGGCGAACCCGCGCGCCTCGGCCACCGCCTGCGCCGGCAGGTTGCGCGAGGGCGCCGGGACCCGCAGCTGCTTGTAGGACGCGGAGGGCGCTTCTGCGGTGAAGCTCACCTCCAGTTCGGGCTCGCGCGCCATCGCCCGGGCGGTGCCGCCCAGGACGAGGCGAAAGGCTTCGAGGGGGGATTGCTCCGCCATCAGTCCAGCAGCAGCTCGCGAAGCCGTGCCTTAGCCGCGTCGTCGACACCGATCGACGCGAGATAGGCGTCGATCCCGCCATGATCGCGATCGAGGCTGTCGAAGGCGGTGTCGAGATAATCGGCATCCGCCGCGAGCAGCGGCGCCAGCACATCCGCGTCGATATTGCGATAACGATCGGAGTCGACGCGGCCGACGATGCGGCTGAAATCGGCAAAGCGGTTGGTCAGCAGATAATCCTCGTAGATCGTCTCGCGCGGTACGCCGAGCGCGGAGAGGATCAGAGCCGCCCCGACGCCGGTGCGGTCCTTGCCCGCCGAGCAGTTGAACAGCAGCGGCACATGCCCGCCGGCCAGCCGATCGAACAGAAAACGATAGGAAGGCGCATGATCGATGAGAATTTCGCGATAGACCGAGATCATCGCCGTGCGGACGCCATCGGCGGTGGGCAGTGCCCCGCTCAGCAACTCGCCGAGCACGCCACTGGATGCATCATGGTCGCGCGCCCAGTACAGCACGCCGGCCGGCTCACACCAGCGGGTGGGATCCCGCTTGCGCTCGCCAGCGCGGCGCAGATCGCAGACCGTGGCGATGCCGAGCGCGGCCAGTTGCGCTTCGTCCGCTTCGGTCAGCATCGACATCAGGCCCGAACGAAACAGCAGGCCGCGCCGGACGCGGCGACCGTCCGCCGTCGCATAGCCGCCCATGTCGCGGAGGTTGAATCCGCCTTCGAGCGGCAGCAGCGGCGACATATCGGTCATGGCTTCAGGCTTTCCCGACGATGCTCTCCGGCAGGTCCTTGCCGAACACGCGCTGATAATATTCGGCGACCAGCGGCCGCTCGCTCTCGTCGCACTTGTTGAGGAAGGACAAGCGGAAGGCGAAACCGACATCGTTGAAGATCAACGTGTTCTGCGCCCAGCTGATCACGGTGCGCGGGCTCATCACCGTCGAGATATCACCGGCAATGAAGCCCTGGCGGGTGAGATCGGCGACTTTCACCATGTCGTCGACCACCTTCTTGCCGTCGGGCTTGTCATATTCGCCCGACTTGGCGAGCACGATCTGCGCCTCGGTCGCGGCCGGCAGGTAGTTGAGCGTGACGACGATGTTCCAACGGTCCATCTGACCCTGGTTGATCTGCTGGGTACCGTGATAGAGACCCGTCGTATCGCCCAGGCCCACCGTGTTGGCCGTCGCGAACAGCCGGAACCACGGGTTGGGACGAATCACCCGGTTCTGGTCGAGCAGGGTAAGCTTGCCTTCGGTCTCCAGCACGCGCTGGATCACGAACATCACGTCGGGCCGGCCCGCATCATATTCGTCGAACACCAGCGCGGTCGGGGTTTGCAGCGCCCATGGCAGCAGGCCTTCGCGGAACTCGGTGATCTGCTGGCCGTCGCGCAGCACGATCGCATCGCGACCGACCAGATCGATGCGGCTGATATGCGCGTCGAGGTTGATGCGGATGCACGGCCATTTCAGACGCGCGGCGACCTGCTCGATATGGCTCGACTTGCCGGTGCCGTGATAGCCCTGCACCATGACGCGGCGGTTGAACGCGAAGCCCGCGACGATCGCCAGGGTCGTATCGGGATCGAACACATAGGCCGGATCGAGATCGGGCACCCGTTCGTCCGATTCGGAGAAGGCGGGAACCTCGAGATCGCTGTCGATCCCGAACATCTCGCGCACCTTCACCATCCGATCGGGCGACGCGAGCACCGTATCGGTGCGGCTGTCGGGCTGGACGTTGGGGATGTCGGTCATGACGTGTTTGCCTTATGGAATCGACGATGCTGCTTATGCGAAGGCGGGACGGCCCTTGAGCTGCGTATAAGCCGAAATCACGTCCTGCAAAGCCTTCTCGTGGCTCCGATCGCCGCCATTCCGGTCCGGATGATAGCGGCGCACCAGCTCCGCATAGCGGGTTCGGAGCGCGCGCCGGTCGGCATCCTTGCCGAGTCCCAGCACTTTCAGGGCCTTGCGATCGCCCTCCGAAAGCTCGCGGCCATCCGCCCGGTCACGATCGGATGCGCGCGCGAATCGGGCACCGATAGCGTCGAGCGGATCGGTGAAATCGGCCCAGCGCGGTCCGCCGCCGGCATTGGGCGAAAAGGCGCGGGTTTCCCGGTCCCAGCCGCCATAGGGCGTCTGTTCCGCCTCGATCTCGTCGGTGCTCATGCCGTCGAAAAAATTATAGCGGTTGTTGAACGCCCGGACATGGTCGAGGCACAGAAAGCGCCAGTCGCCGGGACCATCGAAGCCGGGCCGCCGCCCGCCGATGACTGGCGCGCGAAACTCGCCCGGCGCATCGCAGCCCGGCTCGGCACATGGCCGGCCCTTCCCTTCGATCCGCCCATGGAAGCGCACTCCCGCGCGCCGGGCCACAAACTCTTCGCTCAAACCTCGCCTCTTCGAGTCCTACCTGCCGGTTCGCTATGTAGGGCGATGACGCCCGCCCGGAAATGACCCTATATAGTGCGCATGACCCAACTTCCCACCGGCCCCGTTGCCGCCGAAATCTCCCGCCGCCTGACCGCGGCGCTCCTCCCCACCCGACTGGCCGTCATCGACGACAGCGAGAAGCATCGCGGCCATGACGGCCATGACGGAGCCGGCGAAAGCCACTTCACCGTCGAGGTCGAGAGCGCGGCCTTCATCGGACAGAATCGCGTCGCGCGGCAGCGCGCGGTGAACCATGCCCTTGGCGATCTGCTGCGCGAAAAGGTTCATGCGCTCGCCATCAAGGCCACCGCGCCGGGCGAATAGCCAGCATATCGCGCGAACGGCGGATCATTCCGTTGCCCGTCGCAAGGGAACCTTGTTTCAGGTTGCCCGTTCTTTCGGCCGACTCGAACGGAGAAACTCCAATGCTGAAATGGGCGCTCATCTTCCTCCTGGTCGGCCTGGCCCTTGGCGCGCTGGGCTTCGGCGGCATTGGCGGCGCCTTTGTCGGCATCGCCAAGATTCTGTTCTTCATCGCCATCGCGCTGTTCATCATCTTCGCACTGCTCGCCCTGTTCGCGGGCAAGAAGATCAGCGACGCGATATAGTCGCCTGACCTTTGATCGATCGGGCCGCGGCACAGTCTGTGCGTCGCGGCCCGCTTCGTTTATGGCCAACCGCATGAAGACCATCATCGCCCTCACCGCCGCCGCGCTCGCCGCCGCACCGGCCGCCGCGCTCAACAATGACTTCAGCAACCAGCTCAAAAAGCTGTCGCCGATCCAGCAGCGTGCGACCATGCGACGCGCGGTCCTCGATACCGGTCAATATTGCAAGCGGATCGGCCCGGTCGCCTATCAGGCGCCGTATAAGAATCTCGAGATGTGGACCGTGCAGTGCGATCGCGGTGTGGCCTACGCCGTGTTCATCGGACTCGACGCCTCGGTGCAGGTCCGCCCGTGCCGTGACCTCGCCACGCTCAAGCTGCCGGCGTGCCGGCTGCCGACTACCCCCGCCCGCTGAATGGACGGTGGACGCTGCCGCCGTAGACGTGGCGTGGCACCGCGGCGCCGGCGCTGAAAGACGGCAGCCGCGATAAAACTGCGCCGTCGATCCGCTGAACGGTGCCGCAATTCCTCAGCGCTGATGCCGCAGAATCATCGCGACCCGCTCGTTACTGGCGCGGCCCTCAGGCGTTTCGTTGTCACCGATCGGATCGGCGCCGCCCCGGCCCTCGGCGGTGAGGCGTGACATGGCGATGCCGCCATCGTGCAGAGCGTCCACGATCCACGCCGCCCGCGCCTGCGACAGCTTGAGGTCGGCCGCCGCATCGGAGGTCGCGGCGGTGTAGCCGATCACGTGCAGCGCCACATTGGGATTGGCCTTCAATATCTCGATGCCGCGCAGTATCCGAACCTTCGATTCCACCGTCGGCTCGATCGAGCGCCCGTCGAACTCCCGGCCGCCCAGTTCGAAGCGGCGCTCGGTGTCGTCGGCGGAGGCGAGCCAGTCGACCATCTCGCGCCCCACCGTTCCCTTGGGCGCGGTCATCACCGATCCATTGGGCAGGGCGACGACCGCCGACAGGTCGGGCGCGGGCTGGGTCGTCACAGGTCCCGTCTGCCCGCAGCTCCTGATCGCAAGGGTCGCGGCGACCAGGATCAGCGCCACCAGCGCGAACAACAAAAATCTGACCATCGATACCCCCCGCCCGAAATCGATCAATCCTAGTCGCTGGTCCCCATCGCGATGAGAAAGACGAAGAAGATCAGCGCCGCAGTGTAGGCCGCTATGATCAGCGCGACGGTCCGCCACAGCGCGCCGAAGCGGCCCAGCAGATAGGCTCCCTTGAGCTGACGATACATATGCCAGGGCGGGAAGAAGAGGAGCACCAGGCCAATCGCCCCGCCCCACAGCCCGATCGCCGCGCCGATGCTCAGCCCCACCACCATCAGGGTCATCGCCGACAACGAATAGGTAGCGAAGATCGCATGATCGTACAGGCCGACATCGCGCCGGAAGGCGAACAGCAGCCAGATGAAGGGCAGCGAGATCGGGATCAGGGCCCAGGAGAATTTATAGGCACTCGACTGGAGCTTGTAGGCCGCAAGTTCGGGATTGTCAGCGGCATGCTGGATGACGTGATCGACGCCGGGAACGCCCGTCCTCAACCCGTGCTTCTCGATATCGATCGGCTCGCTCTTGACCCTGGGTTTCAGGACGCCCTTCGTGATCATCCGCAATTCGGCTTCCTCGGAGACCAGATCGCCGAGCTGTTCGTTGAGCTCGGGGTCCTTCTGCCCCTTCGCCTTGAGCTGGGCCTTCTTCGCCTGAAGCGCCTTCATGTCCCTTTCGACCACGACCAGCCGGTTCGCGGCTTCCGTTCTGCCCTTCGCGATCGCAACGCTGTCGGAAGAAAGCGGTCCGAACGGCCCCCCGAGGATTCCGAACACGGCCACCATCAGGAAGACCGAGAACAGGAACAACGCCATCGGCGAGACGAAATTGACCCTTTCGCCCTGGGCATAGCGGCGGGTCAGTTCGCCCGGGCGCCAGAAGAGCAGCGGGATGGTGTGCCAGGTCCGCCCCTCGAAATGGAACACCCCATGGGCGATGTCATGGAACAGCGCGGAGGCGGTACGATGCAGATGGCCCGACTGGCCGCATTGATGGCAATGGGGCCCGATCAGTTCGGCACCACAGTTCAGGCAGTAGCCGCCATGACCGCCCCGCCCCGCCTTGCCCGTCCCGTCGATCGCCCCCACGGCCAGGCCGCCGGTCGCGACATCGGCCATCGCTTCGAATTCCCCTGACATGGCTGAAAGCTAGCATTGCCGATCTTCAAGCGCGAGTGGGCTTTAGAAGAAGCGCCCGAAATGCTAGTGGGCGCCGCCATGACCAAAGCCGTTGCCATCCGCCCGACCGATGCCGTCGCCCTGATCACGGACATGGGCCAGCGCGCCCGTGCCGCCGCCGCGCGGCTGGCGGCGGCACCGACGGCGGACAAGGCGCGCGCGCTGAACGAGGCCGCAAAGGCGCTCCGCG
>CAZJXG010000004.1:0-52603 GCA_964549965.1 uncultured Sphingomonas sp. | reverse complement strand
AGCGGTCGAGATCTGCGTCGTGCAGCGTCTTGAAGGCCACATAATCGACGCCTGACCGATCGGCCTGACGAAGCACTACCGAATACCAGTCATGCTCGTCCGCGCACTTGTAATAGGCCTTGTCGTCATCGCCCACATGGCTTTCGATCAGCCCGATCCGATCGCCATAATGACGCTTTCCTTCGGCCAGATCGAGGACGCGTACACAAACTTCGCCTACTCTGAGTAGTCCGTTTACCGCCATGTCACTCTCCTTGTCCTTCCCACCGCAGAGCGGCGAGTCCGCTTTCGGCAATCATCTCGTCTTCGACGTCGCTCCCGCCCGAAACCCCGATCGCTCCGGCGAGCACACCTTCGTGCAGGATCGGTATGCCGCCGGGGACGACCGTCACGCGCGGCCTGCGGATCAGACCGTCGCGGACAGTGGGGGGTGTCGTGTCGAGCAGTTCGGAAAAAGCGCGGGTCGACATGCCGAAGCTCGCCGATGTCCAGGCCTTGTCGACCGCCAGGTCGCTCGACGCCAGAAAGGCCCGGCCAACCCGCAGAAAGGCCGACAGATTGCCGCCGGCATCGACGGTCGCCACGGCCACCTGGACGCCCAGTCGCTCAGCCGCTGCGCGCGCGGCGGCGAGCACCTGTTCCATCGCCTGTGCGGTTGGGCCCTCGGTCATGCCGCCCGGCTTTCCGTCTGGATATTTCCGCACATCGGCGCGGGTATGAGGGTGAGGTCGGCGCGCGGCTTGATCCGGCAGGCGAGCACCAGTCCCGCCATCTGCTGGTCGGGGCTGACGCAGGCTGCGCTCATCGGCAGCGACAGATAGGAGCCTGCCTTAACCTCGACCCGGCAGGCGCCGCATCCGCCGCCCTGGCATCCGTAAGACAGGTCGGATCGTCCAGCAGTGCGCATGGCCTGGATCACGGTCTGATCGGCGCGACATGGGAACCTCCCCGGTCCGCCGTCGATCGTCACGGTGTAAAGAACGCCGCTACGATCGGCATCGTCATGGCCGCTGCGGTCGTGAGCAGGCTTGTCGGTCATGCCTTCCTTCCTCGTCCCTGGCGGTGGTGCCTCAATCCGTTCTCTTATGCCGCCGCCGTATCAGGCCTGTTCGGTCGACAGGCTGTTATGTCCCATCAAGCCGCGCGCCCTTGCCATCGTCAGCGCGGTGTCTTCTATCATGTCCTCCTGCCCGCCGATCATCCGCTTCCGGCCCAGCTCCAGGAGGATGTCGCGCGCGGGGACCCCAAGACGTCGCTCACAGTCCTTCGCTGGGTACAAGAATGTTGAATAGACGCCCGCATAGCCCAGCGTCAGGGCATCCCGGTCCGCGCGGGGTGGTTTGGCCATCATGGGCAGCACGCTGTCTTCCGCGACATCCATCAGGGCGAACACGTCGATATCGGTCACGGCGCCCATCCGTTCCAGCACGGCGGCGAACACTTCGAGCGGCGTATTACCCGCGCCCGCCCCGAAGCCCGCGACCGATCCATCGATGCGGCTCGCGCCGGCGCCGATCGCGGCCAGCGAATTGGCGCATCCCATCCCCAGATTATGATGCCCGTGAAATCCGATCTCCGTGGCGTCCTGGAGCGCAGCGCGCATGCGCGAGATGCGGTCGGCGACCTCATCGGGCAGCATATAGCCCGCACTATCGACGCAATAGACCGTGGTAGCGCCATAGCTTTCCATCAGCAGCGCCTGCTCGACGAGCATCTCCGGCGGAGTCATATGAGCCATCATCAGGAAGCCGACGGTGTCGAGGCCGAGCTTTCGTCCCAGACCGATATGCTGTTCAGACACATCCGCCTCGGTGCAGTGCGTAGCGACGTGCACACAGCCGACGCCGCAATCGGCCGCCATCCGCAGCTCGTCCAGCGTGCCTATGCCGGGGACCTGCAACACCGAAATGGTCGCCCGTTTGACGGCCGGAACGACGGCACGCAGATATTCTTCGTCCGTATGCAGTCCGCGCCCGTAGTTGAGCGACGAACCGCCCAGCCCGTCACCGTGCGTCACCTGGATCAGCGGGACGCCGGCTGCATCCAGCCCCCGCGCAATCTCCACCATCTTGTCAACGGGGATCTGGTGGCGCATCGAGTGCATGCCGTCGCGCAGGCTCATGTCGTGGAGCTTGATGCGTTTTCCGCGCACGCCGGCTTCGATCGTCTGCATCAGGCTGCCTCCTCCTGCGGGATGGCTTTGAGGATGAGCCTGCCTGCCAGGATTTCCTGCGCGAACATTTCCGCGGCGCGCGCGGCGGACGCCGTCATGATGTCGAGGTTCCCCGCATATTTCGGAAGGAAATCTCCCAGGCCTTCAACCTCGAGGAAGATCGCGACCTTGCGTCCGACGAATGTGGGGCCGTTGACGAGCCGATAGCCCGGCACATATTTCTGCACCTCCGCGATCATCGCGTGCACGGACGCGGTTATCGCCTGCTCGTCGGGATCGTCGAGCGTCTCGCAATAGACCGTATCGCGCATCATCAGCGGCGGTTCGGCGGGGTTGACGACGACGATCGCCTTGCCCTTCCGCGCGCCACCCACTTTCGCGACGGCGGCTGATGTCGTTCGTGTGAACTCGTCGATATTCTTGCGCGTACCCGGCCCGATCGAGAGCGAGGCGACGGTCGCGATGATTTCAGCGTAATCGACCGCCTGCACGCGGCTGACCGCGTAGACCATCGGAATCGTGGCCTGTCCCGCGCAGGTCACCATGTTCACGTTCATGACCTGCTTGCCCATCATCCCTTCGAGGCTGACGGGCGGCACGCATAGCGGTCCGATCGCGGCCGGAGTGAGGTCGATCATGAGCACGCCCAGCGCGTTGAGCTTGCGGCTGTTCTCGGCATGGACATAGGCGCTGGTCGCGTCAAACGCGATCTGGACGCCTTCCGCCAGGACATGGTCGAGCATGCCGTCGACGCCCCGGTCGGTGACCTTGATCCCAAGACTACGGGCGCGCGCCAATCCTTCCGAGCTCGGGTCGACGCCCACCATCCATACCGGTTCGAGAACATCGGAACGGAGCAGCTTGTACAGGAGGTCGGTACCGATATTGCCCGGTCCGATGATCGCGCATTTGATCCTGCTCATTCGATTTCTCCGCGTCCCTGACGGATGTCGTGTTCGGCGAAGGTGACGCCGCTCACCGAATAATTGGTCAGGGGAATGTCGTTGATGATGATGCGCACCTGATCAGGGCGTACGTTCACTGCTGCCACCGCCGCATCCGTGAGCGCGCGACAGAGATCGCGCTTCTGCTTAACGCTCCGGCCCTCGCCCAATATGACCGAAATAATCGGCATCCGACCCTCCCTGTTTCCCCGGTTTCGCGACCGGGGGATGTTGTACGGATTGACCGTGGGCCCAGGCTCTTCAAGCAAAGCGGACACTGATCTCTCCCATGTCCTGAAAGCGCACGCAGACCGCGTCGCCAGGCGCCACGGCAATGGCTGCTGTTGCCCCCCCCGTCAGAACGACCGAGCCGGCGGCCAGCGTACGGCCCCGACCGTGCAGCCACGCGACGAGCATGCGGATCGACACTGCCGGGTGGCCCAGCACCGCCCCGGACGACGCCATGGCGACGATCTCGCCATTCTTCTCCATCACCATGCCGACGGTGCGCAGATCGACATCCCGCGGCCGGCGCGGCCTGCCGCCGAGCACGAAGCGCGCGGCCGAACCATTGTCGGCGATCACGCTCGGGAGATCGAAGCGGAAATTCTCGAACCGGCTGTCCAATATCTCCACCGCCGGCTGTACGAAATCGGTAGCGTCGCAAATCTCGTCGATCGAGACGTCCGGCCCGGAAAGTTGGTCCTTCATGACGAACGCGATTTCCGCTTCCACCCGTGGGTGAAGAAGCCGCGCGGTCGGTATGACGCTGCCGTCGGGATCGAGCGTGTCGCGCATCAGGATCCCGAAGCTGGGCACCGACACGCCCATTTGCACCATCTTGGCTTTGGAGGTGAGGCCGGCTTTCAGGCCGATGAGCTCTCGACCATCGTCCTGCCAGCGCTTCAGCAGCCGATCCTGGACGGCATAGCCGTCCTCGACGTCCAGCGTGGGATAGATGTCGGTCAGCCTGGGGATCGTGTGGGGCGCTGCCTGCGCCGCAGCGACCTGCGCCGCCACCTGGTCGAGGGTCGGGGCGTCAAGCATCCGCCGTCTCCGCCACGATCCGGGCCGGGCTGGCCGCGCCTCGCGCGAAGGACGCGGAACAGGACCCGATGCCGCCGATATGGGCGACGAATGTATCACCGCTGGCGACCGGGATGAGCGGCGCGAGCGATCCCGACAGGATGACCTCGCCCGCGCGAAAGGGCATGCCGAGCCGTCCCAGCGTATTGGCGAGCCATGCGACCGCATTGGCTGGCGAACCCTGGACGGCGGCGCCCACGCCCGTTGCGTGCGCCTCGCCGTTCAACTCGATCAGCAAGCCGGCCAGGGTCAGATCGACGTCGCGCGGATCGACGCGCGTTTCGCCGAGCACATAAACGCCGCACGAGGCATTGTCCGCCACGGTGTCCTGGATACGGATGTCCCAATTGTCGATGCGGCTGTCGACGACTTCGAAGCAGGCACAGACATGATCGGTCGCCCGCAGCACATCCATCGCGGTGACGCCGGGGCCGGCCAGATCCTGTTTCAGCACGAAGGCGATTTCCGCCTCGATCTTCGGCTGGATCAGCGTGTCGAGATCGACGGTCGCGCCCTCGGCGTGGGTCATGACCGACGTGAGGATACCGAAATCGGGCTCGAACACGCCGACCATCTCCTGAACGGCCTTCGATGTAAGGCCGATCTTCTTGCCGACGACCGCCTCGCCGATGGCGGTGCGGCGGGCGATGAAATGCTCCTGGATGCGATAGGCGTCGACGATGTCGATGCCGGCGTAGCGGTCACGCAGCGGCGCGATCGTCGTACCGGAACGATAGGCGTCGAAAAGCTCGTCGCCCGCATAGGCGATGATGTCGGGTGCGAGCGCCATCAGAGCTTCACGCAGATGTTGCGGAGTTCGGTATAGAATTCGAGGCTGTGAACCCCGCCTTCTCGGCCGATCCCCGATTGCTTGGTGCCCCCGAAAGGCGTGCGCAGATCACGCAGGAACCAGCTGTTGACCCAGGCGACTCCCACGTCGATCTGCGCCGCCACCCGATGCGCGCGGGACAGGTCGCGCGTCCAAACGCTGGTCGCGAGGCCATATTGCGTGTCATTGGCCAGGCGCACCGCTTCGTCCTCGCTGTCGAACGGGCGGATATGGCAGCAGGGGCCGAAGATTTCCTCAGTCACCACGACGCTGTCGTCCGCCAGACCGGTCCAGATCGTCGGCTCGACGAAGCAGCCTTTGGCGAGATCCCCGGGCAGCGCAGGCACGTCGCCGCCCGTGATGATTTTTGCACCGTCCGCCTTCGCCCTGGCGAAGTAGGACAGGACCTTGTCGCGATGTTCGTGCGATATCAAAGGTCCGAAATTGGTCGCCTTGTCGTCCGGGTGGCCGGGCCGCAGGCTCTCAGCGCCTGCCTTGAGCCGCGCAACCACCTCGTCGAACACCGGCCGCTCGACCAGGACCCGTTCGGTTCCCAGGCAGACCTGGCCGCAATTGAGAAAGACCGAACGCATCAGCCCTTCGGTAACGGCATCGAGATCGGCATCCGCGAAAACGAGCGCGCTGTTCTTCCCGCCCATCTCGAACGACACGTCGCGAAGCCCTGCCGCCGCGGCCTTCATGATGGCCGTGCCGGTGCGGGTCTCCCCGGTGAAGGTAATGGCATCGACGCCAGGGTGCTCGGTAAGGAACTGTCCGGCGGACTCCGGGCCAAAGCCATGGACGACATTATAGACGCCCGCAGGAACGCCAGCCTCGTTCATCACCTCGCCCAGCAAGGTCGCGGTGCCCGGAGTTTCCTCGGACGGCTTCACCACCACCGTGTTCCCACAGGCGAGCGCGGGGGCGACTTTCCACGTCATCAGCAGCAATGGCGCATTCCATGGCGAAATCACGCCGATCACCCCTTTGGGCTTGCGGATGGCATAGTTGATCGCGCCCCGGCCATCGGGCGTCGCCGTCTGGAAAGCCTCTGTCGCCACGGATTTCACCACATCGGCGAACGATTTGAAATTGGCCGCGCCGCGCGGAATGAAGGCGTGGGCCATCATCGATCGCGGCTGGCCCGTATCGGCCATCTCCGCCTCGACGAAATCGTCGAAGCGGCGCGTGATTCCATCGGCAACGGCGCGCATCAGATCCGACCGGTCCTCCACCGACAGCCGCGCCCATGGTCCGCTTAGCGCACGACGCGCTGCGGACACTGCGGCATCGATCTCTTCGCGTCCTCCCTCGGCGACAAAGCCGACGAGCGAGCCGTCATGGGGGCGCCGTTTCGCAAAGGATCGGCCCGTCCGGCCGGCGGTCCACTGCCCATCGATGAAATGCTGGAAGGCCGCGTGCGCGGCGCCGGTCTGCGCTTCCATCGCCGCACTGTCTGGCCTCACTCGTCCGATCCTATCCTGGCATCGCCATTCTCGAATGGCTGTATCCGCACAAAAATAAGACCCTTGACCCTAACCGTCTAATACAGATTATGGCGGCCATGATTACGGAAAAGGTATCGCTGAAGCCGGCGCACGCCGTCGATATTCGCCAGCTGCGCTATTTCGTCGCGGTGGTCCGTCATCGTAGTTTTCGCGCGGCGTCGGAGATGTTGCACATCTCCCAGCCCCCACTGACGCGCCAGATTCAGCAGCTCGAAGATGCGATCGGTACGCTTTTGCTGGTCCGCCAGAATCGAGGGGTCGAACCCACGGCGGCTGGCGCGGCCTTCTATGAGGACGCGAAGAACATCCTCGATATGCTCGACCGCGCGACCCACCGCGCGCGTCTGACGGGAAAGGGTCAGTTGGGCCGGTTGGACGTGGGCGTTTTCGGTTCAGCTGTTCTCAACACCGTCCCCCGCATTCTGAAGGCATTTCGCGACATCTATCCCGATGTCGAGGTCTTGCTGCATAATATGGACCGGGAGACCCAGCTTCGCGCCTTGCGTGACCGGCGCATTTCCATCGGCCTCAACCGCTTTTTCGCGAGCGAGCCAGGCCTGATATGGGAACCGCTCTATTCGGAGCGGCTATTTGCGGCCGTGCCGTCCGGGCACCCGCTGGCCCGATATGCCTCGGTTCGATTCTCCGACATCGCAGCCGAACCGCTCGTATTTTATCCTCGGGCCTCTCAGTCTACCGGGTTCGCCTACGAACTGCTTCGGCTTTTCCAACAGCGCGGGCTCGTGCCCAATGTCGTGCAGGATGTCGATGACGTCGTCACCGCCGTGGCACTGGTTTCCAGTGGCCTGGGTGTTTGCTTCATCGTGGAACCGGCAAGGAACCTGCAATTGCCCGGGGTCGCCTATGTCCCGCTTGACCCGCGGGAGGAAGTTCACTTCGACCTTTCCGTTATCTGGCGTCAGGACGATCACACGCCGTTGGTCGAAGCGTTTCTGGAAGTCGCCCGGACCTGTGACAAGCGATTGGCGCGTCCTGTTGACGATGAATGATCCGGCACATCGGTTTAGGCGCAGAGCAGCCCATGTTCCTGGTTCCAGACACCCACTTCCCAAGGGGTTTTGCGGCATCTGCCGCCGACGTACCGTCACTTGCCTTCGGGCACGGGCGGGCCTCGGCGGCATGGCAGCCGCGAAGGAGCGACGAAGAGCGCGTGGCTTGAGCAGATCCTGGCGAAAAAGCCACGCATGTTCGTTGCTGTCGCCCTGGCCAACAAGATGGCCCGGATCATCTGGGCGGTGATGACGAAGAGCGAGGATTACCGAGCTCCAGCCGCAACGATCACACCATTGCGGCTGTGAGGTTGTCGGAGACGTAGTCGGGCGATCGATAAATCGACACGTGACGCTCGACGGCAGCGGGCGCGCTAGAGGCAGATGTTGAAACGGCGAATCGACCGCGCGCTTTCGGTGCAGCGCGGCCGCAGGTCGTCCTAACAACGCAAAATATGTCAGTAATTGGACGGCTGCGATCGGGCGGCGGGAAGGTCTCAAAGAGCCGAAGAGGCAACCGAAACGTCGCCGTTTATGGTTTGGCGACGGGTCGTGCATCCAGCTGTGCCCGCAGCATCAGGGACATGTGTGGTCCTACGACTTCGTCGAGGATCACACGCACAACGGTCGCAAGTTCCGGAAGCTCAACATCATCGACAAGTTCAGCCGGGAATGCCTGGCGATGGTGCCGCTCCGGCGGTTCAGATCGAACGACGCCATCGATGTGCTAGCCGATCTGTTCATCGAGCATGGGCCGCCGAGCATATCAGATCCGATAACGGCCCCGAGTTCGTTGCCAATGCAGTGCGGGAATGGCTGGGTCGGCTCGGCGTCACCACCCTCTATATCGAGCCCGGAAGCCCGTGGGAGAACGGCTGTATCGAAAGCTTCAATGCCGCCTGCGTGACGAACTATTGAACGGCGGGATCTTCTACAGCCTTGAGGAGGTCCGGGTCGTCACCGGCTGGTGGTGTGAACATCACAACCGGGCAAGGCCGCACAGCAGCCATCAGCTTTCGCGCGGTGTCCGCCGAAACAGCCGGCGCAGCGCACCGCCGAACCCATGGAGGCTTTCGGATGGAGTCGAGGCCGCTTCCTCGGCCGGCAGCGGCATCTCGGCGTCGGGCGGCGGATCGTCGGGCGGGCTGTCGACGGTAGCGATCTGATCGGTCGAGGCGATAGCGGCGCCGTCATCGGGCTGTTCGCTCATGCCGTCGTCGACGGCGGGCGGGGGCACCGGATCGTCGAGTTCGAGGATGTCGGCCTCCTCCGCTTCGGCCTGTTCCGGGGCTGGCGGAGGCGGCGGAGGAGCGGGCGGCAGCGGTGCGGCGATCGGCGCGGGCATCTCGGCCTGGTCGCGATGATCGAGGAAGCGCGCGAGATGCCAACTCGTCTCGGCGCGTCGCCGCTCCGAGCCCGAGCGCATCGCCGCCAGCCAATGATCATAGAGCCGCAGGAAATGCCGCATCCGTCGGGGGCCGAGGAACAGCGTCTCGTCGACGATATGCGCGGGCATATTCTCGCGCAGGATGCGGCGTGCCGACTGGCGCCAGCCATGGTCGTTCTCGGGCGCCTCAGCGGTCGGCAGGATCGCGCTGACGCGGAAGCTGAAATCGGGGGGCAGATCCTGGCCGGACCCGCCCTGGTGGCGGTGGTGCAGCGCGTCGCGCAGCAGGATCCATTCGACGATGTAGAGCTGCTGGCGTTCCTCGCCGGTCGCGGCGACGAGCTTCTCGGTGATCGCCACCGCCTCGGCGACGTCGCGACATTCGGCCACCAGCCACCAGCCGTCGTCGATCGCCTGGCAGACGAGATCGACCTTTCCGGTATCGGGCAGGCTGCCCACCCGGTAGCGGCGCGGATCGGGGAGCGCGGCGAGCAGGCTGACGGCGACGCGCTGGCCGGCGAGCGACGATCCGTGCGGCGCCCACTCTTCCTCGCCGGTCCTGTTGACCGTCTCGACCGGCAGGAAGCGCCGCTCGACGAAGCTCGTCTCGACCGGGGACAGCGGACGGCCGAAGGTCGCGTCGGCGGGGTCATCGACGACGTCGGGTCGGTGGTGTCGGCGGCTGTCGAGCAGGGCGAGCTCGATCCGGCAGCGGATCTCGAGCCCCACCATCGCGGTCAGGTCGGTCGTGCCGCGATAGTTGAAGCCGCGTCCGCGATCGCGCGTCGCGGGCACCATCGCGGCGAGCAGCGCCTGCTTCGCCTTGACCAGCGCCGATCCGGACGGAGCGGGGACGCCGCTGCCTTTGCCGCAATCGGTATCAGCCGGCATGTCGAGCGTTTCGGCATAGAGCGACAGCAGGAAATCGAGAACCGCGTTCTGGCGCTGCTGGACCGGATCGCCTGTCGCGATCAGCGTCTGCAGGCCGATGTCATAGCCCAGCGAGAGCAGCGGTTCGACGTCGGGGACAATCGGGCGCAGCGACTGCCAGGCATAGGTATGGTCGCCGCCGGTCTTCACCGAGAAGAGATCGCGGATGAAGGCGAGCTGGCTGAAATAATTGGCCATCAGCTGGTCGAACACCATCAGATAGCCCTTGAGCTGCTTCGCCTGGCCGCGCCGCTTGGGCCCTGCCTCGGACGGCAGGCCGTAGCTGCCGATCCCATAGACATGCGGAAACTGGTTCTGGATCGAGCTATAGGCGGCGAGATCGCCGCCGCGTCCGCGCGGCGGCTTATAGTCGGCGGCATAATCGGCCCACAGGGCATAAGTGCGACGCTGCGCGGTCCAGAGCCGGTCGAGCAGGCGGCGAACGCGCACCGCATTGGGTTTGCAGACGGTGCTGCCATGGAGCAACGTGATCGAGAAATGGCCGCCGCGCGCCGCGCTGTCGATCCAGAGGATCTCGCCCTCCTCGACGGTGATGGTGTCGCCGGGGATATAATGAGTGTGATCGCCGACGACATGAACTTCGAGCGTGTCGACCGCGAGCACGCCCGCCAGTTCGGCTATCGTCGCCTGGATATTGTCGACCGCGATCGTGGCGGGCAACGGTGTCAGCTGATCGTCGGTGATGAAGCCGCGCAGCATCAGCGGCCCGGTGAATATCTCGGCGGTCGTCTTGCCGGCCTCGCGCAGCGCGTCGAGCCCGGCACGCCGGGGCTCGGGCGCTAGTTCGAGCCCGAGCGCGAAATAGAGCCGCGCGAGGACGCTGTCGGGATCGCTATCGCTGTCGAGCTGGACAGCGGCGTGCACCTTAGTGGCGCGCGGCTGCAGGAAACGGACCTCGTGGACATCCTCGCACAGCGCGCGATGCGCGGTGTAGCAGTCGAGGATATCCTCGCGCAGCTTGTCGGTGTCGGGGCCGTGATCGGCGCAGCCCGGATCGATCTCGGGCACCAGGATGTCCACCCGGTAGAGGCCGTTGACCCCGGTTTTCGGATCGGGAGGAATCTTCGTGAACCAGGCGTTGCCGACATGGTGGACCCGGTCGATGATCAGCCGCCGCAGATCGTCGATCGTGACCGGACTGACCGGCATGATCGATCGCGCGGGATAGAGGCCCTGACGCTGCAGCGCGATCCGGCCGTCCTCGGGCGCGCCGAGCAGTTCGGCGACGGGGAAATCGGCGCGGTAGGTCAATTCGGTCAGCGCGTAGCAGAGCTGCTCGAGGATCGTGACTCCGGGATCGGAGAAATTATAGTCGGTCCAGATCTTCCCCGACAGCTGCTGGACGAGCCGCGTGCCTTCATGGAGGAGCAACAGATAATTGGCGCCCGGATCGGTCGGCGGCGCGCGCGAGATGGTGCCGGCGGAGGGGGTGTCGATGTCGGCCATCACTGCCCTCCCGTCGACGCCGGGGCCAGCGCGAGGCGCGGCGCGGGTAGCAGCGATGGCGGCGTCTGGCCGCTGCCGCGCAGTGCATGTTTGGGCGCGGACGTCAGATAATATCGGCCGTGGTCGAGCAGCGTCGCGGCGTCGGGAATCAGGTCGAGCGTGCGGATGCCGAGCACATAGGGGCGATGGCGGATGAAATGCGCCACCTGGCGACGGGTGTAATAATCTTCGGGGCGCGGCTCCAGCGCCGGGGTGGGCCAGGGCGATAGAAAGACGATCAGTTCCTGGTTTAGCCGGGCGATGCAGGCATCGACGGTGTCGTCATTGGTGAAGATGATGTCGGCGTCGACCGTCAGCCCCAAATAAGGCGGGTTGGTGATCGTCAGCTGAATGAAATGGCTGATCCGGGTCGTCAGATAATCGTAGATGTCCTGCAAGATCGTCGCGTCGTTGGACGGGATGCGCGGATCGGCGACAGCCGGGGTCTCGGGGCCCGGCACCGGCACGATCCACAGATGGCCGGGCACGGGCTTGCCGCCGCCGTCGGACACCGGCACCACCGCGACCTGCCAGAGCGAGGGAAAGGCGGCGAGCAGCAGCCGGCCATAATCCCAGGCCTGGATGCCGCGATCCTTGTGACGCAGCCGCTCGGCCATCCACAGATCGAAAGGCCGCCCTGCGAGACGCGGGCGGCCGCCCGCCGACGGCATCGGTTGGTCGATCGAACCCAGCGCCGGGATCGGCATGAGCGGCTTGGTGATTGTGCCGGCGGGCAGCGGCGTGCCCAGCGCCGCCGCGCCGCCGGGGCCGGTCCAGTGCGCCGTCGCGGCATTGGGGACGAGCGCCACCAGCTCGGGAAAGGCGGACAGGTCGTTTGGCGCGCTGACCCGCAGCCAGAGGGGGGTCGCGGGGGTCTTGCCCTCCAGCGACAGGCTGACGATGCCGGTGTTGCGCAGATTGTTGGTGGTGTCGGACAGCGGCGTCAGCGGCTCCCAGCCGCTCGCCTCGGTGCTCGCGACGCTCCAGTCGACCTCGGGCGTATCGGTCGGCCAGCCGCCGTCGGGCGCGCCAAGGCGGAACAGCAGCGACAGCGTGTCGGCGGGCGCGGACATGCCGATATAAAGCGATCCGGCGGCCTCGACCGGCGGCAGCAGCGGCAGCGGCTTGCCCGCCTGCCAGTCGACCGCGTCGATAACGCCGAAGGGGCGCAGATAATAATAGGTCGCGGCGGGGGCGCCGGCGGCGAGCGGCAGCACCGTCCCGGCATCGTAGGACAATGCGAGCGCCGAGGTCTGGGGCAGCCAGGGCTGGTTGGGCAGCGTCACCGGATTGGCGGCGAGGCATTTCTGGACGCAGCTTTCATTGTCCTGGTCGATCGCGGCCGACAGTGTCGCCTGGACATCGCCGAGCCGCGCCGCCGTCATCGGCCGTGCGACAGTCGCGGGCTTGCCCTTCGCCGCCGCCACGACGGCATCGACGCCGTCCCCGGCCGCCGCCAGCGCGGTGGCGTTGGCGGCGTAACCGGCGGCGGGCGCATTGAACGATCCGGCATTGGCGGTGCGCCAGTCGGTAAGCCAGGCCTTGAGATTGTCGTGCACCGTCGCGCCGTCGGGCATGCCGCCCCAGGGCAGGTGCCGGCGCAACCAGCCGGGCGAATCCTGTTCACCGGCCGCCTTGGCGAGGCTGTCACGCCACGCCGCCTTCGTCGCCGCGTCGACATCGCAGGCGGCGATCGCATCCTGGATCGCCTGAATCGCCGCGCCGTCGAGATTGGCGATGGTGAGTTCGGCGGCCGCCTCGACGGCGTCGGCGAGCTTCGCGTCGCTGGCGGTCGCGTTGGCGACGATCAACGGATCGAGCAGCGCCACCGCCATCGTCGCGGCTTGGCCGCAGCGCTGCGCGCAGGCCGATGCGGTGGCGGTGAGCTGCACCGAGGCCGCCATGACATTGGCGGGATAGAGGACATTGCCGAAGGCGTAGCTGGGTTCGGTCAACTGCAGCCGCACCGCGCTCTGCGTCGGATCATAATAGGTCGGCGGCGCGTTCGACCTGACATCGGCCAGCAGGATGACCTCCGGTAGCAGCTTGCCGATGTCAGGTTCGAGCGCGCCGATGGCGCTGGCGAACAGGCGCTGGTCGGCCGGGGTGATCGTCCAGCTGCCCGGATTGACCAGTTCGAGCCGGCCGCGGAAGATGTGATTGTTGAAAAGCGTGCCCGCCGGCCGGCTCTTGCCGTCGGCGTCGATCACATAGCCCTGATAATAGCCGCGAAAGCCGTCCGAGGTCGCCGGCAGGCCGAACCAGTCAAGCGTTAGCGAGAGACTGGTGATCGTCTTCACGAACAGTTCGGGCGCGCTGATATCGAGCCTGGCGTTCTGGACGGGCGGAGATCCGAAGGTGGCGAAGGGCTGGCCGGTGTCGACCAGCCCGCCCGGAGTCGACGCCTGGACGTCGGACAGGCCGCTGACGTCGACCGTCAGCGCGAGCTGATCGAGCATGACCAGTGCCAGCGCGGCATAGGGATAGACGTCGACGCTGGTCGGGGCGGTGCCCAGCGTGGTGCTGCGCTGAATCAGGGTGGCCATGATCGTCGGTTGGTCGGCGTCGATCGTCGGGCCGTCGGTCGACGCATCGGCGGCGGCGGGCTTCGTCGATGACGGCAGCAGGCCGTCGGCATCGGGATCGAGCGTGAAGCTCAGCACATAGGTCGCGCCGCCGTCCGACGGCGGCGTGACGGTGAAGGCGACGACGTCGATCCAGCCTCCGGCGGTCGAATAGCGCAGCGCGAGGCCCGCCTCGAACAGCGCCGCGAGCACCGCCGGGGCGGACATGCCGCCCGCCGCCGCGCCGATGCTGTCGAGCATCGGCGTCAGGGCGGTCAGGCTGTCGGCGCTCAGCGTCAGATCGAGGGTGACGATGCGTTGCCCACCGGCCAGCCACAGCGTCGGGCTGACGATCGCGAAGCCGAGGATCGCGGTGGTCGTCGTCACCGGCGCATCGGTGCCGGCCTGGGTCTCGCCGAACAGCAGCACCGGCGAGGTGATCGTGGGCGGCGTCGGCGACAGCGCCACCTCGCTGCTGAACATCTGGGCGAGCGCCAGCGGCGCGTCGGGCGCGGGCGACTGCGCGGTCGCAGTGATCATTCGCAGCGCCGAGACGGCGGCCTCGTCGACGGTAAGCGCCGAATCGAGCGCATAGCCGATCGTCTTGCCGTCGCTGTCGACGCCCGCGCTGAACGCCGTGCCCTTGGGCAGATCGGCCTGGGCCAGCCCCTTGGCCGGGGTGAAGGTAAGGCACAGGCTGTCGGGCTCGCCGACGCGGCTGGCCTGGCGCAAGATATCGGCCATGTAGAAATGGACCAGCCGCTCGGGGAAGCGGTTGATCGCCTTGCGGGCATGGCCGAACAAGATCGAGAAGGCGTCGTACAGCCCCGATTGCGGCGGGTGCGTCTGGTTGGTCAGCGATTTTTCGAGCTGGGCGATCGCCTCGGCGCGGCCCTGTTCGAGCGTGCTGATCAGCGATTCGACCAGCTCGCCCAGAAAGTCGACGAACTGATCGAACCAGCCATTCACGAGCCCGGCGACATCCTGTCTGATCCTGTCCTCGGGCGCCGCGCCGCCAAGATGCGCGGCGAGGCGCAGCGCCGGCGGCCCCAGCAGATCGCGGCGCGGCGAGGCGGCGAGCGCGGCGACGGCCTGTTCGAGGCTCGGCGGATCGAACGGGCTCGGGACGAGGATGCGGATCAGGCGCAGCAGCACCAGCGATGCGATCGCTACGATCTCCAGCCGTTCCTCAATGCTGCGCGAGGCGCGCAGCCGATCGAGCAAATCGTCGAACTCCGCCTCGATCTGGCCGATGTCGAGGCGCGCGCGCAACGCGAGGACTATGCTTTCGTCGCTGAGGAAGAAGATCGACCAGTCGCCATCGGGCATGTTCGACAGGTCGTAAAACTGGATCAGCCCGCCATAGTCGGCGGCGAAACTCAACAGCTCGGCAAGATCATGCCCGTCGACCTCGACGCGATGCGGTGCGGGCGCGCCAATCCGGCGATCCAGCTGGCTGGCGGCGCGATTGAGTGCGCGCTGGTCGAGGGCGGCCATGCTGTCGGTCATGTCATGGCGACGGCGGCGCGAGCGTGGCTTGGGTCAGGTAGAAGGGGTAGACCATGTTGCTGCGCGAATTGGTTTGCCGGACGATGAAGTCGATCGTGATGGCAAGCTCGCCGGATAGCGGCGACAGCAGCTCGATCTCGACGCTGACGACGTCGATGCGCGGCTCCCAGTCGAGGATCGCCTTGGCGATCAGCGAGCGGATGTCGTTGGCCAGGGTCTCGGTCAGCGCGTCGAACACCTTCATGCGCAGCAGCGTGCCATAGGTGGCGAGCATCAGCCGTTCGCCTTGGCTGGTCGAGAACAGCACCCACAGGCTCTGCTTGATGTTGGCGACGTCGCTCGACATTTCCACCGTGGCGTTGCTGCGGTCGAAGGTCGGCGGGAAGGTCCAGCCGGTGCCCAGGAAATCCTTCTTGGGATCGGGCGCGAGGTTGATATCGGCGTCCGCCATCGTCTATCCCCCGATCATCACGGTGGGGAAGCCTAGCGCAACGGTGCCGCCATGCGCGGTACTGTCACCCATCCGCGCGGCCGGGCGGCCGCCGATCTGGACGGTCGCCGATCCCTTGATGATGCTGTCGGGCGGCCCGACGCAGACGCACAGATCGCCGACGCACGACGCCGGCATATTACCGATCAGCACGGTCGGCATCCCCGGGCCGGTGATCGGCCCGCCGACATGCGGTATCGGCGGCACGCCGGGCGTCACCATCGGGCAGACATGCATGTCGGTCAGGCGGGCGGCGGGCGGAATGGCGGACCTCCTTTGCGGGCGTTCAATTGATCTTCACCAGGCCGCCCTGGATCGTGACCATGGCGGAAGAGGTCAGTTTCGCCTCGGCCGCGCCCTGCGCGGCGAAGCTGGTGTCGGCGTCGGCCTTGATCGTCATTCCCGCGATCGTCACCCCGGCGGTGCCTTTCAGCGCCAGCTTGCCCTGCGCGGTGATCGCGATGTCGCTCTTGGCGGTCATCGTGATCTTGGTCGCGCTGTCGATCGTTATGCCGCCGTCGCCCATGGTGATGCTGTTGCCGTTGCAATCCTTGACGGTGACGGTCTTGGCTTTGTCGTCGAGCCGCACGGTCTGTTTGGCGGGGGTCAGGATTTCCACCGCTGGCAGATCCTCGAAGAAATTGATCTGCAATTTGGCGCGGGTGTAGATGATCTTCTGGTTGTTCGGGGCGTCGGGCGGCACCGGCGGCGGGTTCTTCTTGCTGTAGAGGCTGCCGAGGATCACCGGGAAGCGCGGGTCGCCGTTCATGAAGGCGACGATCACCTCATCGCCGACCTCGGGATAGAACTCCGCGCCGATGCCGTTCGACGCGTAGAAGGTGCCGAGCCGCGCCCACAGCCCGAGCTGGCCAGCCTGGAGCAGCGGAAGCTGGACCTGGACGCGATATTCGCCGGCGGGGTCGCCGTCGGTCTTGAGGACGATGCCGGTCTGCAGATTGGCGACAGCGGGCAGCTGGCCGACCGCGGGCGGCGCTTCGATATTGGCGGCGGTCTCGCTGAACCATTGCGGCGACAGGCCGATCTCGGTGGTCGTGAACCAATAGCCTTCGGCGACATGATGGTGGACGCCGGCGACATAAGCATCGCCGTTGAACCGGTCGCCGAGTCCGTCGAGCGTCACCATCACCCCGGGGAGGGCGAGGATATTGCCCTGGAACTTTACATGGCCGCGGATCTTGCTGAGCCGCGACAGCATCAGCTCGGCCGAGGACCAGCTGGTGAGATCGGCCTCGGCGAGCGTGCCCGCGGTCTGCTGCGGCGCCTGGGCGATGCCAAACACCTTGGCGAGATCGTCGGGGCTGATATTGCCCGGCGTCTCGACATCGGTGCTGGCTTGCCCCGATTTAACGATCGCCTGGGTCGCCGGATCCCAGGCGAAGCTCTGCAGCGCCGAGGCCTTATATTGGGTCGCTGCGTCCATCTCGGCGCGGAAGTCGAGGATCGACACGCCGTAGGTCAGCATCAGCACCGGCGTGGTGCTGGTACTGGGTGGGGCCACCGTCACGACGCTGTCGGCGACCGTCACCACCATGCCGTTGAGCTGCGCGCGGATCAGCATCAGATCCCAGTCCGACGCATAATATTGGACGATCGCGGGCTGGCTGCTGCTCGTCGACGTCACCTTCGCAGTCAGCCCGGCGGCCTCGATCAGCTTCGATATGACCGCGCTGTCAGTCATATCCTCGAAGATCGCGTTGCTCCGTGCGAGCGTCATCGCCATCGCCGGATCGGTCGCCTCGACGACGAGCCGTGACGGGCCGTTCTGGCTGATGTCGAGCCCTTGGCGGTGGATCAGGCCCGAGAAGATCTCGGTCGTGTTGCCGTCATAGCCCAGTTCGATCTTGAGCGTCTTGCCGGGGATCAGCGCCTCGGTCTCGCTGATCGGGAAGTCGCCGGTGGCGGGATCGCCGTCGGAGATCACCAGCCGGGCGCGCGGCAATTTGTTAACCCCGGTCCAGATGTCGATCGCCACGATCTGATAGGCGCTGTTGAGCGCCTCGCCGGCGGCGTATATCTTCACCGCGACAACCGCGCCGGCGACCTGTGCGGGCGACGGCGCGATCAAGTCGCCGCTCCCGAAAGCGGGGGGAAGGCCAACTGCATGCCGGGGCTGAGGTTTCGAAAATCCAGCAAATTATTAAACGCCGCCACTCTGAGATAATAGGTGCTGCTACCGTAGATACGATGGCAGAGCGCAGGCAGGCTGTCACCCGCCACGGTGGTGACCAGATGGGTCAGATCGGGCGACGTCATATTGGCCTCGGCGGCGAGCTGTTTCTCGCTGGCGAAGGACAGGAAGGTGACCGAGACCTTGGCGCGGATCGGCGTGCCGTTCGGCTTGAACAGCGTATAGGTGATGTTGAGCTTGGTCAGCACGCACTGGAACTGGAGCTGCGCCCAGGACAGCTTGATATAATTGGGGCGGTGAATGACGCCGTTCACCGTCGCGACCAGCGCGACGAAGGTGTCGATCAGCCCGGCGACGCCGTCGCTCGGCAGCGGTGTTCCCGGAATCGGCGGCGGGATCACCCCGCTGGTGTCGAAGATCAGGTCGAACGACACCGATTCCTGGCCGACGCGGTTGAACTCGGGCGACGGCGCGGGGCTGCCCGGCGCCTGCCGGTCGGCATAGGTGATCGTGTAATTATGCGTGTAGCTGGACGGGTTGATCCACACCGTGAACGGCTTGCCGGTCGGGCTGTTATAGTCCGGGTCCGAAAAGGCGCTGATCACCATATGTTCGAGGCTGCCGGACATGTCAGCGTGACTCGATCAGCCGGAGCGTGCGCAGCACGGTGCGGACCGTCTCGTCGACGATCTCGCGCTTCTGCAGCGAGGTCAGCACGGCATCATGGCCCTCCGGCGCCACCTGCGGCTCGCCCTGGGGATCGCGCACCGCGATCCGGACGGTTATCTCGCACGTTTCGAGCGGCATGATCGGTCCTTCACATGCCGATCAGCGCGGCGACGGCGGGAACCATCGCCGCGGCTTCGTTGAGCGGCATGCGCGTTACCGTGGCATAGGAGAATTCCAGCACCTCGGTGAGCACTTCGTTCTTCTCCGAATTGAACGGCCCGGTCACCCAGCGCACCGGCCAGGCCCGGTCGAAATTCCACGCGACTAGCGGGATCCGGTTGGCCCCGGTCAGCATGACGACGATCGTCTGGGTCAGGATCGGATCGTTGAGCGTCGAGCCCACCGTCTGCGCCGCCCATTCGGACAGGAAGGACGGCGCCGTTACATAGCCGCGGCGCAGCACCAGATTGGGCGTCTTGGTGACGCCGGGAAGGTGGTGCGCGAAGCGGTTCTCGCCACCTTCCCGGACGTCCTCGGTCTCGATCTTCGCTTCGATCCCGGACACGTCCTGAAAACTGCCGTCGGTCAGACTGGCCAGTTGTAGGGCCGTACCCGTACCCGCCACTGCCACCGTGAAGAAGAAGGCTGGTGGCGGATAATAGCTGTTCGCGGTTCCGGTATCCGGCACGGATCGTCCTTATGGCGCCGAAATGACCATCGTCTCGAAGGCGAGATCGAGGCTTTCGACCGCGACCTCATTGCCCTCGGATTTCAGGTCGGTGCCGGTGACCTTGATCGGAAAGGCGTTGTTGAGCGTCCAGACCATCTTCGGCGCGGCGGTCTCGTCGAGCAGGCTGACGACGATCGTGACGCGGGCGATGGTGTTCATCTTGATCTGGTTGAACCAGTCCCACAGCGCGGTGTCGTTGACGAAGATGCCCTTGCGCAGCGTGACGTTGCCGACCTTGCCCAGACCGGGCATCTTGAGCGGGTAGAAGCTGGGGCTGTCGCCATGACGATATTCGATCGGGGTAACTTCGGTCGAAAGCCCGGTCACTTCCTGGAAGCTCACGGTGCCGGCGGGTAGGCCGGTGACCGAGAAGTAGAATTTGGGCAACGGCCATACGGCGTTCTCAGTTTCGCCAGCCATGGAAATCTCCTGTCGATGCTATGTTGGGGATGAGCGGGGCTGATCGCGATCAGGCGCCCTGCATGGTCTGGGTGAAGGTCAGTTCGATGAACTCGGCCGGATGGATCAGCTGCACCGTCACATTGACGATCATGTAGCCGTTGAGCACATCGAGTCCGCTCATCGTCGTCGGCACGCCGCACTGGACCGTGAACGCGTCGCTCGCCTTGTCTCCCATCAGGCCGCCGGCCTGCCAGAACTGGGTGAGGAAGTTCGAGATCGTCGCGGTGACCGTGGCCCACGTTCCGCCGTCATTGGCCGCGAAGACGAACTGCTGCAGCGCCTGTTTGATCGACTGTTCGATGTAGATCAGCGTGCGGCGCACCTGGATGTAGCGATAGTCGAGGCTGTTGCCGTCGAGGGTGCGTGCGCCCCAGACGACGGTGCCGCGGTTGACCATCGCGCGCAGGATGTCGATCGCATTGCCGTTCAGCGGGACGTTATAGTCGCCCTGCTGCTCGTCGGTGAGCACCACCATCGGCGCGATGACCTCGTTGAGCGCGACATTGGCCGGCGCGTTCCACACGCCGCGGGTCGCGTCATTTTGGGTCCAGATGCCCGACATGACGCCGCTCGGCGGGATGACGTTGAGCTTGCCGGCAAGGATCTGCTGGAGGTTGCTGAGCAGCGGCACCGCGTTGAGCAGATATTGGTCGAGCGCCTTGATCCCCGCCAGGTCGGTCGCCGCCGGGGAGGGCACGGGCACCGCGCTGTTGGTGATCGAGACGACCAGCTCGGCGGGCAGCGCGGTCGCCGTCGGATTGGCGATCTGGCCGATCGCGGGCGACGGGTTGGTCGGCAGCGCGGCCGCGCCGGTCACCGGGAAGGCGGCGGCGATGCGGGCAGCGACGTTGATGAAGCTCGGCGAATATTCGAAGATCTTCTGCCCCGGATTTTTGGGGTCGTCGACCTCCTGGCCCGGATAGAGCTTCAGCGCCTGCGTGGTGAGCAGGTTGTTCGAATAGATGATCGCGTTCGTGGTGCCGCACAGATTGTAATAATAGACGTCGCCGACCGCGAGGCGCGAGGATTCCAGCGCGGGCCCATAAGCCGCGCCATAGCTGAAATAATCGGCCGCGGGCGAGATCGCGGTGTAGAAGGATTCGGCCTCCGCGGACATCCCGTCCACCGACCAGGACGCCGGATCGAGCGCCGCCGGCATATCGAGGATCGCGACGCGATCCTGGAGCTGGCCCGCCTGGGTGAGCATCTGGACCACGACTTTCTGATATTCGGTATAATCCTTCACGCCGAACGGATCGAGGGTGAAAGCGGTCAGCAGGCAGGCATCGGGCACCACCAGCATCGTGCCGCCGCGCACGTCATGCGCGACATCGAGGCCCGCCTGCAGGTCGGCCGCGCTGACCGTCGTCACCGTCGGGGGCGTCGCCGCCGCCGTCTTGCCGTTGGCGCCCCAATAGCTGGCGACCGAGATGACGAAGCAATTGCCGCCGCCATTGGCGTAGAACATCTGCATCGCGGCATAGAGGTTGAACAGCGGGACGGCGCTGGGCGAGGTGTCGCTGGGGCTCGTCCCGACGATGAAATAGCCGGGGATCGCCGGGGCGACGCCGTCCGATGTCGGCGCCTCAAGGTCATAGCCATTGCCGATATTGGCCGGCAGCACCGTCTCGACCACGCCCTGCGTGTCGAAACCGACGCCGAAATAGCTCTCATAATCCGCCATCGAACTGATAGAGATCGGCTGCATATAGACCTGCTTCGTACTCGAAGGGTCGATGGCCTGCTGGGTATAGCCGACGAAGATCGGCACCGCGGTCGCGACGCCGACGATCGACGGCGGGAAGGCCGGGAATTCGGTTACATAGACGCCTGGCGTCTTGCGCTGCTTCGAAAGCGTCGTGACACTCGATGACATCGGCAGGGCTTCCTCTTACGGTTGATGGGGCACTAGACGTAAACAAACATTTCCGAGGCCCCGGACATGCTATCGCCCTTCGGGGCGGGCCAGACCGGGGCTGCCGGGGCAACGGGCAGGCGGGTGATGTGGATCGCGTTTTCGTGGCCGCCGGCGTCGCGGCGCTGGCCGTTCAGCCGGAAGTGTTGGCCCGATTTCTGCCGCAGCGGCAGCGCGGCGTCGGAGGTGAACAGGATCGCTTCATTGCCGTCGGGCAGGCGCACCGGATCGGCCGCCTGTTTAAACTGTGTCCCCGGCCCCTGGATACGCAGTTCGGTCAGCGCGCCGAGCGGCGTCTGCGACACGACATAATATTGCCACCAGGTCTTGCGGGCGTCGAACGGCAGGCGATAGTCGCCGTCCTGGCCGAGCGGGGGGGCGTCCGGCGCATCCTCGAGCCCGAACAGCGACGGGATCGGATAGATGCCGTCGGCGTCCGGGGTCGGCCGGGTGAACAGCAGATCGAGCAGCACCATCGATTCTGATGCGGTGGGCACATAGAGGACCGTGCGCGGATAGCCGCCCAGGCGGACCGGCTTGCCCCGCTTCGTCGTCGCGTTGATCGTGTAGAGATCGTGCGCGAGCGGGGTGAAATCGAGCGTCGCCCGCTTCGGCAGCGCACCGATGCCGGTATCGGTGATGACGACCGGATCGCCCCCCGGCGCGGGAATGACAACGCTGCCCGCGATATCGGTGACGGTGACGCTGTGCGCGTTTTCCGGCAGCGCCAGCGGCACCTCGGTGCCGACGGTTGGATAGAGCGCGTCGGCGCCCAGGAAATCGCCGGTGGGCAGCACAGTGCCGTCGCCGCCGCGATGCGCGGTGCGGTTGCTGCCATAGAGGTTGGAGTCGCTCGACCGGGTCTCGATCGGCAGCGCGGTGATGCCGACAAAGGTCGGATTGCCGAGCAGCAGCAGGAAGGTCAGACGGCTCCAATATTGCGGGCCGGCGTCCGTCGTGATCGCCTCGCGCTGCAAATAGGCAATCAGATTGTCGAGATTGCCGGGCTGGATGAAGATGCTGAAGCCGGCGCCCTCATCCTTGAAGATCAGGCCGAGCGAGGCGAGCAGCGGCGAGGTCGCCGCGGTCGGGATGACGCTGAAATCGGTGCAGCGACCACCCTGCTGTGTATAGAAATTATGCGTGATATCGACATGCATCAGCCGGACGAAGAGATTGCCCTGCTGTCCCGCCATATAGCGGAACGAGCGCGAGCGCCCCATTGCCGGCGGAGTTCTCACAGCGGCGTCTCCGCGATGCCGCCGCCGCCGACCGGATAGGTGCGCGCCTGCATCGCCGTCGAGGCGAACGGCAGCATGCGCAGCTTGTAGAAGACGCTGGGGAAATATTTGGTGCCCAGCATGCCCATCACATAATTGACCTCGACTGGATCGAGGCTGTCGAGTTCGAGCGTGATCTTGTCGATGTCGCGATCGAGATCGGGCGCATTGGCCTGGCTGAACCACGGATTCTGCTGAAAAAAGGAGATGACGCGCGAAATCGCCTCAAGTCCATCGGCATAAGCATGATCGGCAAAATTAGCCATGAACATGTAATGCAGATCGATGTAAATAGGCGGTTGAACAATGGCAAAAGAATCGGAGCCCGGCTTCGCTGACTTGTAGCTGCTTATGACATTTTCTCTGGTTATATTATATAGAATCATCACTATTTTATCCCGCGATGAATCGTTAACAGAGTTGTCATGACCAATTACATTAGAAAGAATTGCCCAATCATCGCCACGACGATCGAGATTCTGCATATATTCATTGATGAATCGGCAAATTAATTCAGAAACCCGGCGTATGCTTGGCATAATTATTTGGTGACACGTTTCGCAATCATCGACAAGAGAACGAATCGGTAAAAATCATCCAGTTTGGTTATATTTAATCTACTGAATTTTCGGGCATATATTATTACATATCGGTAAAAGTGGAAAATAACTCCGTAGATATACATAGAACGGACTTTCTATATTCCAAAAAATAGGATCACGTCTAAATTTTGGTGGAAATTACTTATAAGTAATAATCCTTATAAATGTGCAGCGGAATGACTTAGCTAGCGCATCTGCGGGGTTGATGGCGCTCGATGCCGGGCGAATGTTGTTGCCCATTTGGACATTGCCGGGACCCATCGCAGATAGACTGAAGCAAATTCGTCGCCCCGCTGGAGGCAGGGGCGATCAAAGGTTCAATCTGCCTGGTCACGCCAAATGATTTGGCGGCCCTCGGTGCGCAAAGCGAACCGACCTGCGGGCCGCTGATTGCCCCCGACAGCCGACTGACCGCCCTACGATCCTCCGCCAGGGCGACGGGTCCATCTCAGAAATAGCTAGCGGCTCAGATAATGGCCCGCCTTCTGCAATTCATGGCGGATACCGCCCGTGATGTCGGCGGTCGTTACCTGCTGGGGTGATCGGGTAATCGCCTGCAGGCAGGCGTGCCGCAGGACGTTGACGATCGCGCCGCCCGCCAACTCATGCTTGGCGGCGAGCGCGGCGAAATCGACGTCGGGCGCGATCGCGAAGCGGCCGGTGCGGAACATGTCCTCCCACAGCCGCCGCCGCGAGGCGATGTCGGGCATTGGAAAGAGCACCGACGTCTGGAAGCGCCGGGCGAAGGCATCGTCCATATGCGCGCGCTGGTTGGTCGCGAGGATGATCAGCCCCGGAAAATCCTCAAGCCGCTGGAGCAGATAGGCGATCTGCTGATTGGCGGCACGGTCGTTGGCGCCCTGCGCCTCGGTGCGCTTGCCGAACAGCGCCTCGGCCTCGTCGAAGAACAGTATCCAGTTGCGATGCTGCGCCTGATCGAATAGCCCGGCGAGATTTTTCTCGGTCTCGCCGATCCATTTGGAAACGACCCGCGACAGATCGACCCGGTAGACCGGTAGGCCATATTGCTTGCCGAGTAACGACGCCGTCAGCGTCTTGCCGGTGCCTGGGCTGCCGTGGAACAGGCAGCGATAGCCCGGCTTGACCCGGCTGCGCAGCCCCCAGTCATCGAGCAGGATCGACGAATGGCGAATCCATGCGCCGATCAGGTCTATCTGCGCGCGCGGGCCCGCATCGAGCACGAGATCGTCCCAGTCGAGCGGGGTCGAGATCCGCTCGGCCGGAAAGCCGTCGCCCGCGCGCGGATCAAAGTCGCGGCCGGTGAGCAGGATTTCGAGATATTCCCGCGACAGGCGCAACACCGCCGAGGCGGGGGGCTCGTCGGGATGGCGGGCATCGATCGCGATGATGCCCACAAGGCGCAGCACTGCATCGGGCTCGAACAGGCGGTTCGCCCGCAGGCGCGCGCGCCGGTCGGCACCGGCCAGCAGGAAGAGCGCGGTCTCGACGGTGGGCAGGAAGCCCCCATGCGCCTGCCCCTCGACTCCGCCGAACTCGGTGAAGCGGCGGCCGGTGGCCTCATTCTTGAGCAGGAAGGGATCGAGCAGCTCGGGGGCGAGATGTGGCGCGAGCGCCAGCGCGAGGATCAGCCGTTCCTGCTGGCCGAGCCCATGTTCGCGCACCAGCGCGGCATAGCGCCCGCCGGCATCGGCTAGCGCGGGCGGCGGCGGCAAGTCCTTGTCGGCGGCGTCGCCCCCGCCGCCGCCATAGCCCGCGAAGCGCCGGGCGATCGCCGCTTCCAGCCAGGCCAGTTCGCGGTCGAAGATGTCGACGTCGGTGTCGGAAAGGGCGGTCATCGCGAGGTTACCATGTGACATGCAAGGGGACGGCCATCCACTTATGGAAGACGAGCACGCGGTTCCAGGGAATCTGATCGGTCAGGACGTCGACGGTCTTGCGTTCGACATCGAGCGTCCAGCGGTCCCCGTCATAGCGCAGTCGGCCGTCGCGCTGCAGGAAGGTCTCGCGCAGCGCCGCCACTGAGCTGTTGGCGATCGCCGGCCAGTTGCCCATCACCGCCCCGATCACCGCCGCGCAGACGGCGAGATCGGCCTGGCTCGGATCGATCGCACGCTCGACTGGCATCGCGATCGGCAGGCCGCACAGCAGCTTGTTGAGCGCGAGTGCGGGTTCGGGCATGTCGCAGCGTTCGTCGACAAGATATTGGAGCAGGTGCACCGCACGTGACGCGGCTTCGCCCGGTGCGATCTGCGGGGCCGTTGTATCGCCGCTCAACAGCCCGATCTGCTCGAAGAAGCGCGGCAGGAAAGGGTTGAACAAGACGAGCCCGGCATTGGCGATGTAGATCGTGTCGCCGGGCTCGGGATCGGCGGCTTTCCGGTCGGTTGCGGCGAGTGATCGCGGTGTTCCCTCCGGCGAGGGCCGTAGGGCGGCGGCCAGATGCGCGTCCCCGCCGGTCTGCGCCAGCAAGGCCGCGCGGGTGCGCAGCCCCGTCGCCGCGCCGGGGGCGGGAACGATCGCGCCGATCAGCCGGGCCGCAATTGCGCGCACCGTCAGCGCGCCTGACGGCAGCGACAACGCCGCGAGGCGGAGCCGGGTTAGCGGATCGCCGCCGCCAGGCGTCGCGCCGCGCGGCTGCGCCCGCGCCAGGATGGCGATCAGATCGAGGATCAGCGCCGCCTGTCCGGGCAGCAGCCGGTGGAGCAGCCGGCCGTAGATTTCGTCGGGCAGATCCGCCCAGCGCCGCCGCGCGGGCGCGAGGCCGGCCAGACGGTGCAGTGCTTCGTCGAGCCTATGGTCGCCACGATCGATGCGTGCGGCGAGACGGCGCAGCATCCGGTCCAGCCCGGCGGGCCGCTCGGGGCCCTCGCCCGCGAGCCATGCCAGGATCGCGGCGTCGACTTCGGCCCGGTCGCCGGTCGCTTGCGGGGCAGCGGCCGGCGCTGTGGCTGGCGCGACGTCACCCTGTGGATCGACCGGCGCGGCCATCCACGGCGCGATCCGCCGCAGCAGCGCCTCGCCGTCGGCGGCGGTCAGCCGGTCGAGCGCGCGGCGCACGCGCGATGCCGCGCGCTTCGCATCGGGATCGTCGAACAGCCGCGCCAGTGCCGCATCCGACGCGCGCCGCAGACCGGCGAGCAGCGGCTCGATGCGCTGATCGAGGCTTGCCCACCAGGGGAGTTGCCCGTCGTCGAGCCAAGCGCGCAGCAGCGCCAGATCGTCGAGCGCGATGCCTGGCGAGGGCGCTGCCGCTACGTCGGGCACCTCGCCGCGCAAGGCCATGCCGAACAGCCTGATCCATCCGCCGCCAAGGCTGGTGCCGTCGCGCGCGGCCAGCGCCGCCGCCCAGTGCGCCGGTCGATCGACGTCGCCGGGCCAGAGCAGCGCCGCCGCTTCGTCGGGGGTGAGCCAGAGCAGCAGCCGCGCGACCAGTGCCTCGCTCCGCCCCGATGCGGCGACCGCCAGCCGCCGCAACAGCGCGACGAAAGCGCGCGGATCGGCGGTGGCGATCGCCGCGAGACGGGACCCGTCATCGTCCGCGTCGCCGCCGCGCAGCAGGCGTTCGGCATAAGCGAGACCGTCGCCGCGATCGGCCGCCGTCGCGGTCCATCCGGCCCAGTCGCTTGCCGGATCGGAAGGGGCGAAGGCATCGGCCCAGGCGGCGCGCATCGCCGCCCGGTCGAAAGATGGCCGTCGGGTCAGCACGGCCAGCGACATTGCCGTCGCCAGTCGGGTGAATATAGCGTCATCGACCGGCAGCAGCGGCCGCGCCCCATGGCGACGGCGGAGCAGCGCGAGATCGGCGCCCAGCGCGGCGGCGGCGGCCGGGCCCGCCTGCGCCAGCGCCGCCGCGAAGCCTGCATCGTCGGCGGCGGCGAGGGCGCGCAGCCCTTCGCGCGACGCGCCGGCGAGGATCGCGGTCAGCACCGACGGGGTGGTTTCGCCGGTCAGCGTTATAAGCAGCCGCCGCAGCCAGTCCGCCCGGTCGAAGCTGGCGTCGCCATGCGGCAGCGCGCTGATCGCGGCCTTGCGCAGCCGCGCGGCGAAGGCGGTGTCGGACAGGCGCGTCAGCGCCAGTCGCCGGTGGAGCCGCAGCAGATCGGCGAGATCGGCGCGGATCGCGATCGCGTCGGCCGGGCGCAGCGTGGCGACCAGCCGGGTGAAGGCCGCCGGGCTCAGCGCGGCAAGATCGACGGTTGTCAAGGCGGTGGCATCGCCAGCTTCGCGGGTCCGCACCCGCGACGGAGCCGCGCGTTCGGGCAGGTCGGCGGCCAGCGTGGCGATCGAGGCAGGGAGCGATCCCGAAGGTGGCAGGCGCTTGCGCAGCAGATCGAGCTCGTCGGCGAGCAGCGCCAGCAGCGCGACATAATCGACGCCGATTGCGGTCGCGAGGCCGCCGAGCAGCCGGCGCAGCCATTGTCGGCGATTGAACTGGGTGCCGCTGTCGCGCAGCAGATAATGGAGCACCAGCATCCGCAGCGTCCGGGTCAGCGCGGCGCGCGACCGGGGGAGAACGCCGCCGTCGCGGTGAAGTTCTGTCAGCCCCTCGACATAGGCCAGGATGATGACCGCATGGACCGGTTCGAGCCGGGTGACCGCCGCGGCGAACAGCGCGGGCGTCAGCCGGGCGATGCATTCGGCGAGTGCGACGGCATCGTGCGCGATCGATTTGAGCAGCGCGAGCAGCGGGAGCATGTCGCCCTGTGCGGCCAGCGCGAAGGCATCGTCGCGCGAGGGAGCGGAGGCTTCGCGCGCCCGGGCGGGTTCGCGCGCCAGCTCGTCGAGGATGCCGGGCAGCGATCCGCCGAGCGGCTGCCGCTTGCGGGCGGGCGCGAGCGCGACGCGAATCAGATCGAGCAGCGCGGCCATGCTGATCCCTTCGTCGACCGCGATGCCCTGCAGCAGATAGGCGACATAGCTGCGCCGGTTGAACGGGCTGCCCGCGTCGCGGAGCAAATATTCGAAGGTCAGCACCCATAGCGAGCGGCATAGCGCGGGTTCGGCCGGGGTCGGCGCGGGGGCGGCCCGACGCAACCGGCCGATCTCGGCGATCCAGCCGATGATCGTCGCGGCCTCGGTGGGCGTGAGCTGCGTCAGCAGCGCCGCGAGGACATCCTCACCCGCCTGCATCACCAGCCGTTCCATCGCCGTCCGGTCGTGCGCATGACGCGTCAGCAACGCGACCAGCGCTATAGGATCGTCATCGATCAGCCGGGCGATGCTCTCGGCCGGATCGAAGTGCGCGGCGCCCGGCCGGCGCGGCCGGCCAAGGCGGAACCAGTCGTCGAGATCGCCGAGCGCGGCGACGGCGGGCGACAGGAAGCCGTCGCTGGCCGTCTCTGCCCCGCCCGCCCGGTGCGCGGCACGCGCGGTGGCGATCTGGTCGCCCAGCGTCTTTTCCAGCGCGCGGGCGAGCGCCTCGGGCAGTTCGGCCTCGAGCCGGTCGGGAGCAATCGTGCCAAGATCGAGATCGATGCGGTCAAGCCGAACATGAAGACTTGCCGGAATCATGCCGTCGAGCAGCTTTGCGAGCGTGCGGGGGATCAGCCTGCGGGCAAGATCCTCGGCACGGGCGCGCAGATCGGTGGCAGTGGCGAAATCGTCGACTTCGATGTCGAGCGTCAGCCGATCGACATGATGGAGCTGCCCGCCCCGCGCGGCCCCAGCCCCGTCCATTCCTGTCGCGGAAGGACCGGCTATGGCCGGCGGCATGATCGCTTGGGGACACTGATCGGGCGATGCGGCCGGATCATAGTCGCCTCTCGTCCTTCTCGTCTTTCTGGTCCTTCGCCGAGGAACTGGAGGAAGAGGACGACGACGACGATGCGTCGCCGGAGGAATTGCCCTCGGCCGCTTCGGCGGCGGCGATGTTGATCAGGATCGAGGTGCCGTCCTCACTGGTGTTGATGTCGCGGATCGTCCGGTTGCCCAGCGCATGCGCATGCTGGGTCAGCATATGCGCGGCGCTGTTGCCGTTGGGCGAGGCGAGGATCGCGTGAAATCCGGAGGTGCCGGGCTGGAATGTATAGCGGCCGTCGTCGCCCGGCCGGCCGTGCGACGCCACAGCACTGCGGACGAGGCGCAGCGTATCGGCGTTGCTGACGTTGGCCCGCTCGATCTGCTGCAGATTCTGGAGATTGCCCGGATTGGCGGCCCTGTGCTGATAGAAAAGGATATCCGAATTGCTCATCGGGCTGCTGCGTACGGCGGGCGAGGACGAGGACGACGATGACGACGAAGATGATGACGATGCAGACCTTCTGGCGGCATCCTCGTCACGGGTAATGTCGGTGTCCTTGCGGTTCATGCTGGCGGTGATCTTCGATCCGTCGCCCGCGAAAAAATTCGTATATTGGCCGCGTTTGTAGATCGACGATCTGGTGTCCGATACCACTGTCCGACGGCTCTCGCCGGGGGGGCGCGGAAGGACTTGCGTGGCATAACGCCTATCGAAAGCGGCCTCCAGCCGCGCGGAGTTCCGTTCTTCGGCCACGATGGCTTCGGGGCTGCGATTCGCGAGCCGGGCGCTCAGCGTGGCGAACAGTTCCGCGCCCTTGGTGGCATAGCTTTCATAGGAACGGTCTGTCGGGTGATCCACCTCGATGGTGGGATGGTTCAGCAATTCCGGTTCCGACTGCGTCAAGAGCGCCCGCTGGCGCCGTGCCTCCATTATGGAGGCCAGATCACCGCCCATCACAAGCCTTGGTGCGCCACTACTAATGCTGCCGACCGGCGGCGGCGGCGGAGCGCTCGCGGTCCGTGAGGCCGAAACCCTCGATCGCGTGATCTCGCGCGCCAGCCGTTCGCGTTCCTGGCGTTCCTGATATTCGCGCGCGGCGCGGCGCTTGGCGGCGCGTTTCTTCTGGCTCTTGTTGAGCTGAATGGCATCGCGCTGCACCGTCGCGCCGCCGATCGCCGTGGCCTGGATCGGTGCCGCGCCAACCGACCCGCCGGCCATCGCCCGCACGCCCATGTTGTCGGCCTCGCGTTCCAGCGCGCCGTCGTCGTTGATGCCATGGCCGTCCATCTGCAGCGTCGGCCGGACCCGCCCCTGCGCCTGCTGTACGACATGCCAGGCTTCGTGCGGTAGGCTCCTTTCCTGGCCGGGGGCGACATGAATGTCGCGGCCCTGCGCGAAGGCATGCGCTTGAAATTGGGCGGGGCGGGGCGAATTATAATGGACCCGCACATCGTCGAGCGAGTGGCCTGAGAGCGATTCGACCCCGGCCTTGAGCCTATCGGGCAGACCGGTGAGGTTGCTGCTCGCCTGCAGCACCGGCCCGGCGGCCGGATTGAGCGAGGCCGCCATCGTGGTCAGCGCCTGATGGCGCGGACCGGCAAGGCCGGGGCTTGCCGCGTCGGGGCGGGACGATGCGGGCTGGACGCGGCGTTGCAGCGCGGGCCGTTCCATCAGCCCCGCTCGACGGCGCGGTTGGCGGCGGCGAGACGCCCCGACCAATAGGCCTGGAAGGCGGCCCCGTTGGGCGGCACCGGCAAGGCCGGGCAAGGGTTTATCTTGATGAGCAGCCGCGCCCGGCTGTCGTCGAGAATATCGAGATCCGGGATGGCCGTCCGCTTGCGGTTGGCGATGATCTCGGTGACGAGCATGCCGACATAGCGGCCATGAGAATGGTCCGCCAGTGCCGGATATCTGGCCGAGATATGCACCGCCAGCGCGGTCCGGTCGTCGGTGACGAAATTGGCGACATGGCCGATGTCGAGCGGCAGGAAGCCGTGCTGCGCCTCGACCTGGCTGCGGCTGGGGGTGAGTTGATCGTTGATCAGAACATTACCCGGCAGCGATGCCACGACCGGCGCCTTTGCGCCCATGCCCGCCGCAGCGGGGGGTACATTGGGCGAATAGCGAAATGCCGTCGCGCCGACGACCGATATCATCCTGTCCGTGGTGCCCAGGCCGAGCACCGCCGCGCCGTCGTCGCTGAAGCGCCTGTCGATATCCATAAGCGGCACCAGTCGCGCCCGCAGCGGCTCCAGCATCTTGAAGACCGGATTGACGGCCGGATCGGCTTCCTGCCCGATCGCGTAGACGAAGATGTCGCCTCTCACGACCACCGCCTTGCCGTCGAGATCGGTCACATTGACGGCGATGCCGTCCGCGGTCGCCGCCGGGGCTCCGGCGCGGCCGAAATAGACTCGCTCGAACCGGCCTTCGAACGCCCGGCGATAATCCCTTGCCACCGAGAGATGCTGACGATGGTAAAGCGCGTCGATTGGCCCCCGATCATTCGGATTGAAGCCGGCTTCGGTGGCGGCCTTCCGCACCTCCGCGACCTTGGCAGCGATCTTGCCGAGCGCTTCGCTATGATCCTGGCCATGGTCGGCGACGAGCCCGAGCCTGAGGCGTTCGAGCGCGTCGAGCGCGCCCACGACATAAGGGGCATAGGCCGCATAATTGGGGAAGCCGGTCAGGAAGCTGGCGCCGGTGCTGACGATGAACTCGACCTTATAGCCTCGGCGCAGCGCATCATAGGCGACGTCGATGCCGCCATTGGCGCCCGACAGGACGACGGTGATGTCGCTCTTGGGCGCCAGCCGGCCGGGCGGGCTGTTCGTCAACGTGCCATGATCCTTCCACAAGGTGCCCGCCACCTCGGTGAAGACGTCCATGCTCATAACCCGGCGAACCGCGCCCACCTGCGCGCTGTCATGCGCGACTAGGCCGGGGTGGGTGCCTTCGGGAACCTTATGATCGCCCGAGCCCGCGCCGATGATGACCTTGGCCGCATAGACCGGCCGATCCTGGCCGGTGACGGTGATCCGGGTGAAAGTGTTGTACTTCTCGATCTCCGCCACGGAGCCCGGAATATAATGGATGCCGTGCAGGACCGAGTCGATATGGTCGGAGAAGTCGCCGCGATCCTGCCACCTGTCGTCGATCACGGTCGCGCCGGCATAGCGCCGCCGCGGCGTGATTTGATGCGCGGGATGGGCGATGACGCCGGGCCCCCGCTTGGCGCGCCAGGGCTGGGTGCGCGGGCCGATGATCGCGGCGGTCCTGGGATCGAAGCTGGGACCCAGCGCCGATATCGCATAGGCGACGCTCGCGCCGGACCCGATGAAGACGGTCATGTAGGAGTTCAGCCCACCCCGCCGAAAGGCCTCGTGCTGGCCGCTCTCCAGCCGATGGTCGAACGCCGCCCGGCGCTCCTGCCGGTCGATTGAGGTTCCGCGATCGCGGTTCTCGGGCAATTGCCTGCGGATATTGTGATAGAGTTGGACGACATGATTGTCGTCGGCGAGATTGATCTCGCCATAATCGATCGGGCTGGTGTGCATGCGCTCCAGCGCGGTCTCGAAGTCGGGCTTGCTGATCGCGGTGAGCCCCTGCGCCGTGACGAAGGTCGAGAGCCGTTCCCAGATCGTGTCGGCCATCGCGGGCACACCGACGCGCGCGACGATGGTGGCCCGGGCCTGAATGACTCCCGAGCCGCGGCTGGAAACGCGGGCGGATGTCGACGGGTTAAGCGCGCGCCGCATCTGCAGTAGCGAGGCGACATGCGGGCTATCGTTCAGGCTGTTCTCCGGTGCCGGCCCGCCCTCCGCGCCGGGAGGCGCGCGGCGCGCGGCGCGCGCGCTACCCAAGGCAGGCGCGGACGAAGACGGTGGAGCGGCCCGGCTGCGCGTGGCTTGGTGGAACATCTGATGGCCCTCTTCATGGCCGCCAACGATGGAAAATGTCGTGCGAAGCTATTCCTCGCTCCGATCGGTGGCAAGGGTCCGAATGGCCGTTATCAAGCTTTTCGATCCATAATGGTGACAGATCGGTGGTGCTGTCGGGACGCCATATGTCTTCAGGCAGCCGAGGCGGCCGCCATGTCGCCGCTCAGGCTGTCGAAAAGGCCGCTTTTGGACCGGCCGTCGTTTGTCGGCCGACGCAGGAGCAGCAAAATGTCCATACGCCGTGCAAAGGCGGCGCCTTCCAGTGGGAGAAATATCCACCTGGCGATGCTCCAGCCGGAAGCAACCGGGGCAGGCATCGCAGGCAGTCCACAGGCAAAAGCTGTTCTCGCGCAGGGTGGTGGGCTGGTCGATGAGCAGTTCCAGCGGCTCATGGCCGACAACGGCGTCACCTGTTCGATGCGCAGGTCCGGCAATGTCTGGGATAACGCCGTCATGGAAAGCTTCTTCTCCTCCCTCAAGACCGAGCGGGTGGGCCAGAAGATCTACCGAACGAGGGCTCAGGCCAAGGCCGACATGTTCGATTATATCGAATGCTTCTACAACCCGAACCGACGCTATTCGACACTGGCTTATCTCAGCCCCATCGACTTCGAACTCGAAGCTGGGGTAGCCTGAATGAGCCTATCTCGGTGTCCACCAAACCGGCAGCAGCTCAAGGTACTTTTACGCAACGACGGCGTGCGCCCGCTCAGTGCGGTTGCAAACGCGCTCGGCCTGCCGTCTTCGACCGCGAACCGAACGGCTGCGCTCCTCCTTCGCCGCGGCTTGATCGCTCCGGCGCGCGGCCATCATGCGGCGCGGCTCACCCTGGCAGGTCTTGGCGCACGGGGCACCGCATCCTATCCTGACTAATACCGCGCGGCCATATTACTACGCCAACTCGCGCAAGTCCTGCGCCGTGACCCATCTCGGCGTCTGGGCAAGTGGAGTCTGACATACTGCAGCGTTTTGAACAGCTGTCCCGACGCTATATGCGCGCGCCTCGGGATACCCACTCATAGCTTTTTGCCAATCTTATGCGTCGCGACACGCGGCCGCAGACTGTCGTCGTCGGCTCGTTTTCACGCACGGTCGATATATCGGGCTGGTATTCCGACGACGAGAGCGATGGCGTCCACAGCGGCGACGATCCCAAAGCGATGGACGACACGTACAAGGCGCTGCCCGTTACGGCAGAATGGCTTCGCGTGGGGGGTACGCAGAAACTCGGGCGATTTCGATATGATTATCAGCGTTTTGAAAGCCCCCTTTTCGGGCGTTCGCGTCGTTCGCCACCCTGTCAGCCGTTCAATGCCCCCTTTTCCCCCGAGGGTCTGCCATGGATGGGTCTTTGTATAGCTCGCCGTCACGCACCTCGCTAATCAAAGCCCTGACCCGTACGGTTTGTGGGACGGGCCAAGACTCAACTTGGCCCGGCTTCTCATCTGTACGGGGTCAACGCGACGCTCGACGTAGCAGCGCAACCGCGTTCCCATGCGACGGGCGGATATCAGCCCGGCCGACAACCGTGGCACCGCCCAAGCGCTTCGATGATCCGCCGTGTCACGACGTAGCCGCGTGACGCAGCCGCTCGGGTGGAGTTCATCCGCGATCGACGGTTCCGTAAAGGCTTCACAGGCGCCGCATTAGCCGCAGATCAGCAGTGCGTGAGCCGCGCTGTTGGCCAGCACATAGACCGATAAACTCTCGATGCTCGTCTGCTGTTTATCCATCATACGCTGAGCGTCCGATGGGCCTGAACGGGACTCAGCGGATCACCAAACTCACCGCTGAGCGTCGCGATCTCATAGGCCGCCAATGGGCTGCGTGACGGGTCATCACATCGACGACCAGCGCAGCACTGACGGCGGGCTTCCGATAAGATCGCCGCCCCGCATCGGCCGGGTCATGTCGGTGCAACCGGGTAGGAGATTTGCCATCTCTTGCGGTCATGGGCGTGAAGCCGGGCGGCGTCCGCAGGGACAGGGTGCCGCCCGGCAGCCCGGCAGTCGAGCGGTCCGACGACCTCCGGGATCAGAAGCTAGCGCGTGCCGTGATCCGGAAATCGCGTCCTGCCAGGGGGGCGAAGTCCTTGAGGAATGAGGCGTGACGGCGGGCGTTGACGTCGAGGATGTTGTTCGCGGACAAGGCAAAGCTCAGCGGCCTTTCATCACCCCATGGGCGTACGTTGATCTCGGCGTTGACCATGGTGAAACCATCGGTCGACGTCTCGAACGCCGTTGTACGCTTCTGGCTGTCGGTCCATTCGACCTCGACACGGCCATCGATTTTCGCACTGGTCGCGGCCAGGCCGCCGAGGACGCGGAGCGGAGGGATGCGCGGCGCGGGGCCGATGCTGACGATGTTCGCATGGACATAATCGGCAAGGCCATCCGCCACGAGCTTCACGTCACCGAAGTTGGCGAGGGTCGCAGACCCCTGAACCTCGAAGCCATAATAGCGCGCCTTCGCCTGGTTGAACTGGTACACCGGCAGGCCATCCTCGATCGCCCCGGTCAGATCCTCGTAGATGAAGTTCGAGAACCAGCTGTGATAGGCCGACGCCTCGAAGGTGTAGCCTTCACCGCGGCCGCGCAGCACGGCCTCGATGCCATAGGAACGCTCCTTCTTGAAATCGGGATTGCCGACCTCGAACGCTTCGGTGCCGGCATGCGGACCGTTGGCGAACAGTTCCTCGGCAGACGGCGCGCGAACCGTGCGCGAGACATTGACGCCGATCCTCCAGCCATCGCTGAGCCCGTAGGACGCGCCGAGCGATCCCGAGACCGCATCGAACGTGCGGCCGCCATTGGGGAATTGCGGCTGGGTGTCGAGCGGGCTGGCCTGCAACCAGCTCTTCTCGTAGCGCGCGCCTGCCTCGACCTTGAGCCGGCCATAGTCGAGCTGCTGGAGCGTGAAGAAACCGAGCTGCTGGGTGCTGTTCTTCGGCAGGAATGCCTCATCGCCGATGACGTTGAAGTCGCGCGAGAAATATTGGACGCCCGACGCGCCTTTCCACGCGCCGCGATCGGCCTGGACGAGTTCGATGCGCCCTTCCATGCCCTTGTTGTAGAAGGCGGTGCCGACCGCCCCGTCCTCCTCAAGCTCGAAATGCCGGTAGTCGGCATAGCCGGCGCGTGCTTTGATCGCCTTCAGTATCTCGCCACCGGTTTCGACCTCTGCACGGAAGTCGACGCGGTCCTGCTTGAGATCGAGTCGCGGCCCTTCCTGCTCCTGGCCCGGCAATGTCGCGAACCGGATCGGAATGCCATAGAGGCTGTCATAGTGGCTGTAGGAAAAGCCGAGATTACCGGTTTCGGTGATGATCGCGGCGCCGACACCGGCCGTCCAGGTCTTGCTGGCCGAATTGGGCAGCTTCTTCCGGACCGCAGCGTTGCCGGCATAGTCGATGGGTTCCTCGGCGTCGGGATCGGGCGGCAGCAGGCTCGTCTCGAGCGCCTCGGCCCGGCCGCCCGGGGTGAGCGCATAACCGCCGATGCGCAGATTATCGGTCTTCAGATAGCTGCCGTCGGCGTGGACCACGAACTTGTCGCCCAGCGGGACGACGACCGCACCGCCGCCCGATCGTTCGTTGGCGGCACTGCCATAGGTGCCGATCAGATCGACATGGACCGCTTCGTCGGGAATGCTGCGCGGAATGCGCTTGTCGATGACGTTGACGACGCCGCCAATCGCTGATGAGCCGTAGAGCAGCGCTTCCGGACCGCGCAGGACTTCCACGCGTTCGGCCAGCAGCGGATTGACGACAACCGCGTGATCGGCGCTGGTATTGGAGACGTCTATCGATCCGATGCCGTCGGTGAGGACGCGAACGCGCTCGCCCTGAAAACCGCGCAGCACCGGGCGTGACGCGTTCGGGCCAAATGACGTAGCCGAAACGCCCGGCGTTCGCGACAGCGTTTCACCAATCGTCGGCCGCAGCGACTGGGTAAGCGCCTCGCCCTGCAGAACCGAAACGCCCGACAACACGTCGCGCCGGTCGCGCTGGAAGGGCGCGGTCACGATGATCTCGTTCGAGGGCTGATCATGGTAGCGCGTGCCGGTCGCATCTGCCGCCTCGGCGGCGAAAGCCGGCGCCGAAGCGGCAGCCAGAATCAGTGAACAGCTGGAAAGAAGAAGCGAGCGCCGCATATCATAGCCCTTTAAGATGTTATAACGCCTCATCGAACCCGCCCCGTTCGCTGAAGACGACCGCCTTCTAAACCGCTCGACGAAACGATACAATATATCATTTCCTTGTTATGTGGGTGCACTGCCGTTCACCAGGAGCCCTGACCGACTAGGTGTGCCCATGAGTTTGACCCGCGCGCGTTGCTGTCACGGCGGTCGCAGATCCTGCTGGCGCATGCCCTTGGCATGCGATCGGCGGCATTGCGTCAAGCGGCTTGAGCCCCACGACTTTGCGCAATGCCACCCGCGATGCAGGGCTCAGCTACTTGGGCGAGCGTGAACGGGGCTAAGCCATCAGCCGGGACGGCCGTTAGATCAACGGCTTCGCATCGATTTTACGTCAACCACCGGGGATAGGCGCACCGGCCAGGTCCGGACGACAATATCATCCCGATCCAGTCCCGCTTAGCGACACCTCACTCGCTGGGTCAGCTTCATTCTGCCACGCGCGACGCCAGATCGAGCGCGACATCGACGATCATGTCCTCCTGGCCGCCGACCATCTTTCGGCGGCCGAGCTCTACCAGGATAGCGCGGGTATCGAGCCCATGTTCGGCGGCGGCCTTTTCGGCATGCCGCAGGAACGACGAATAGACACCGGCATAGCCAAGGGTGAGCGTCTCGCGATCGACCCGAACCGGACGGTCCTGCAACGGCCTGACCAGTTCCTCCGCAGCATCCATCAGGCCGTACAGGTCGCACCCGTGGTTCCAGCCATAGGTGTCTGCCGCGGCAATGAACACCTCGAGCGGCGCATTGCCCGCGCCGGCACCCATGCCCGCCAGGCTGGCATCGACCCGGACCACGCCATTCTGCACCGCAACGATCGAATTGGCGACGCCGAGCGACAGGTTGTGGTGGGCGTGGACGCCGCGCTGGGTCTCGGGCTTGAGTACCCGATCATAGGCCTGGCAGCGGGCCGCATAACCGTCCATCGTCAGCGCGCCGCCACTATCGGTGACGTAGACGCAGTGCGCGCCATAGCTCTCCATCAGCTTGGCCTGCTGTGCCAGGGCGTCCGGTTCCGACATGTGGCTCATCATCAGGAAACCCGATACGTCCATGCCAAGGTTGCGGGCAGCCTCGATATGCTGTTTCGATACATCGGCTTCGGTGCAGTGGGTGGCGATGCGGACCGAACGGACGCCGAGTCCATAAGCATGCTTCAGATCGTGAACCGTGCCGATGCCGGGCAGCAGCAGGGTCGTCAGAACGCTATGTTCCAGCACCTCGGCGACGGCTTCGATCCAGTCCCAGTCGGTGTGGGCGCCAAAACCATAGTTGAAGCTCGATCCGTTAAGACCATCGCCATGCGCCACCTCGATCGCATCGACCTTGGCGCGGTCCAGCGCCCTGGCGATGTTCCGGACATGGTCGAGGCCATATTGGTGACGGATCGCGTGCATGCCGTCACGCAGGGTCACGTCCTGTATGTAAAGTTTGCTACGGGTCGGATCGAAGGCCATTATGCGATCTCCCGCTGCAGCCGCCTGGCGGCGATCTTCTCGGCGGTTGCCAAGCCCGCCGAAGTCATGATGTCGAGATTGCCGGCATAGGCCGGCAAATAATGAGCAGCGCCCTCAACCTCCAGAAACACGCTGGTCTTGATCCCCTCGAACTGACCGACGCCAGGAATCCGAACAGGGTTGTTCGATCCGAAGCGCTCGAACTGCACCTTCTGCTTGAGCCGATAGCCCGGGACATAGGCATTCACCTTCGCCACCATTGCCTCGACAGCGGCTTCGATCGCCGCCTCGTCACCGCCCGAGGAAAGCGTAAAGACCGTGTCGCGCATCAGCAGCGGTGGTTCGGCGGGGTTGAGGATGATGATGGCCTTGCCCCTGGCCGCGCCGCCGACCTTCTCGATCCCCAGGCTCGTCGTCTCGGTGAACTCGTCGATATTCGCACGGGTTCCTGGGCCGGCACTCTTCGACGAGATTGAGGCGACAATCTCTGCATAATGGACGGTGGCGACGGAGGAAACGGCAGCGACGATCGGAATGGTCGCCTGGCCGCCACAGGTCACCATATTGACATTGGGTGCGTCGAGATGCTCGTCGCCGTTGACGACCGGGATCACATAGGGGCCGATCGCGGCGGGGGTGAGATCGATCATCACCTTGCCGGCGGCGGTCACCACATCGCTGTGTCGCTTATGCGCGCCGGCCGAAGTGGCGTCGAACACCACGCCGATTTCCGGCCAGACGGCAAGCTTCTGGAGCCCTTCGATACCCTCATGGGTGGTGGCCACGCCCAGTCGCTCGGCACGGCGGAGGCCGTCACTGTCCGGGTCGATGCCGACCAGCGCCCCCATTTCGAGCACCGTCGAGTTTCGCATGATCTTGATCATCAGATCGGTGCCGATATTGCCCGATCCGATGATCGCGACCTTCATCTTGGTAGCCATCAGCGGCTCTCCTCAAAGCGGAAAGAGGCGCTGCCGAGCCCGCCGATCTTAGCGACCACCACATCACCGGGCGTCAGCGCCACCATCGGTCCGAGCGCGCCGGTGAGCACGATATCCCCTGCGCGCAGCGGTTCGCCAAGACCGGCAAGAGTGCGCGCCAGCCAGGCGGCGGCTTTGAGCGGATGGCCAAGGCAAGCCGCCCCTGCTCCCAGCGACGCGATGGCCCCGTTGACCTCCAGCGCCATCCCGCAGGTGTAGAGGTCGAGGCCGTCGAGCGATTTTCGCTCCTTCCCCAGCACGAAGAAGGCCGAGGAGCCGTTATCGGCGACCGTGTCGGCGAAGGTGATCTTCCAGTCCGCAATGCGGCTATCGACGATCTCGATCGCGGCAGCGACATGGTCCACCGCAGCGGCGACCATCTCTGGCGTCGCGTCGGCCGCATCGATGTCGCGGCCGAGGATCAGCGCGACCTCGGCCTCCGCTTTCGGCTGCAGGACCTTCGCCACGGGCAGGATGCCGCCGTCGGCGATCGCCATATCCTCAAACAGCACACCGAAATCGGGCTGATCGACGCCGAGCTGCGCCTGGACCGCCTTGGCGGTGAGCCCGATCTTGCGGCCGACGACGCGGCGGCCCGCATCGGTCCAGTGTCGGGTATTGATCGCCTGCACCGCATAAGCCCCTGCGGCGTCGGTGGGTTCCAACACGTCCCGGAGCGGCGCGATGGCGCCACCGGCATAGGCGGCCCGCAACGCTGTCGCGGCTTGGTCGAATTTGCTCAAGGCTTCTTGCTCCCGGCGATGCAATTTCGGAACCGGGTTACGCCTGGCTGACACAGGGGGCAATTTGCGGCGGAGCGCTTTCTCTCATATGGCGAGAGAACGAAAAGCAGTTCTGCCGGAACGGCTACCGTCCCCTGGACGCTCCGGCATGCTGGAAGCCGGCGTGCGCTCGCATAGCGCCGTCGCAAATAGCTCGGTCCGCCGCAGACCTTTCCCGACACGGGCGGAGACGCCCGAGGCCGATCTCGCCAAGCGCCGGCAGTGCCGCCGGTCTGCCTATATCAGGCGGCAGTATCGATGTTGTAGATTGCCTTCGCATCCGCTGCCGTCAGAAGCCCGTTCCGCACGTCGGCCCTGACATGTGCGGCATCCCGAGCCGAAGGCGCCCCCCACCCCCCCCCGCCGCCGCTGCGCATGCTGATGACCTCGCCAGGCTTGAACGGGCCGATGCCGGCCCGCTCCTGCATCACCAGCTCTTCGTCGGTGTCGGGATTCACGATAACGACGGGCGGCGCGCCATCGAGACCGCCGTCCCGTCCGCGTCCCAGCGGATCGCGGACATTCTCAAAAGCCGTGTAGACCATGATGCCAGGCTCGAGCAGGCGATAGTCGCGGCGCACGCCGGCGCCGCCGAGAAACTGCCCATGGCCGATCGATTCCGGCCGAAGGCCAAAACGGTCAATCCGTACCGGATAGCGCATTTCCACCACCTCGACCGGCATGTTGGGGACGTCGCCCATCGTCGGGATCGCCATGGTCGGAGCATCGCTGGCCGGGCGCGCGCCATTGCCGACGTCGAGAGGATCGGCCAGCACGAAGGGCGTGCCGAGCCGAGGATCGACCCTCGATAGCGTCGGCATGCAAAGCTGCCCGCCACCAGCCACCGCGCGCTCGGGCGCTACCATCGCCAGCGCGCGCATGGTCAGCTCCCAGACCGCGATGCACATATAGCCATATGAGTCGACGGGGGCCGGGCGCTGCGGGCTCACGACCAGATTGGGGGCGATGTCGAAGGTCAGCGCCTTGAAATCACCCTCATTGGCCGGCTCGGTGGGCGACAATATGCCCTTGATCGCCGCACGGACGAGGCTCCGCGCTGCATATTCCGGACAATTGACCGGTCCGGCGCGAACCTCGCTGGTACCGGCGAATGACGCCGTGATGCTGTCGCCTGAGATGGTCAGCGTGAGCTGGACGGTGAACGGCGCACCCTTCACCACGCCATCCTCGTCCATCATCTGGCTGACGGTATATACCCCGTCCTGCAACGCGCTAATCTGGCGACGGGCATCCTTGTCCGCCCGATCGATCGCCAGATTCATGGCCGCGCGAAGCTGATCGCTGCCATATTTGTCGCAGAGCGAGATCAGGCGCGTCGCGCCTTGCCGACATGCGGCGATCTGCGCGTTGAGATCACCCAGCACGACATCCGGGCAACGCGTATTGTTGCGGATAATGCTCAGCAGCGCCTTGTTCTGCTGGCCGCGATCGACCAGCTTCTCGTGTGAGAAGCAGATACCCTCCTGATAGACGTCAACCGAATCCGGGCACCAGCCGCCCGGCGTCTTTCCGCCGATGTCGGCCCAGTGGGCGGTAACGGCCGCGAACGCCACCAATCGATCCGCGTGGAAGATCGGCATGTAAATCGACACGTCCGAAATATGATTGCCCGTCGTGTAGGGATCGTTGGCGATGAAGATGTCGCCATCGCGCATATTCTCTATGCCATGTTCGGCAATGCCCGACGATATCGTGTGGGAGAGCACGCCGACGAACGCTGTCATGCCCGGCGCATCGGCCCAGCATTCGCCTTCCGGCGACAGGATGCCCAGGCCGAAATCCTGAACGTCGTAAAGCAGTGGATTATGCGCGGTGCGGACAAGGGTGGAGCTCATCTCCTCCGCTGCGACCACCACGGCGTTGCGAAGAACTTCCGCGGTAACGACATCGATCTGGGCCATGATCAGCCTTCCTTCTTCGCGTTCAGTATCAGATTACCGATGGAATCGACATGCGCGGTCCAACCCGGCGGCACCAGTGTCGTGGTGGTCCACTCCTCGACGATAGCAGGCCCCTCGATCGAGAAGTTCCGCGACAGATTATCCCGATCGTAGACGGGCGTGGGCACGCGGGCACCCGCAGCGCGGAAATAGGTGTCCCGCGACGCGACAGGCACCGGCGCACCGCGGTCGGCGATGGTCGGAAATGTCGGACGACTGACATGGCCGATCGACCGCACCCGGACCGTCACGAGCTCGAGCGGCGCGCCGGCCTCCCCATGACCATAGAGCCTGCGGTGTGATTCAACGAAACGATCGGACAGGCGGTCGAGCAGGATATCGGGATCATCGAGCCAGGCATCGTCGATCCCGACGGTGACGGCATATTCCTGGCCGGCAAAACGCACGTCGCACCGGCTGAACGACCTGATCCGCCCGGTGTCAAAATTATGCTCGGCCAGCCGCTCGATATTTTCATCCGACAGCATCTTCGCCACCTCGATGATCTCGACGGCCGATTGCGTATTGATCGGACGCACCATCGTGCGCGAACTATCTTCGCGATAGTCCGAGGTGACGATCCCCCACGCGGAAAATGTGGCCGACGCCGTCGGTACGACGATCGATGTCACGCCCAGCTCTTCCGCCACGGCGACGGCAAAGAAACCTCCGCCGCCGCCATAGGAAATGAGCGTGAAATCCCTGGGGTCCAGCCCGCGCTTCACCGTGATCGAGCGAATAGCGCCCGTCATATGGGACTCGGCGATCTTGAGAATCCCGGTGGCCAGTTCGTCGCGTCCGAGATCAAGCTCGGCGGCAAGCCGGTCGATCGCCCGCTGCGCGGCGGCGGTATCGAGCCGGATCCGGTTGCCCAGAAAGCGGTCTGGATCGAGGCTGCCGAGAACGAGATGGCAGTCCGTCACGGTCGGCTGCTCGCCGCCCAATCCGAAGCAGGCCGGCCCTGGCGAGGAACCAGCGCTGCGAGGCCCGACGCGCAGCGAACCACGATGATCGATCCAGGCGATCGATCCGCCGCCGATCCCCGCGGAAAGGATGTCGATCGTCGGCCCCAACACTGGCCGGCCGGCGATCTTGGTCTGGTTGCGCTCGATGATCGCACCATCCTCGATCAGGGCCAGATCGACCGTCGTTCCGCCGACATCCGAACAGATGACGTTCTTGAGGCCCAATTCGGCCGCGAGAACACTCGCACCGATCACGCCGCCCGCCGGCCCTGATTCCAATGTCGTGATCGGACGGTCGGCGGCACGTCGTGCCGCGGATACGCCGCCGTTGGATTGCATCACCGCGAGCGGATTGCGGTAGCCCGCTTCGGTCAGGCGCGCGGCAAGGACATCGATGTACCGCTTGAAGGGCGGCTGGACATATGCGTTGAGGACGGTCGTGGACGTCCGCTCGAACTCGCGCCATTCCTTGACGAGCTCATGCGAGACGGCCAGCGCGATCTGGGGATGCCGCTCGCGAATCCGCGCCGCGGCCAGTTCCTCATGGGCGCTGTTCGCATAGCTATGCAGGAAGCAGACCGCGATCGACTCCGCACCGTCAGCAAGGAGCGCGTCAACCTCCCGATCGACCTGATCGAGATCGAGGGGTATCACCTCTGCGCCTCGCGCATCGAGACGGCCCGAGATTTCGCGGCGCATGAACCGCTCGACCAGCGGTGGCGGCTCGCGGAAGAGCGGATTATATATTTCCGGCCGCGAGCCTCGTCCTATCTCCAGGACATCGCGAAATCCCATTGTGGTCAGAAGACCCACCTTCACGCCCCGTTCCTGGACGATCGTGTTCAGGGCCACGGTCGTGCCATGGAAAATGCTCGTCGCCGCCAGGTCCACCGGCAAGCGGCCGAGGCCCGTCATGACCTCATCGACGATACGCTCCGGCGTCGAGAGCTGCTTTTCGATCGAGATCGAGCCCGTGGCTTCATCGAGAAGAACATAGTCGACGAAAGTACCGCCAACATCGATCGCGATCCGGTGGGTCGGGGAAGAAGTAGTGATCTGGCTCATCTCGGCTCCCAAATTCCCTGGTTCTTCATGCGCGTGGAGGAGTTATTCTCCGGACGCGACACATGGCTCGACTCCGGAGCCTTCCGTCTCTGAAAATATCTTCGCGATGAGGCCGCCCTCCGGATCGATATAATCCTCCAGCCTTATGTCGGGCCAAGGCGTCGAGACGGGATCGAAATTCTCCTCGCGGCCCCAGGTCGTGGTGGCGTCTATGCCGAGGCGACCGGCATATAGGGGATCGTCGCCGTCGTCCCAGCCGCGCACATCGTCGATGATCGTGACGCGCCGATCGACCCTGCCCCGGGTAAGAAACGCTTTGAACACAGCGCCGATATCCCGGATGTCGACGTCCCGGTCGACGACGATACACGCGAAGTTGTAATTGGGATTTGCGTCGAACACCGCCTGGAACACATCGGCTGGCTGTGTCGGATAGGTTTTATCGATCCGGACGATCGAGCAGAAGAACATCGGGTTGCAGGTGACGTCCAGAACGCCTTTGACGCGCTTCGAGATGGCACTGAAGGTTCGTGTCGCGAAAGCCACATCGAGGGCGCACAAATCTTCGGCGCCACCACAGAGCAAGCCATGGAACATGGCATTTTCACGCACGGTGACGGCGGTCACGTCCAGCACATAGCCATTCTCGTTGATCGGCCCGTAATAGCCCATATACTCGCCAAAGGGCCCTTCTCGCTCACGGACGCCCGGAAGGATGCGCCCTTCGATTACGCACTCGGTCTCATCCGGGATATCCAGTGCCAGGCTCGCCGACGGTCGCATCGGAATCGGCTTACCTGCGATCGCGGCGGCCACGCGGAGCTCGTCAACGTCATAAGGAACCGAAGCGCACGCAGCGAGAAATATCTCCGGCGCGGCGCCTATCAGCACAGCCACTTCGAGCGCCTCACCCCGGGCCTCGGCCAAGGCCTGATAGCGCGCGAGATCGTGGGGCGGATCGATACAGCAGATCAGCCTGCCGTCGGAGCGCATCGACGCTCGACAGAATGACAGATTGCCGACGCCCGTCTCGGGGTCTTTCGCGTAGAAGACGCCAGCGGTGACATAAGGGCCGTCGTCTTTGGCGCGCCACTGGATGCGTGGTAAATCCCCCAAGGAGACCGCCGTGCGCGGCGCGGGAAGCGATACCGCCTCCATGTAGGGCGCCGCGGAGTCCATCGACGTCATGAGCGCGTGCCAGCGCTGGCAAAAATCGCCCGGCTCCGCTCCTATGATCTCGCAAAGTCGGTCGTTGCTCGCGTAAATATTCGAGATGACGGGAAACGCAGCCCCCTCGACATCGTGAAAGATAATCGGTGGGGCGCCCAGCTTCTGGACTTTTTCGATGACTGCCGCGATTTCGAACTTCGCGCTGACGCGACGACGAACGTGCTGCACCATTTCGCGCCTAAGCAACGAATCCACATATTTTCTCACGGCGCCTCCACCCCTCTCGACCCGTCTTCGCCGTGCCCGAAAACACCGTTACATCGTCTGGCGTTCAACAAATCAGCCTCAAGCGCCAATATTATTGATAATATTATTTCTCTATCGGGCTATCTCGTGCCGCGCAAGATCGAATTCGAAGATGAAGGTCGACGAACATAGTGGGCCGCGCTCGGCGCTGATCGGGCGCGCACTGCTTAAGTTCGGCGAAATGCCCACCACGCTCATCCTGAGCAGGAGCCGCGTGTGGTAGCGTTCAGCTCATCCTAAGCGAAGCCGAAGGGCAAGGGGCTTCGCAAAGGGGCGGGGCAGCCTCTCAGCATGCGTCGCGATGCTGGGCGTGACCAATTTGGGCGGAGGAAATGAGGTCCCCGATAGGCCGCGCCGACGGGCATTGCGGCCGACGATGATGTTGGAGCCCGCACGAAACCGCCGAAGATCGCCGGCGAACATATCGTCGGAACCGCAGCGGCACGGCGGACATCAACGCCTGCGGTGACGGGACATCACAGCTTCATCTCACCCCGACGACGACAAATCGCCGGGATGAGATGCATGTTCGTTCAACTCTCGAAGCGATTTCCAGGCAGATGGAGACGTCTGCCGGCTCGAAAATCGCGGTAGGACAAAGCCTGGAGCGTGCGATCTGATCCAGTCAGATCGTGAAGCGCTCTAAAAGTCATAACCTACGCGAAGATACCATTCGCGCGGCCGGCCGACCACACCTTGCGCATAGCCCGATCCGCCGCCGACGACACCGCTGACGATATAGGCCTTGTCGGTGAGGTTGGTGCCGCCAACGCTCGCGCTCCAGCGCTTGGTGGGGTCGCGATAGGTGAGGCTGGCGTTCAGGATTCCATAGCCTTCCTGGAAGACAAAGGGGTTGTTGGAGAACTCCTTGAACTGGCCGCTGCGATGCGACCAGTCGACGCGGACGGAGGCATTCCCCATCTCATTATCGAGGAAGGTCACTGTGCCGCCGATATTATAGGTCCACTTCGGCGTGTTCGGCAGCTTGAAGCCGTCGATCCCGGCGAAATTGGCCCGCGCGGCAGGCGTGAAGTTCACATATTCGGCGTCGATATAGCCAAGACTTCCATCCAGGCGCAGCCAGCTGGTCAGCACTGCCGAGCTTTCGATCTCAATGCCCTTCAGATGCGCCTTGCCGGCATTGGCAAGGACCGGAACGAACGCCCCGATCGGTCCAGGACCATCGGGATCGATGTTATAGGTCACCTGGATATTGCGATAATTGGTGTAGAAACCGGCGATGTTGAAGCGCAGGCGCCGGTCGAACAATTCGCTCTTCAGGCCCAACTCGTAGGACGTGGCCTTTTCCGGGCCCGCATAGGAGATGATGTCGTCGGGATCGGTGCCCGGCGCGGGCATGACCGCCGGGAAGTAGCGCATCGTGAAACCGCCACCCTTGAAACCCTGCGAGAAGGTAGCATAGGCCATGATGTTGCGGTCGAACTTATAGTTCGCGGAGATCATCGGCGTCGCGGAATTGCTCGAACGCTTGTACCAGCCGGCAGGGAAAAGCGGCGTCCCGGGAGGGCCGAACGCACCTGCGATGAGATTCACGAAGCCGGGTATCTTGATCTGCGCGATGTCGTCATATCCGACGACACGCTGCAAACCAGGATTGAATTGTCGCTTCTCGTGGGTGTAGCGCAGGCCGCCGGTGATCGAAAAAGCATCGGTCAGGTCATAGGTCAGCTGACCAAAGGCCGCATAGCTGTCCGTCTTCACCTCGCCGCCCGAAAGGAACTGGACGAGCGCAAGATTGACAGGGAATTCCTGCCGGCCGGATTCATGCATGTAGAATAGGCCGCCGACATAGTGGAGCCGTGAGTCGAACAGGTCACCGCTCAACTGGAATTCCTGGCTATACTGCTTGTTGCTGATCTCCTGCTCGATCTCGTTGTAATAATAGGGTGAGCCCTGCAGATCCTGCGCAACCGAGACATCGACGTCACGATAGGCGGTGATCGATCGCAGCGTGGCTTCGCCGAGTTTCCACTCGAACGAGAGTGCCGCTCCCTTGATGTCGGCGTTGGACTTGTTCGCGCCGGAATTGGTGGTGACATGCGATCCGACCGTGCGCTGATATTGACTGTTGTAACAGAATGGGTTGGTCAATCGCGCAGCACCCGCGGCGGGAAGGCAGACGCCGCCGGGAATGCCGGCATGATAGACCGAGGGGAAGGAATCATTCTCGTCCGCGAACAGCAGCACTGTGCCAGGCGTCTGTTCGCGGATGCGGGTGCCGTCGAGGGCGAGCGTCGCCATCAGATTCTCGCTCAGATCGGCTTCGACGACCAGGCGGCCGCTCAGCCGGTTCATATTGCCCTGATGCTCACCCGTCTTGACGCCAGCCGGCGTGATTCTGTCCACGAAGCCGTGGCGGGTCTGATAGCCGCCGGACAGGCGCGCTCTAAAGCCTTCGCTCAACGGACCGGAGATCGCGCCCTTGACGTCCGCCCGGCTGTAGGAGCCGGTCGTGCCGCTGATCGAAAAATCGAAATCCGACGTCGGCCGCTTGGAGATGAGCTGGATCGCGCCGCCGATCGTGTTCTTGCCGAAGAGCGTGCCCTGCGGCCCGCGCAGCACTTCGATACGATCGATGTCCACCGTATCGAGCAGCGAGCCTACCGACTTGCCGACATAGACGCCGTCCAGATAGATGCCGACCGCCGGCTCCACCGTGATGACATAATCGGTCTGCCCGATGCCGCGAATGGACACCTGGGTGGCGGCGCCGCCACCGGATTCGCTGGCGACGCTGTCAAACTGCACGTTCGGGACGTAACTGGTGACGTCCGACGCGACCTGCACATTACGCTCGGCCAGGGCACGGGCATCGAATGCGGAAACCGACAAGGGCGTGCTCTGGACCGATTCCTGCCGCCGCCGGGCGGTCACAACGATGTCGGCGAGCCCGGTGCTGGCGTCGCTGGCAGCCTCCTGCGCCACGGCCGGACAGGACAACATCAGCGCCGCAGGCGCGACCGTCGAGAGGATCGAAACGGATAGGGTCGCTCTAAAGTTATACGCCATTGGTTCAGCCCCTTATATTGTGATGGTATCGAGAAAGACCTGTTCTGATCCAATCGGTCAGGCCTTATCTTGCCGCTATCGGGAGGCGGCGCTCCTCATGCGTCGGCATTGGATTTTTCCTTTCGCCGATCCACGTTCCTCCTGTGCGGTGCCGGATCGGATGGCCTGGCTCCGCGAAATTGTGTCAGAGGCTGCCAAACTTCGCGGGGCGGCCAAAGCCGCGCGTCGCAAAGCCTGTCCATTTACAGCCATATTCCCCGGACAGCGGCGTTCGTCTTGGCCGCTTTCCGAGCTGCCCGGCGCACCGGCGATGGATATGTCGAGCGCCGAAGGAGACATCAGCGTTCCAGCACCTCGCCGAGCTGCTCGAAGTTGATGCCCCAGCCGATCTGATAATGGTCGAACTCGCGCTCGTCGCGCAGACCGGCATGGGTCAGCCGAAGCACCGTCCCGCCGTTCGCCCCGCTGTCGAAGCGAACCTCGACCCATGTCGTTTCCGGTCGAGGAACGGGGTTGGGACCGGAATAATTCCAGCTGAAGCGAAGATGCCGATCCTGGACAAAATCGGCGAATGTTCCCCGAACGACATGGTCGCCGTCCGGGCCGGATACATGATGGACATAGGATCCACCGGGCCGGGCATCCACGGTTGCCTCCACCATTCGATATGGCGGTGGAGCGAGCCACAGCGGCAGCACCGCAGGGCTCGTCCACGCTTCGAAGACCGTCTCGGGCGGAGCGTCGAAGTCGCAGGAAAGCTGGGCAACGATATCGTCAACCATGATCGGCTCCGTTCATCTCTTGATATCGGTCTTCGGGAATCGCGAGAAAGCGATCGAGGACGTTGCGCGTGATCCGCGCGACATCATTATTGCCTTCACGGTCAGGCAGGCATCCGGTCCACGCGACCGATGGCGCGGCGAAGAGGCGTCCCCCTCCGGCCGCTTCCCGGTAAAGCAGGTGAGCCTCGGCGCCACCTAGCGCGCCGGTCGACAACATGTCCTCCGATGCCAGGAAGGCGAGCGGTCCGAAATCCTTCGCAACCGCGAGGACGACGGTATCGGAAGGTGTGCCCAGATCATGCCGGGCCGCGTCGAACTCGAACCCCGCGGGTCCACCCATGAGGACGCTATGCGCGTCGATCACGTCACCGGAAATGCCCTTGAAGATCCACGCCACGCGAGGATCGCGGCTTGCCGCGGTCCTGACATAGGGGCGCCCCGGCCCGAAAGACACCGCCGCGGTGCCCGTTCCGAGCAGTTGGTGCGCGGACCGGCCGCGCCACCGCCAGATGCCGCCCAGTTCGCCTGTGGATGCCAGCCGCAACTCGCCGGGCTGCGACTGCCAGGGGATGACGCCGGCATAGCCGCGGCGAACCTCCAATATATGCGGCTCGTCGGGAAAAGCCGCCGTCACGAAGTAAAAGGCGTTTCCGCCGAGATGGAGAATGTTGCCGCCCGAACCCAGATAACCAGCAAAGGCATCGTTGATGCTGCCACTGGTATATTCGGGATGGCTTCCCGTCATCACGGCACGATAGGGCGCCAGCGCCTCGCGGCCATGAAGATGAACTTCGTGATCAGTCAATATGTCGAATGGCTGTCCGATGCTACGGAGCCATTCCACGATGAGCATGTCCCCGCTGAGCTGATGCGGTCCGCGCAGCAGAGGATGGATATAGTCGGCCCGTACGTTGACGAGCGGCCGCCGCATTGAAACATGCGCGTTGCCTGATCCGTCGGCATGATAATCATAGCCGCTGATCAGGCCATGTTCGCTTCCCCAACGATCATAGTCACCGACGATGTCGTCCAGAGGCGCACCGGCGATCTGTTCGATGGCCGGGTTCGGCCACCAGTGGCGTTCATTGGCGTAGAGCAGATAGCTGAACGTCGGCAGCACCAACGCCAGGGGGGCCGTCGCGGCACCGGTTGGCGGCGTGACGAATAGCGGAAGCACGTCCCGCCGGCGGTCTGCGGTGAGCTCTACGCCATAGGCGCCGCTGGGCAACGTCGCGGGTATGTCGAAGGCGAACGTCTCGGGCCAGCCGGCATCGCTGAGGTCGTCGCTGTGGAACGCAATGGCGTCATAACTCTCGGGCGCCTCGGTCCAGCCATTACTGTCGCCCTGCCAATCGGGACCCGTCATACCCTTCTGGGGCCTGTGGACGAGGACACCATGGCGGCCATGAGCGCTCAGGTCGGCTACGGTACGCAGGCCGGGATCGCTGCCAAGCGACCACCGCGCTATATCACCATCGGGATGTTCGAGCGCAGGCCGCGCGATCTTGCCGTCAAACGCACCGTCCGCGCCTTCGATAGCCGCCAGTCTGAAGTGCGCCGGATCGACCGGTTGCCCCTGCGGATCTTTCGCATCCAGGGTGGCGCTTTGATCCCCGCCATCAGCGGCGGAGGACTCGAGCAGCAGCCGCCCGCCTTCGAACGACAAGCTTATCCGCAGCCAGCGCCGTTCGACAGCCATGTTGGGCAGAACCAGCGATCGCCCCGCCCAACGCGCCATGACATGCCCGGCCTCGTCGAGGAACAGGCCGTCTTCCGTACCCCAGCTCATCAGGCCCTGGAGGCGGCCGGACGCCGGACGCGTCGGCCAGATCCATAAGCCCATTCGTCCGTCGCGCGGCAGCGGAACGCCGCCGGGCACCATCATGTAGCTGCCCGTGACGATGCCATGCTGCGTCGCAGGGTAGGCGCCCTCGAAGTCCAAAGGGACCATATCAGCGGCGTCAGGATCGGTCGAAAGCGTTACCAGCCTTGCGGAAATCGTAGGCGACGTCGCGCTCACATGAACGCTGATCCGGTCGCCGGCCTGACCGGAAAGCCGATTGGTATAGCCGATGACCGGAAGCGTGCTCATGCCTTGATGTGGTGTCCATACGGCTCGGCGACGATCAATGGCGGACGACTGCGGACGACGAGCGATCCATTCTCGACATCGAAGAACTCGGTGGCCACATCTTCCGCCGCATCGCGATTCTCGATTCTGTCGAGATCGTAGCAATCGCCTGCCGGGCCGGTCGCACGCGCCAGGATAGGATCGATCAGCGCGAGGTCGTCCCGGTCCAGTTCGAATTCGAACAACTTGATATTCTGCTGGAGATGACGCGAATGGCGTGCGCCCTGGATGACGGCGGCCACGGCTGGCTGCTGCAGCACCCAGCGGCTTGCGACGGCGGAAATGCCGACGCCATGCCTGCGCGCAATGCTGTCAAGCGCGCCAAGCAGTTCCTGGAAAAGCGCCCAGCCGCCAAAGTCGCAGACGAT
>CAZJXG010000003.1:18833-53460 GCA_964549965.1 uncultured Sphingomonas sp. | reverse complement strand
ACGGCAAGATCTTCGTCCTCGACGTCGCGCAGGCGGTGCGGATCCGCACCGGCGAAACCGACGACGTCGCGCTCTGAGAGAAGGGGGAAACATGAAGCTTCACCACAAGCTGGCGACGGGTCTCGGCGGTCTCGCCGTCTCCGCGCTGACCGCTATGCCCGCCTGGGCCCAGGAAGGCCCGATCAAGGCGCCGACCGCCGAGCAGATGGCGACGATGTACAACAAGGGCGACGTTGCCTGGATGCTGGTTTCATCAGCCCTCGTGCTGATGATGTCGGTTCCGGCGCTTGCGCTGTTTTACGGCGGTCTCGTCCGCACGAAGAACATGCTGTCCGTCCTGATGCAGGTTCTCACGATCGTCTGCATCGCGGCCCTCGTCTGGGTCGGCTGGGGCTATTCGATGGCTTTCACGAGCGGTGGCGATAACCACTTCTTCGGCGGCTTCTCGAAGGCATTCCTCTCGGGCGTCGACGGCACCACCATGGCCGCGACCTTCTCGAACAACCTCTATCTGCCGGAATATGTCTTCGTCGTGTTCCAGATGACCTTCGCCTGCATCACGCCGGCGCTGATCGTCGGCGCCTTCGCGGAGCGGGTGAAATTCTGGCCGCTGATGCTGTTCGTCGTGCTGTGGCTGACCATCGTCTATTTCCCGATGGCGCATATGGTCTGGTACTGGGCGGGTCCCGACTTCCTGCCTGATGCTCCCGACGACTATGGCTTCCTGTGGGGCATGGGCGCTCTCGACTTCGCCGGCGGCACCGTTGTGCACATCAACGCTGGTATTGCTGGCCTCGCGGGCTGCCTCGTTCTCGGCAAGCGCGTGGGCTACAAGAAGGAGCCGATGCCGCCGCATTCGCTGACCATGACCATGATCGGCGCCTCTCTGCTGTGGGTCGGCTGGTTCGGCTTCAATGCGGGCTCCAACCTCGAAGCCAATGGCGTCACCGCGCTGGCCTTCATCAACACCCTGGTCGCCACCGCGGCTGCGGCGCTGGTCTGGGCGCTCATCGAACAGTTCGTCCATGGCAAGCCCTCGCTTCTGGGTGCTGCTTCGGGTGCCGTTACCGGGCTCGTCGCGATCACCCCGGCTGCGGGTTTCGCTGCTCCGGTCACGTCGATCATCCTCGGCGGGGTGGCCACGGTGGTCTGCTTCTTCTTCTGCACCACGGTGAAGAACAAGCTTGGCTATGACGACACGCTCGACGTGTTCGGCATCCACTGCATGGGCGGTATCGTCGGCGCGATCGGGACCGGCATTGTCGCCGCTCCGTCGCTCGGTGGCCAAGGTTACTTCGACTATACGGTGTTCCCGGCCGCCTTCCATCCGGAGGCCTATGACATCGCGGCGCAGGTCATCACCCAGCTCAAGGCGGTCGGGCTCACCCTCGTCCTCTCGGGCGGCGTGTCGGCCATCCTGTTCTTCCTGATCGACAAGACCATCGGGCTTCGCCCTTCGGCCGAAACCGAACTGGAAGGCCTCGACATCGCCGAGCATGGCGAGCGCGCCTACAACTACTGATCACGAATTGGGGCCGTCCCCACTGGGACGGCTCCTCCGGGCGTTCCTCCTGCGAACGCACTGGGCCGGTGGGGCAACCCATCGGCCCTTTTTTTGTTGTAGCTTTGGCTTGCGTTTCGGCTAGCGCCAAAGCCGGATACGAAAGGCCCAACAAGACTGATGTTCACCGTTGCGAGCTACAATATCCGAAAGGGGCTGGGCACCGATCGCCGGCGCAACCCGCATCGCATCCTGGAGGTGCTGCACGAGATCCACGCCGATGTCGTCGCGTTGCAGGAGGCCGATCGCCGTTTCGGTGCCCGGCAAAGCGCCCTGCCGGCCGAACTGATATCGCAGGGCGAGTATAAGGCGGTGCCGTTCGACATCCGCCCCGGCGGCATCGGCTGGCATGGCAATGCCATCCTTGTCCGTCATTCGGCGGAGATCACCGATTGCGCGCCGCTGCTGCTGCCGACGCTGGAACCGCGTGGCGCGGTGATGGCCGAGCTGCGGCTGGGCGGCCATGCGCTGCGTGTCGTGGGCATGCATCTCGACCTGTCGGGCCTGTGGCGCCGCCGCCAGGTCCGCGCGATCATCGAGCAGCTGCGCCGCCGCCCGGCCATGCCGACGGTGATGATGGGAGACCTCAACGAATGGTCGCTCCACGGCGGCTGCATCCGGGAATTCGATGGCCTGCACATCGCGCCGACGGGGCGCAGCTACCACAGCCGCCGCCCGGTCGGCTGCCTCGACCGGATCATCCTCACGCCGGACCTGCACCTCGTATCATGTGGGGTCCATGTCAGCGAACGGGCGCGGCTGGCCTCCGATCATCTGCCGATATGGGCACGGCTGAACTGGATGCCCGGCGAAAGGGATTCAGGGGCGCTGGGCCAGCAGGGGCGCGATCGGCGAAATATCGTAGCCGGCCTTCGCCGCCTTTTCCGTCAATAGCGTCGGGTCGTTGCCTTCGGCGCCGCGGGCCAGCGCCCACAGGAAGGTCGATCGCGTCCCCGAACGGCAGAAGGCCAGCACCGGTCCGCCAGCCTGGTTGAGCGCGCCGCGCATCGCCTCGACCTGATCTGCCGAAAAGCCGCCATGGCTGATCGGGATCGCGACATAGGCGAGCCCCGCCGCGCGCGCGGCTTCGCGGATCGTATCGCCGCTCGGCTGGCCCGGCTCTTCCTGCTCGGGGCGGTTGTTGATGATCATCGTGAAGCCCTGGTCGGCGGCGGCCTGGACCTGCTCGACACTGATCTGCGGGGCGACCGATATGGTCTCGTCGATCTTGCGGAACATGGGCGTCTCCCTCAACCCTGATGACTGTTGATCGCGGCGAGGAAGGCCTCGCCATAGGTTTCCAGCTTCTTCGCCCCTACCCCTGAAATCTGCGCAAGGCCACCCAGAGTCTCGGGCCGCAGCGATGCCATCTCGCGCAGGGTGACATCGGCAAAGACCACATAGGGCGGCACACCCTGCGCCTTGGCGAGGTCCCGGCGGAGTGCGCGCAGCACCTCGAACAGCGGATCATGCGGATAGTCGGCGGCGCCCGCCTTGCCACCCTTGCGCCGCCGCTGGCGCTCCGGCGGCAGAACGAGCTGCAGCGGTTCGTCACCCTTCAGGATCGCCTTGGCGGCCGGCCCGAAGGAAAGGCCGCCATAATCATCGGCACGCAGCGCATCGCGCGCCAGCAGGGCGCGGGCGACGGGCTTGATCAGCTTCTGCTCGCCCTCGTCGGCGATGCCGAACACCGATAGCCGGTTGTGGCCGAGCATCAGGATCTTCTCGGTCTCGCGGCCCGCCAGCACGTCGGACAAATGGGTGACGCCGAAGCGCATCTCGGTCCGGAAGGCGGCCGATAGCAGCTTCTGCGCGACGACGCTGGCATCGACCCCCGTGGGCGGGCTGATGCAATTGTCGCAATTGCCGCAGGCGGGGGGCGGCTCTTCCCCGAAATGGCGGAGCAGGATCGCGCGGCGGCAACCGGGAGCCTCGACCAGCATCGCCATCGCGTTGAGCCGCTGGCGTTCGCCGGCGCGGCGTCCTTCCTCGACATCGGTTTCGATCCGACGGCGGGCACGGGCAAAATCCTCTGCACCCCAGAAGAGCTGCGTCACCGCCGGATCGCCGTCCCGGCCCGCGCGGCCGGTTTCCTGATACTAGGCCTCGATCGACTTGGGCAGACCGGCATGGGCGACGAAGCGGACATCGGGCTTGTCGATACCCATGCCGAAGGCGACCGTCGCCACCATCACCATGTCCTCGGAGGAAACGAACGCCTTCTGGTTGGCGGCGCGGACCTTCGGATCGAGGCCGGCATGATAGGCGCGGGTGGAGCGCCCGGAACTGCCGAGCTGGGCGGCGAGCTTTTCGGTGGCGTCGCGGGTCGGCGCATAGATGATCCCTGGGCCCGGATTGTCGTCCAGCAGCTGGGCGAGTTGCCGGCCGACCCCGTCGCGCGGCGTGATCCCGTAGCGCAGATTGGCGCGGTCGAAGCCGGCGAGGATCAGCCCTTCGCGCTCGATGCCGAGCTGGGCCAGGATATCGTCGCGGGTGTGGCTGTCGGCGGTCGCGGTCAGCGCGAGCCGGGGAACGTCGGGCCGGCTTTCGATCAGTCCGCGCAGCAGCCGGTAATCCGGGCGGAAATCATGCCCCCATTCGGAGACGCAATGCGCCTCATCGATCGCGATCAGCGCCAGCGGCACCCGATCGATCAGCCGCCTGAAGCTGTCGGTGGAGACCCGTTCGGGCGCGACATAGATCAGGTCGAGCGCCCCGGCGCGCAGCCGATCGATCGTTTCGTCGCGATTGTCATCGGCCGACGTCAGGGTGGAGGCGCGGATGCCGGCAGCCTCGGCCGATCGGACCTGATCGTGCATCAGTGCGATCAGCGGGGAGATGACGAGGCCGGTGCCGGGCCGGCACAGCGCGGGAATCTGGTAGGTCAGCGATTTGCCCGCCCCGGTCGGCATCACCGCCAGGGTGTTGCGGCCCGCCATCACCCGGTCGATCACATCCTGCTGCCGCCCCCGGAACTGCGAAAATCCGAAGGTTTCGTGAAGGGCTTCCAGGGGGGTGGGCATGGCGCCCTTCTAGACGATGGAGGCGGCCTGTCGACCCACGGTGTCGATCAGCCGGGCCGTTTCGGCCCACGCCGGTTCAGCCACCGCTGCGCGGGCAGTTCGAAGCCATGATACAGCACCGCCGAGACCGCGACCACGATCGCCACGAACAGGCCGAGCAGCGGCAGAGGCACATTCCTCAGGTCGCTGACGAAGGCGATCTTGAACAGCATGAACAGGAAGGCGTGCGCGAGATAGGTCGCATAGCTGATCTCGCCGAACCAGTGGATGATGCGGCCCTTCATCGGATTGCGCCCCTCTGCGGTCAGCGCGAGCAGCAGCAGCAGGTTGACGAAGACGAAGGGCAGCGCGAGCAGCTCGGACGCGCCGAGCCAATAGGCTTCCAGCCCTGCAAGCCCAAGCAGCGCCGCGATCGTCGCGGGCCGGCGCGGCGCATTGCGCCAGCGTAGCCAGAGCGCCGCGACGATCGTGCCCATCGCGAATTCGAACAGGCAACGCGGCAGGCCGAGATGCGGAATGTCATTGCCGAGCAGATCCTTGCCCAGCGCGGTGAACAGCGCCCACAGCCCCAGCATCAGCAGGCCCAGCAGCACAACCAGCACCGCCGATGGAACCGCTTCCCAATCGATGCTCGTCACCAGCAGCGGAAAGAGCAGATAGGCGCCCAGTTCGCAGCTGATCGACCAGGCCGGCACGTTCCAGCCCAGCTGCGACAACAGCCCCCAGTTCTGGAGCAGCAGCAGGTGCCATGGCAGCGTGTCCCAGCGATAGTCGGGCGGCAGGGCGCGTCCGGTCGCGACACAGGCGAGCGCGAAGCCGACTGCGCCCAGCAGGATGAGGAGGTGCAGCGGATAGATGCGCGCCAGCCGCCGCCACAGGAAATGCGGCACTGCGCGCCAGCGATGCTCGGCCAGCAGGCTGCGATAGTTGAGCCAGATCACGAAGCCGGACAGCACGAAGAAGAAATCGACCGCGAGATAGCCCTTGGCGAAAAAGTCGATCACGCCCTGCGGCAGCGTGCCCGATGCGCTCTCGCGGATATGGTAGAGCACCACATACCAAGCCGCGATCCCGCGTGCTGAGGTGAGCGGACGAAGTTCGTGCCGGACCTGCAAGCCTGATCGTCCCCTGCGTCATCCCGGCGGATGCCGGGATCTTCCGTTTCTCCGTAGCAAGAAGACGGAGAGATTCCAGTTTTTCGCTGGAATGACGGTGTAGCCGGACGGGCCGTTAAGCCGCCTCCTTCTCCTCGCTCTCGCTGGCCTGGCGCATCCACATCTCGGCATAGAGGCCGTCGCGCGCCATCAGTTCGGCGTGGGCGCCGCGCTCGACGATGCGGCCCTGTTCCAGCACGACGATCTCGTCGGCATGGACCACCGTCGATAGCCGGTGGGCGATGACGATCGTGGTGCGGCCCTGTTCGACGCCGCGCAGCGTGGCCTGGATCTCGGCCTCGGTGCGGCTGTCGAGCGCACTGGTCGCTTCGTCGAGGATCAGGATCGGCGGATTCTTAAGCAGGGTGCGGGCGATGGCCACCCGCTGCTTTTCGCCGCCTGACAGCTTGAGCCCGCGTTCGCCGACCTTGGTGGCATAGCCATGCGGCAGCGACAGGATGAAGTCGTGGATCGCGGCGCCCCGCGCGGCTTCCTCGATCTCGGCCTGGCTCGCACCCTCGCGGCCATAGCCGATATTGTAGCCGATGGTGTCGTTGAACAGCACCGTGTCCTGCGGGACGATGCCGATCGCGCGACGCAGCGATTCCTGCGTCACATGGGCGATGTCCTGCCCGTCGATCGTCACGCGCCCGCCGCTGATGTCGTAGAAGCGGTACAGGATGCGCGCGAGGGTCGACTTGCCTGCGCCCGACGGCCCGACCACCGCCAAGGTGCCGCCGGGGCGGATGGCAAGGTCGATCCCCTTCAGGATCGGCCGCTCGGAATCATAATGGAAGGTGACGCCCTCGAACCGGACCAGTCCGCCCGGCACCGCGAGCGGTACGGCATCGGGCGCGTCGGCCACCTCGGCGGGGGTGTCGACGAGGCGGAACATCGCCTCCATGTCGATCAACCCCTGGCGGATTTCGCGGTAGACCATGCCGAGCATGTCGAGCGGCCGGAACAGCTGGCTGAGGATCGTGTTGATGAACACCACGTCGCCCGGCGAATACCAGCCCTTGCTCCAGCCATAGACGCTATAGCCCATCGCGCCCGCCATCATCAGGTTGGTGATCAGCGACTGGCCGATATTCAGCAGCGCCAGCGAGCTTTCATTCTTGGTCGCGGCGCGGGCATAATCGGCGACGGCCTGGCCGTAATTGGCGGTTTCGCGCGCTTCGGCGCTGAAATATTTCACCGTTTCATAGTTGAGCAGCGAATCGACCGCGCGGGCGGCGGCACGGGTGTCATATTCCACCATCTGGCGCCGCATCTTGGTCCGCCACTCGGTCACGGCGCTGGTGAAGCGGATATAGCAGGCGATCGCCAGCAGCGTGGCGACGACGAGGCCGGTGCCGAATTTGAAGAAGAAGATCAGGCAGACCGCGGCCAGTTCGAAGATGGTCGGGCCGATGTTGAACAGCAGGAAATAGAGCATCGTATCGATGCTCTTGGTGCCGCGCTCGACGATCTTGGTGAGCGCGCCGGTGCGCCGTTCCAGATGGTAGCGCAGCGACAGGCGATGCAGCTGGGCGAACACCTCCACCGCCAGACGGCGGCCGGCATCCTGGCCGACCAGCTCGAAGATCGCGTTGCGCATATTGTCGAACAGCACCCCGCCGAAGCGCGCGCCGGCATAGGCGAGGACCAGCGCGACCGCGATCATCACGCCGGGCTCGAAGCCCGGTGCCATCCGGTCGATCGCCGCCTTGTAGGCGAACGGCATCAGCAGCACCGCGACCTTGGCGGCGAGCACGAGCAGCAGCGCGATCACGACCCGCGCGCGCAGGCCGGGCGCGTCCTTAGGCCAGAGATAGGGCAGGAAGCGGCGGAGCGTGGCCCAGCCCTGTTCTGGAACGGCGGTGCTGGCGGAGGCGTGATCGGGCGGCATGTGGCAGCGAAGATAGGGACGCCGGGTGCGGAGGGGAAGGCCGATCCGCTGTTTCTAGAAATAGGCCCGGCTGAAGAAGACGCCGGTGATGACCACGCACAGCGTGAGCGTGGCGCCGCGTACCAGTCCGGGGGACAGCCGTTTTGCGGCCGCGGCGCCGGCATAGCCGCCGGCCAGCGCGCCGGCCGCGAGCAGGGCCGCCATGCTCCAGTGGACCGCGCCCGCGATCACGAAACACAGAATGGCGACCGAATTGGCGGCGCTCACCATCGCGGTGCGGGTGCCGGCGAGCGCCTTGATATCGGCACCGTCGATCAGGCTCCACAGGGCGAGCATCATCAGCCCCACCGCGCCGCCATAATAGCCGCCATAGACGCCGAGCAGGAACTGACCCGCCAGCAGTGGCAGGCGGTGCAGGCCGATCCGCGCCTGCAGCCAGGGAGCGACGCGCGGCGCGAAGGCGAGCGCGAGCGTCGCGACCAGCGCCAGCCAGGGGAGAAGCTTGTCGAACAGCCGCACCGGCGTGCTCAGCAGCAACACCGCGCCGGCCGCGCCGCCGATCACGGTGACCACCAGCATCAGCCGCACGCCCATGCCCGCCACCGGCCGTTGCTGACCGCGATAGACCATCGCGCTGGCCAGCCCGCCGGGCCATAGCGCGACCGTGCTGGTCGCATTGGCGGCGACCGATGGGACGCCGACGGCGATCAGCACGGGCAGCGAGACGAAGGAGCCGCCGCCCGCGAGCGCGTTCATCAGACCGGCGAGCAAACCCGCGGCAACGATGAGGAGCGGGCTGTCCATCGGGGCGGTATCAGGCGGCGGGCGGGATGAGATTGCCGGTGATGCGGATGCCGGCGCCGTCGACCTGATAGGTCTTGTTGATGAAGATCAGCACGGAGGTCAGCGCCTCGGCCGCCGCCGAATTGACCAGCGCGCCGCCATGGACGCCACGCAGCCCCATCGCATCGGCCAGCTCGACGACGATCTGGCGATCAGCCTTGTCGTCACCGAAGACGAGCACGTCGCATTCGATGTCCTTGTCGGTGATCAGCTTGTGCCCGGCGACGCTGTGAAAGGCCGAGGCGATCCGCACGCCCTCGCCCAGCGCCTTCTGGGTGCGCACCGCGGCGCTGCCTTCGGCCGGCATCTGGACGCGCATCACCTTGGGCGGGACCAGCGGGACGGTGGTATCGACGACCAGCTTGCCCGCGACATGAGGGCGGATATCGGCCAGGGTCGCGTCCTGCGCGTCGAAGGGCACTGTCACGATGACGACATCGCCGGCCTGTGCCGCATCGGCATTGCTCATGCCGGTCAGGCCGAAGCCCAGCTCGGTCGCCTTCGCGGAGGCGCTCTCGGCCGATCGCGATCCGATCACGACCGTGCGGCCCGCCTTGGCCAGCCGCCGGGCGATCGCGGCGCCCAGCTTGCCGGTGCCCCCGATGATCGCGATCGTTCCATTGCCCGCCATGCTGATCTCCCGATATAGATTCGATGCGAACGCTTCTTAGCGGCAACGCCCCTTGGCACAAGCAGCGGACGCGCGGCGGGACGGCGAATAATATCCCGCGGGTAATTATTCGCCTGACCGCTCCGCCTCAGCCGAGTTCGGCCGCGATCCTGCGGAGGGCGGGAAGGAAGCGAGGACGCAAACCCGCCGCCGACACGCGCGACGCCTGAACTCCGACATTCACCGCGGCCATGACGCCGGCCGGCCCCATGACCGGCACGGCGATCGACCTTAGCCCTATCTCCAGTTCCTCGTCGACGACGGCATGGCCTTCCTCGCGCACCTTGTCGAAGATCGCGTGGAGGCGCGAAGGATCGGTCTCCGTCTTCGCTGTCAGCGCCTTGAGGTCCGTGCGGCGCAGATAGGCATCGCGGTCCTCGCGGCTCTGGCCCGCAAGCAGCACGCGGCCCATCGAGCTGCAATAGAGCGGCAACCGACTGCCCACCCTCAGCGCGATCGACATGATGCGCGAGACTTCCGCGCGGGCCACGTAATAGACCTCTCCCTCCTCGATCACGCCCAGCGAGCAACTCTCGTGAAGTTCGTCACGAAGCCGGTCGAGCAGTGGCTGGGCGCGCGTAGCCAGGGTGCTGGACGACAGATAGGCATAGCCGAGCGCCAGCGCCTTGGGCCGGAGGGTGTAATGGGTGCCGTCCTGGGCCGCGTAACCCAGCCGGACAAGCGTATAGAGGCAGCGCTTCACGGCCGGGCGGCTGAGCCCGGTCAGGCGGCTCGCCTGTGCGATCGTCATCGGCCGCCGTTCGTCGGCAAAGCAACGCAGCACTGCGAGCCCGCGTGCCAGCGACATCATATAGTCGGGGTCGCCGCTCGATCCGGAAACCTGCTTGTCCATGGCTTTTCCTGTCAACCGATAATCGGACATTATATCGATTATCGGTTGACGCAAGCCCGCGCCATCCGACACCGATCGGGCGGCGGTCTCGCAGGGAGGGTCGAATGATCGACAAGACGGTTGGCAATGTGGAAGAGGCCGTCGCGAATATTTTCGACGGCGCGGCGGTGATGATCGGCGGCTTCGGGACGGCAGGCATGCCCAACGAGTTGATCGATGCGCTAATCGCCCGCGGTGTCGGCGACCTCACCATCATCAACAACAATGCCGGCAATGGCGAGACCGGCGTGGCGGCGCTGATCAAGGCCGGCCGGGTGCGGAAGATCATCTGCTCCTTTCCTCGGCAGACCGATTCGCACCATTTCGATACGGCCTATCGCGCCGGGCGGATCGAACTGGAGCTGGTCCCCCAGGGCAATCTCGCGGCGCGCATCCAGGCGGCCGGGGCTGGGCTGGGGGCCATTTTCACGCCTACCGGTTTCGGCACGCTGCTGGCGGAGGGCAAGGAAACGCGCAACATCGACGGGCGCGATCATGTTCTCGAATATCCGATCCATGCCGATTTCGCGCTGATCAAGGCGCATAAGGGGGACCGCTGGGGCAACCTGGTCTATCGCAAGACGGCGCGCAATTTCGGACCGATCATGGCCATGGCGGCGAAGACGACCATCGCCCAGGTCGCGGAGGTGGTGCCGCTCGGTGCTCTGGACCCGGAGACGGTGGTCACGCCCGGCATTTTCGTCCAGCGACTCGTCGAGATCGGCGCCCCGCAGCCGGAGGAAAGACCATGAACCGCCTGACCCGCGACCAGATGGCCGCCCGCGTTGCCCAGGACATTCCCGAGGGCGCCTATGTGAACCTGGGCATCGGCCTGCCGACGAAGGTTGCCAATTATCTGCCTATCGAGCGTGAGGTGTTTCTACAGAGCGAGAACGGTCTGCTCGGCATGGGACCGGCACCCGCGGCCGGCGAGGAGGATTGGGAACTGATCAACGCCGGCAAGCAGGCGGTGACGTTGCTGACCGGGGGCTGCTTCTTCCATCATGCCGATAGTTTCGCGATGATGCGGGGCGGACATCTCGACATCTGCGTCCTGGGCGCATTCCAGGTTTCGACGAAAGGTGATCTGGCCAATTGGCACACCGGCGAGCCGGGGTCGATCCCCGCTGTCGGCGGTGCGATGGACCTGGCGATCGGTGCGAAGCAGACCTTCGTGATGATGGAATTGCTGACCAAGCAGGGCGAGAGCAAGCTGGTGGAGGCCTGTACCTATCCGTTGACGGGACTCGGCTGCGTATCGCGCGTCTACACCGATCTCGCCATATTCGACGTGGGCCCGGGCGGGGCGCATATCGTCGAGACCGTCGAAGGGCTTACGGCCGACGACCTTCGCGCGCTGACGGGCCTGACGCTGTACTGACGTCAAGGACCAGAACCCTACCATGACGGAAAGCGGATGAGGCCATCGGCGCAGAGCCGATCGGCCATAATGCCCTCCCTGGCACGCTGAGGCAGAAAACTGGCACGCAAATTCGAGAATATACATGGGAAATGCCGGATAAGGCGATCCGATGAACGGCGGGGCAAAATGAAGAGCGTTACGGGTTTCTATACCGATGAGTGGACTTTCTGGCACTCGGTCGGGCTGCAGGCATTGTTCCTCCCGATCGGCGGATATGTTCAGCCGCCCAGCGGCGCGGCCGGTGCCGACACGCCCGACTCGAAGAGACGCCTGCTGTCCCTCCTCAAGACCTCCGGCCTGCTGGATCGGATGGCGGTCGCCGGTGCTGCTTCGATCGACGACACCGATCTCACGCGAGTCCACACCAGCCGATATATTGATGAATTCAAGCGGGTCAGTGCTGCTGGCGGCGGCGATATCGGCGATTTCGCGCCGTTCAGCGCCGGAGGATTCGATATTGCCTGCATTTCGGCCGGTCTTGCCAAGGCCGCTGTGGCCGATGTGATGACCGGGAAGGTGGCGCGGGCCTATGCCCTGTGCCGTCCGGCAGGCCATCACTGTCTGGCCGACCGCTCGATGGGCTTCTGCGTGCTTGCCAATATACCCGTGGCGATCGAGGCGGCGCGCGCCGAACATGGCCTGGGCCGGGTCGCGATCGTCGACTGGGATGTCCATCACGGCAACGGCACCCAGTCGATCTATTATGATCGTGGCGATACGCTGACGATTTCGATCCATCAGGAACATTGCTTCCCACCCGGTTATAGCGGCGTCGAGGATCGCGGCGAGGGCGACGGGCAGGGGACCAATATCAACATCTCCCTGCCGGCCGGGGCCGGCGATGCGGCCTATCTGGCGTCGATCGACCGTATCGTCCTGCCGGCGCTGGAGCGGTTCAAGCCCGATCTGATCGTCGTCGCCAGCGGTCTCGACGCCGGTGCCGCCGATCCTATGGCGCGAATGCTGGCCCACAGTGAAACCTTCCGGGCGATGACGGCCCGGATGGTCGATGCCGCAGACCGGATGTGCGAAGGCCGGCTCGTGATCGTTCACGAAGGCGGCTATTCGGAGGCATGCGTTCCCTTCCTCGGCCTCGCCATCGTCGAGACGCTGGCCGGAGAACGCACCGACGTCGCGGATCCGACACTCGAGATATTCCGGGCGCAGCAGCCCGGGCCGGAGGCGACCGCTTTCCAGCTCGACTGGGTCGAAACACTCGCGCGCCGTTTCGCCTGATCGCCGTCAGTGGAGGCGGGCGCTGCGAAGCGTTTCCGACGGGCTGCAGCCGTAGCGCTGGCGATAGTGCTGCGCGTAGCGTCCGAAGTCGACGATTCCGCAGTTGAGCATCAGATCGGTGATGCGTTCGCCGCCCTCGCTTCTCACCAGCGCGGCATGTAACTGCTCAAGCCGGTGGCGGCGGATATATTCGACCGGCGTCATGCCCAGAAAACGGCGAAAGCCGTTTTGCAGACTGCGTACGCTCACGCCGACCCGCGTAGCGATGCGGGCGATCGACAGGGTGTCGTCAAAATCGTCGTGGATGATCGCCCGGGCTTGCTGAACGTGCCAGGGCGCCGTCTCGTTGCCGGGAACAGCGATCAGTTCGCTATAATTACTGCCATAGTGGCTCAGCAGCATTTCCATCATCATGGCCCCATAATGCCGCTGCAGCCGACCGTTCGAGAGTATCTCCGGCATGCTGCCCGCCTGCCGCGCGATATGCGAGATCAGTCGCCGCCAGGCTTCGGGCAGCGGACCATTTTCCACGCCAGCCGCGTCGAACGCCAATGGACGGCCCACCGAGACGCCGAGCTCGCGGCTTAGATAGCCGTTGAACGCCGGCTTCGACAGCCGCACCGTCAAATGACGACAGCGGTAGGTCATGTTGACCCTGAGACGTGCGCCGGGTGACGTGACGTGCAGGGCGCCGGGTTCAATAGTGGAATGCTGCCCACCGTCCCATAGCTCGCTGCTGCCGCTGATCGCGGTATGGATCAGATAATTGTCCTCGATCATGGCCGGATCGATCCAGACATCGGTGCCATATTGCAGGTCGACGATCTGAGCTTCGCCGAGGTCGATGCAGTCGAGCCGCGCCGCCATGGGCCGGGAAGACTTCAGCCGCATTTCATGGGGCGCGAGCATCGCGGTGACGAAGCCCAGCGTCTCCTCGGGGTCGCACGAGCGGAAGCGTCGGCGAAAGCGCGGATCTGAAGATGAAGGTAGAGCCGACATTGTCCGTATCCCTTCAATCCGTCTGGGGATGCGTCGCGGACTCGCGTGGCGACCGTCCGTCTTTGATCTGCCGCAAAGGTTGAAATGTCAAGCAAGTCGCGTCTTGGTTTTTGCCGATTATGCGTTGCCGCTGCGTATTCCGCATAGAGCGGCGCACGGCGGGTCGATATCCTCCGCGCTTCAATGGGAGATGCCGGATATGCTCACTATCGCTGATCAGAAGACCCGCCTCGGCGAGGCCGCGCGGTCCTTTTTGGCGTCAAGCCGCAAGATGCTGATCGATGGCCAGTGGGTCGCTGCGCAGTCCGGCCGGACGATCGATGTCGTCGATCCGGCCACCGGCCTCGTTCTCGTTGACGTCCCAGGCGGCGGCGCGGCGGATGTCGATCGGGCGGTCGCAGCGGCCCGGCGCGCGTTTGAGGGCGCCTGGTCCGGCTTTCGGCCCGTTCAGCGCGAAAGGCTGTTGCTGAAGCTCGCAGACCTCCTGGAGGCCAATGCCGACGAACTGGCCGAGCTGGAGACGATCGACAATGGCAAGCTGCTGATGATGTCGCGTCACGCCGATCTCACTCTCGCGATCGACTCGCTGCGGTACATGGCGGGCTGGGCAACCAAGATCGAAGGGACGACGATCACGCCGTCGTTCAACTATGTGCCGCCGGGCATGGAGTTCACCTCGCAGACGCTGCGCGAACCGGTTGGCGTCGTCGGCCAGATCATCCCGTGGAATTTCCCACTCGTCATGGCGATCTGGAAGATCGCGCCGGCACTTGCCGCCGGCTGTACGGTGATTCTCAAGCCGGCCGAAGATACGCCGCTCACCGCTCTGCGCCTGGGGGAGCTGGTCTGCGAAGCCGGTTTCCCCGATGGCGTCGTCAACATCGTGACCGGCGATGCCGAACCCGGTGTCGCGCTGGTCGATCATCCGGGCGTCGACAAGATCGCCTTCACAGGTTCGACGGAGGTCGGCCAGATCATCCAGCGCCGCGCCGCCGACTCGATGAAGCGGCTTTCGCTCGAACTCGGCGGCAAGTCGCCGGTGGTCATTCTGAAGGATGCCGATGTCGGCATGGCCGTCCAGGGGGCGGCGCAGGCGGTGTTCTTCAACCATGGGCAGGTGTGCACCGCCGGCTCCAGGCTGTTCGTGGAGCGGCCGATCTACGACGCGGTAATGGAAGGCCTTGCCGAGGTCGCGAACAGCTTTGCGCTCGGTTCCGGCTTCGATGGGGAAACGCAGATGGGACCGCTGATCTCCGCCAAGCAGCGAGACCGCGTCCAGGGTTTCCTAGAGATCGGGCGCAAGGAGGGCGGACGCCTGCTGGCGGGTGGGTCGCCGGTAGAAGGGGGCGGCTTCTTCTTCCGCCCCGCGGTTTTCGCCGATACCCGGCCCGACATGACGATCTATCGCGAGGAAATTTTCGGACCGGTCCTCTCGGCCACGCCATTTGACGATGTCGACACGGCGGTGCGCCTGGCGAATGACAGCATATACGGGCTCGGCGCCAGCGTGTGGACCAACAATCTGTCCCTGGCCAATCGGGTGGTCCGCAAGCTCAAGGCGGGCAATGTCTGGGTGAATTGCCATAACCTGCTCGACCCTGCGGTTCCGTTCGGCGGCTATCGGATGTCGGGCTATGGCAGCGAGCTTGGCCATGCCGCGCGCGATCTTTACACCGAGAGCAAATCGGTGACGACGCTGCTATCCTGATGCTCATTACTTGACTTTTCAAGTTTTTGAGTCGCATATCGGCGTGGTCGCGGATATCGGCGAAAGTCGATAGCCGCCCCTACCGGGAGAGTGAAAATGGCGATGTCGAGCCAGGCTATCAGTGCAACCGACGACAATGGCGGCGCCGCGTTTGAGCGCTTGCTGGAAACAGTCCGCGCGCAGCGCGCCCAGTTCTCCCGCGATCAGCAGATCAGCGCCGAGGTCGTCGAGCTCATACGCGACGCCGGCTTCTATCGCGCGATGGTGGCGCGGCGCTTCGGTGGAGAGCAGGTTTCACCGACGACATTCCTCAACATGGTCGAACGGCTCTCCGAGGTCGATGGTTCGGCAGGTTGGGTGGCAAGCTTTGGCTTTTCGGCGGTCTATCTTTCGGCGCTGCCGGTCGCCACGCTTGAGCAGATCTACGCCGACGGCCCCGATGTGATCTTCGCGGGCGGGATTTATCCGCCGCAGAAGGCGTTGCCGGTCGACGGGGGGCTCGAGGTGTCCGGGCGCTGGTCCTGGGGAAGCGGATCGACCGGCGCGGACATCATCGGCGTCGGTATCAAGGTGGAAGGCGGCGAGAGCAATGGCTTGCCGTTGATAGCCGTGATGCCCGCGGGGAAGGTCAAAATCGATAGCAACTGGGATGTGATCGGTCTCAAAGGGACCGGCAGCCATGACATCGTCGTCGACCGCGTGGTCGTTCCGCCGGAGTGGACCTTCATTCGCGGCGGCCGTTCGAGCCTGGACGATCCGCTATACCAATATCCGACGATGTCTCTCGCAGCCCAGGTGCTGGCCGTCGTCGCGCTCGGCACGGCGCGCGGAGCGCTCGATATATTGATCGATATCGCCGGTGGGCGCAGCTCGATCACCGGAGCGGCGAACCTGGCCGACCGTCCCTATTTCCAGACCGATCTCGCCAAGACCGAGGCTCTGCTGCGTTCGGCGCGCGCCTTCTTCTACGAAGTGACAGAGGAAAGCTATGCGACTCTCGTCGCGGGGGGCGAATTGTCGGTCCAGCAGCGGGCGCTGCTGCGCCTCGCGTCCACCAACGCCGCGCGCGCCGGTGCGGACGTGGCCCAGGCTGTCTACCGTCTTAGCGGTACCACGGGTATCGCCAGCGATCATATGATCGCGCGCCACATGCAGGACGCCATGGTGGTGCCGCAACATGCCTTCCTTTCCGATGGTACGTGGCAGAATGCCGGGCGCGTGCTGCTCCATCTGGATCCGCCTCCCGGCTTTCCCTGATCGAACGAAAGGACTCATCATGTCGGACAAGCCCAAGCTTCGCGTCCTCTTCTGCGGCGCGGTTCTTCAGAATTTCTTCGACCTGCCGGCCAGCGAGATAGGCACGGTATGGGCGGCGACGGGCGAGATGCTGAAGGGCATACGCGATCTTCCCGGCGTCGAGATCATCGGCACGATCGATGACGATCAGACGATGGTCGGCACGTCGCCGAATGGCTGGCCCTGGACATTCTATATCCTGGCCGACGTGCCCGATCGGGATACGGCCGTAGCGGCGTGCAATCTGTTCCGTACCATCGAGGTCGGCGAGCATCGCCTCTGGCGTTACATCCGCGTCGAAGCCCGCCTTGGCCGCGAACTGGTCATTCCCCAGTGAGCGGCGGCGATGTCGCACTCGTAACCGGTGGCGCGAGCGGCCTTGGGCTGATGATCGCCCAGGCGCTCCACGCCGCCGGCTTCCGCGTTGCGATCGGTGACATCGACGAACAAGGCGCACAGTCCGCTGCCGCGAACCTCGATGCGAGCGGGGCCACCGCGATCGGGCTTTCGCTCGACGTTCGGTACGAAGCGGCGTTTGTCGCCGCCCGTGACGCGCTGCTCGGTCGATGGGGCTCGGTCGAGGCGCTCATCAACAACGCCGCCGCGACGGCGGCCAAGCCGGTTCTCGACATCACTCCGGAGGAGTTCGATGCGGTGATCGCGGTCAATCTGCGAGGAACCTTCGTCGGCAGCCAGGTCTTCGGCCGGCTGTTCAAGGAGCGGGGTTATGGCCGTATCGTCAATCTCGCATCGCTGGCCGGACAGAATGGCGGTACCGCCACAGGCGCGCATTATGCAGCCTCGAAGGGCGGTATCCTGACCCTCACCAAGGTGTTCGCCCGCGATCTCGCGGCGTTCGGCGTGACCGCCAACGCGATCGCACCTGGCCCGCTCGATACGCCGATGGTGCACCAGACCATCCCGGCCGAGCGTATGGATCAGTTTCGGGCGAATATTCCGGTTGGTACGCTCGGGGATCCCGTGTTCATCGGCGCGATGGCCGCACGACTGTGCGCGCGCGACGCCGGCTTCATCACGGGCGCGACGATCGACATCAATGGCGGGCTCTACATGCGATAGCCGCCGACGTGCGCATAATCCGATAATCAGCGACCCGCAGAGGGCATAAAGGGAGAACGAAAATGGGCTACGTAAAGCAATCTAGCCGTGCCGCCTGGGTACGGAATGCATTTTTGGGGACGGCAATGGCGGCGCTGTTGCCGGCAGTTGCAGCGGCGCAAACTGCAGTCGCGGTAGAAGAAGCGCCGTCGGACGGCCTTGGCGAAATCGTCGTCACCGCGCAAAAGCGCGAGCAGAATATCCAGCAGGTCAGCCTGGCGATCAGCGCGCTCGGACGGGAAGCCCTTGCCGATCTCGGACGTCAGGACATGGCTGCGCTCGCGACCAAGCTGCCGAGCCTTCAGGTTCTGGCCTTTAGTCCGACCTTGACGGTGTTCAACATCCGCGGCGTCTCACAGAACGACTTCGCCGACACGCAGGAGGCGCCGATCGCCTTCTACAATGATGAGGTCTATGTCAGCGCTCTCGGCGCCATCGCCGGTCAGACCTACGACCTCGAGCGGGTCGAAATGTTGCGCGGACCACAGGGCACCCTGTTCGGCCGCAACGCGACTGGCGGGCTTGTTCAGATCGTATCGGCCAAGCCGACCCGGACGCTGGCGGGCTTCCTGACGGTGACAGGCGGCAGCTATGGCCAGCTGGCGACCGAGGGTGCGATCAGCGGGCCGCTCAGCGATGCCTTGCGCGCGCGTCTGTCCTTCACGACCGAACATCGCGGCGGCTACATCAAGAACAGCGTCGGCAAGGACATCGGCAATGCCCGCTTTTATGCCGGCCGTTTCCAGCTGGCCGGCGATGTCGGCGCCGGGGGTTCCTTCAATCTGAAGATTCAGGGCATGCGCAACGACAACGAGCGCAACGGCGGTCTGTACAGCCACCGCACGGCGGTCGCCAATGCCGATGGCCTGGGCGAATATGTCGGCCGGAACGAGAATCCTTTCGCAACCTGTCCGGGCTGCGACGTGTTCGGTTACGTCCAGGCGGGGACCAATCCGTTCAGGGTCGCGTTCAACGGACCCAATAATTTCAGCCGCACCTATTGGAGCGCCACCTTGCGCTACGAGCAGGACCTGGGGGCCGCGACGCTCACGTCGATCTCGGATTACCAGTATCTGCGTAAGCGCTACGGCGAAGATGCCGATATGTCGCCGGCAAACATCTTCCGATATCCGACTGCCCAGAACCTGGACCAATATTCCCAGGAGCTTCGCCTGTCGGGCAACAGCGATACGCTGAACTGGGTACTGGGTGGGTATGCGATCAAGATCGTAAGCAAGAATGACTATAATACCGATCTGTCGGCCATCGGTCTTGACGAGGTCTATGGCGGGCGGCTGGAAACGGTGTCGTTCGCCGGCTTCGGCCAGGTCGAATATTCGTTCAGCGATCAGCTTAGCCTGGTCGGCGGCCTGCGCTATTCCGCGGATCGCAAGACGGTTGATTTCACCCACAGTGAAAATGGCACGGTCGACTTCACGTTCAACCGGGCCAGCGTCGGAAAGCTGGCGCGACAGAAGTTCGACGATTATTCGGGCAAGGTCGGTGTCAACTTCAAGCCTGACGAAGACACGCTGATCTACGCGAGCGTCAACCGCGGCATCAAGGGCGGCGGCTTCGGCACGCCTGCGTTCAACCCGGGCGACCTTACCACCATTCCCTTCAAGGAAGAGGTGCTCACCGATTACGAAGCCGGCGTTAAGCTGACCCTCGGTCGCTCCACGCATCTCAATCTGGCAGCTTTCTACTACGACTATCAGGATTATCAGGCGTTCGAGCTGGTCAACATCGCCCTCGCGGTCCGCAACAAGGATGCCACGATCAAGGGTGCAGAACTGGAGTTCAACACGCGTCCGGCGGATGGATTATACCTGTCGGCTTTCGCCACCTATCTCGACAGCAAGGTCAAGGATGTGGTGCTCCCATCGGGCCGGATCACGGACACGCGCATGCCACAGGCGCCGAAGCTGAGCGTCGGGGGACTGGTCCGCTATGAAATCGCGCTCGGTGATGGCTCGCTCGCCCTTCAGACCGACTGGAAATATGACGGAGCGCAGTATTTTTCGACGTTCAACGCGCCGGTCGATCGGCAGGCGGGGCGGATCGTCGGCAATGCGCGGGCGACCTATGCTTTCGCCGACCGGCGATGGGAGATTGCGGCCTTCGTCACCAACCTGACCGACAAGGAATATAAGCTCTACAATCTCGATCTGTCGGGTCCTTTCGGCTTCACCCAGCAGACCTATGCGCGGCCGCGCTGGTTCGGGGCGAGCGTGACGCGCCGCCTCTGACGCGCTGGGGCGAATTGGCGTACGAAAGGGGCGGCCGCCGGGTCGCCCCTTTCCATATCCGTCACCGGGTGGATGGCTGTTCCATGATCTTGTCGAAATAGGTCATGCCGACATTGGCGACGAGCGAGCCGCCGTCGACCGCCAACACCGCGCCATTGACGAAGGATGCCGCGGGCGACAGGAGCCAGGCGATCGCCTCGGCGGCCTCATCGGACGATCCGGCGCGGCGCTGGGGGACGTGCTCGCTGACCTTCGCATAGGCGCCTTCGATATCGCCTGCGATATTCATCGTCGCCATTTCCTCGTCGCCCATCTCGGTACGAATCCAGCCCGGCGCGACGATGTTGGCGCGCAGGCCGTCCCGGGCATGTTCATAGGCCAGGGCCTGGGTCATCAGCATCAGGCCGGCTTTCGAGGCGGAATAGGCTGCAAGGCCCGGTCCGGTCTGCAATCCGCCGACCGATGTGACCGACACGACCGCGCCCTTGTTCGCGAGAAGATGAGGCAGTGCCGTTTTCGCCAGGACGAACGGGCCCGTCAGGTTGATCGCGAGCTGTTGATTCCAGTCCTCGAGCGAGGTCTCGCCGAAGGGCAGGGTGATCACGATTCCGGCGTTGAGCACCAGCCCGTCGATCCGGCCGAAGCGCTCGACGATCTGCTCGATCAGTTGAACAGCGGAAGCGGGATCGCCGACGTCGGCGGTAAAGACCTCCGCACCGGTTTCTGCCGCGACGGCTTCCAGCGGCGCGCGGCGTCGGCCGCAGATCACGACCTGCCATTCGCGGCTCAGCCGCCGTGCGGCCGCTGCACCGATGCCGCTGCCCCCTCCTGTCACCAGCACGACCGGTCTGTCCGCACGATTGCTGCCGCTCATATCCAAACCTTTCATAAATGGACCAGAGTCCGTTTAATTTTTCAGATCGACGCAATTTGCCAATTAAAACTTGAATAATCCAGTTTTAATTGGACCAGAGTACAAATCCTGTTATCGTGCAGGCAGGATATGGCATCAAGGAGGTCGGGGGTGCGCTGGCGTGCTGTGGCTCCGCTGACGGGCGGTACTTTTCTCGGCATGTATCCGATGATGACGACGCCGATCCTGATTGGCGGTGCCATGGACGGTGCGGCGATGTCGGCCGAGCAGGCAGGATGGATCGGTACGATTTCGGTCGGCGCGGTAGCTGCGGCATCGATGTTGGCTCCGATCGTGCTTCAGCGCTTTCCGGGGCGTGCGCCGCTTTACCTGTTCGCGGCGTTGCTGATCGCCGGCTATGCGGGTTTCGCGGTCGTGACCGGCTTCTCGGGCTATGCGCTTGCTGCCGCCCTTGGCGGGCTGGGGTCTGGCGGTCTGCTCGCAGGCATGGCGATGCGGATCGCGGGGATGCCCAGCCCCGACCGTGTATATGGAAGTATATATGCGATCGCGACGGTCGCCTTCGCGGTGCTGCTGTTCATCGTGCCGATCATCGCCGGCGCTTACGGCATTGCCGCCGCCTTTGCGGCCTTGGCGTCCGTCGCGCTGTTGGTGGCACCGGCATTGGTTTTTGTAGGCAATCACGTCATTGCCGACGCTCAGGAGTCGCTCTCGCCGGCCACGCCCTGGGCCAAGGTGGCGGTCGTGATGATCGTCATGACCATTGCCTTCCCTCTTTATGGCGGCGTCTATTCCTTCTGTGAACGTCGCGCCGTCGCGGTTGGCCTGTCGCCGACGGGGGTCGGGTCGGTGCTGGGCGCGACGACGCTGATGACGGTGGTCGGTTCGGCGCTGGTCGCGTGGATCGGAACACGGCCCGGCCGCACGCTTCCAACCGTGGCGACGATGGCGATCGCGACGCTGGCCTATGGTCTGGCGCTGGGCGGCACCAGCGTTGCGCCGTTCGTCGTCGGCATGCTGGCCTTCGGGCTGATCCAGATGGCACTCAATTCCTATTTCTTCGGGCTGGCGTCAGTGCTCGATCCCGGCGGCCGCGTCGCGGCCTTCCTGCAGGGCTATTCGCTGATCCCCTACGCCTTCGGGGCGGCGCTGTTCGGCACGCTCGGCAATCTGCCCGCGCTTGCGCTGCCCGCCGTCGCGATCAACATCCTTGCCACCCTGATCCTTCTGCCGCTGCTGCTGAAGCTGGATCGCACCGCGCGGGCGGCGGCGCGATGAGCGCCATCGGACGGAAGCTTGGCTGGCCGCATGTCGCGGGCCTCGGCGTCGCGCTGGTCGTGGCCGGCCAGTTTTCCGGCTGGAATTACGGCCTCGTAGCATCGGGCTGGGGCAATATGGTCGTCGCCACCGTCCTGATGGCGCTGCTCTGCTTCGGGCTCGCGCTGTGCCTCGCCGAGCTGTCGGCGGCGCGTCCGCACGCCGGCGGGATGTATTTCTATTGTCAGGAGGCGTTCGGGCCGCTCGTCGGCTCTTCGGTGGGGTGCGCCGTGTTCGTCGCCTTGGCGATCGGGACGGGCGCCGCGGCCGAGTTCGTCTCGGCCTATGCCGGTCACGTCCTCGGCTTTGGCGGCTGGCCACTCAAAATCATCCTGTTCGCTGCGATAGTTGGCCTGCATCTTCGCGGCATCGGTGAGGCGATGCGGTTGATGGTCGGGGCGGGCGCGCTCGCCATCGCCGGCATCCTTCTGTTCGACCTGGCGATGTTGCCGCAGTTCGACCTTGCCAATCTCGTTCCTTCCGGGACGCGGCTGCATGTCGATATCGGCGGGGTCTTCGCCTGCATTCCCTATGCCATCTGGCTGTTCATCTCCGTCGAGCAGTCGGCGGCGGCATCGGAAGAGGTCGCTGATCCCGCTCGGGACATGCCGCGCGGCATCGTCGTCGCGATCCTGACCCTGTTCGTCTCGGCGCTTGGCGTACTGGTGTTCGGTGCGGGAGCCGGGGGCATCGCGCGGGTCGGAGCCGCCGCCGATCCGCTGTACGCCGCGATGGTCGGCGGCGGGATATCGCACGTCATCGTCGTCATCGTGGGCCTGAGTGGAATATTGGGCCTTGTCGCAACGCTCTTCTCGCTGATCTATGCCGCCTCCCGGCAGATGTTCGCCCTGGCGCGCGACGGCTTCATGGTCCCGGCACTGGCCCGTACCAATCGGTTCGGGGCGCCCCACTGGGCATTGCTGCTGGTCGGCGTGATCGGCCTCTCCGCATCGGCGCTGCCGCCCGATCGCATCCTCCTCGCGGTCGTGTTGTCGCTCAGCGCGTCCTATGTCGTCCTGCTTGCAGCCTTCATCCGCTTGCGGCGTACGTGGAAAGACGTCGGCCGGCCGTTCCGGGCCTGGGGCGGCATCGCGACGGCAAGCATCTGTATGCTTCTCGCGGCGACACTGTTCGTGGCCTGTTTCCAGGCCGATGCGCGTGTCCTCATCGGGCTTGGGCTGTTCATCGCGCTCGCCATTTTCAACCATGTAGTTCGACTCCGCCGCGCGGGGTCCGTTGCTGAACCCATCGAAAGGATCGTCGATGTCGCTTGACCAGGCGCTGCTCGAGCGCCGCTATCGCGTGCTCGGGCGTAACGCTCCGCTATTCTACGAGCGACCCGTCCATCTCGTCCGCGGCAAGGGCGTCTGGGTGACGGACGCCGATGGACGTGACTATCTCGACGTCTACAATAATGTGCCGCATGTCGGGCATTGTCACCCGCGCGTCGTCGACGCGATTGCGAAGCAGGCGGCCACCCTCAATATCCATACCCGCTATCTGCATGAGACGGTGGTGGAATATGCCGAGCGTCTGACCGCGACGTTCGACGACAGCCTGTCGAGCGTCGTCTTCACCTGTTCCGGCACCGAAGCCAATGAACTGGCATTGCGGATGGCCCGCTATCGCACCGGCGGTCAGGGCATCATCGTCAGCGATTTCAGCTATCATGGCAATTCGGAGACGCTGGGCGCGCTGACGACCTGCTTTCCGACACCAGAAGCCTTTCCCGGCTTTGCGCGGAAGGTAGCCGTTCCTGATCCCTATCGCGACCGCCAGGGGCGGAGCGATGAGGAACTGGCCGATCATTTCGCCGCCCAGGTCGATCAGGCGGTCAAGTCGCTACAGGCCGACGGTATCAAGGTCGCCGCGCTGCTGATCGACACGCTGTTCGCGAACGAAGGGCTGCCGCAGCCCGTTCCCGGCTATGTCGCCAAGGCGGTCGAGATCGTCCGCGCCGCCGGGGGACTCTTCATCTGCGACGAGGTCCAGGCAGGCTTCGGCCGCACCGGCGACGCGATGTGGGGGCACCAATTGAGCGGCGCGGTGCCGGACATCGTTACCCTGGGAAAGCCGATGGGCAACGGACACCCGATCGCCGGTGTGGTGGCCCCGATAGATCTCGTCGACAGCTTCGGTCTTGCCGCGACCTATTTCAATACGTTCGGCGGCAATCCGGTATCGGCTGCCGCGGGCATGGCGGTGCTCGATGTCCTTGCCGACGAAGGACTGCTCGAAAATGCCCGCGATGTCGGTGGCTATATCCGGGAGGGTCTTGATCGGCTTGCGGATCGACATGCGATCGTCGGCAATGTCCGCGGCCGCGGCCTCTTTTTCGGTCTCGAACTGGTCGGCGGTGACGAGGCCCGGTCCCCTGCTACGGCGGAGACGAAGCGTGTCATCAACCTGATGCGCGAGCGAGGCGTGCTGATCAGTCGGATCGGCCGGTATGACAATATCCTCAAGATGCGACCCGCGATGGTGTTCGCACGCGAGCATGCGGATCAACTGCTGTCGACGCTTGACGATGTCCTGCTCGCGCTCTGAAAGCCAACTGATGACGGATTTCTATGCCCTTGGCGAAGGCGATCAGGCGAGCCGCCTGACCGAACTCGCCCGTGTCGCGCTCGATCGCTGGCCCGGCCGATTCGATAATATCAAACTCGTGAAATATCGGGAGAATGCTGTTTTCTCCGCCTATCGCGACGATGGCGTCCGCGTGGCGGTGCGGGTCCATCGTCACGCCTATCACAGCGATGCCGCGCTCCGCTCGGAGCTGCTGTGGATGCAGGCGCTGGCAGCCGACGGCATCGACGTGCCGCCGATCCTGCCCAGTCGCGACGGTGCGATATTCGAAACGGTGGCGGCGGCCGGGGTGCCCGAGCCGCGCCAGGTCGATGTCCTCGGCTGGCTTTCCGGCGCGCCGGCGGGCTCATCGGAAGAGGGGCTGGGTCTCGACGAAGCGGGGGCAGTGCAGCTGTTCGCGGCCGCCGGAGCGCTTGCTGCGACGATGCATAATCGGGCCGCGGACATGGATCTGCCGGATGATTTTCAGCGTCATGCCTGGGATGAGCATGGTCTGATCGGTGCCGATCCCTTGTGGGGACGCTTTCTCGACCTGCATCTCCTGACCGCGAAGGAGCAGGAATTGCTGGCCGAGGCATCCCGCCGCGCTTCGGCCGATCTCGCGGATTTCGGCAAGGGGCCACATAATTATAGCCTGATCCATGCCGATTTCGTGCCCGAAAACCTGCTGGTCGACGAGGGCGGACTGAAACTGATCGACTTCGATGATGCGGGCTTCGGCTGGCACATGTTCGATCTTGCCACCGCGCTCTATTTCAATCTCGACCATCCTGCCTATCCGCAAATGGAGCGGGCGTTGTTCGACGGATATCGGTCGGTCCGGCATCTGCCGGACGACCATGAGGCGCGGCTTGCGCTGTTCATGTTCCTGCGCAGCACGACCTATCTCGGCTGGGTGCAGACGCGCCCGGAAACGCAGACCGCGCGTGAGCTCGGCCCGTTTCTGGTCCAGCGGGCATGCCTTGTCGCGCAGCGCTATCTCGACCAGCACGGGCTTGCTGGCGGCGGGGCATGACGGCCTCCCTCGGAACCGAGGACATCTCGCGCGCGCCGGCAACCCAGGCGCGGGGGCGCAAGAGGCGGGAAGCCCTGCTTGCATCCGCGCGCCTGCTCCTTGCCGTGCACGACAGCAGCCAGATCACGTTGGCGGATATCGCCGCGCATGCCGACGTTCCGAAGAGCTCGGCTTATCATTTCTATGCTGATGCGCTCGGCCTCTATGTCGAGTTGGTCGCCATCCTCGATGCCGAGTTGCAGGCGCTGATCCAGCAACCGGTCTCGCGCGTCGCGAGCTGGGAAGAGGTCATGGGCGTGATCATCGATCGCGCCGCTTCATTCTTCGAGGATAACCCTGCCGCTCAACAGCTCATGCTGTCATCCCAGACCTCGCCGCTGATCAAGCGGCATAGCCGCCGCGCCGACATGGAGACGAGCCGACTGGTCGAAAATCTGATCTCGGCGCAGTTCATCCTGCCCGATATTCCCGATCGAGGGCGGATCTTCTTCCACGCGATCGAAGCCGCCGATCTGATGTTCGGCCTGTCGCTTTTCGAAAGCGGCGCGCTGCTGCGGCCGATGGTCGAGGAGGCCAAGCGGATGAGCTGCGCCTATCTCGCGCTCTACTTGCCGCGCCATTTGCCGCGCCGGGGTTAGTTTCTCATGCGCAGACGCGCGGGCGGCATGCCGAAGCGGCGCTTGAACAGCCGCGCGAAATGGCTGCTGTCGTTGAACCCGGCGGCATAGGCCACCTGGCAGACCGAGCGGTGCGGCGAGCTCGAATCCTTGAGCCAACGCTGCGCCAGATCCAGGCGGAGATTCGCGAGCCACCGGTGCGGTGTCGTGCCAGCGTCGGCGAAAAGGCGATAAAGGCTGCGACGCGACAGGCCGAACTGGTCGGCGAGCAGATCGGCGTCGAGATCGGGATCGCCGATCCGCGGCGCGACCCAATCGCGCATCTTTTCGATCTGTGAGCCGGCGCGTGTCCGGCGACCTTCATCCGGCCCCGCATGATTCAAGGCATTTTCCAGCAGCGTCATCGTCACCGACATCGCGATCGCGTCGTCACCGGCCTGATCGTCGTCGCTGCGGTCAAGCGCCTGAAGGACTGCGGAAAGCATCAGCCCTGCGCCGCGGCGCCCGGGAATATGGTGGCCATATAGGCCATCCGCGTTCGAGCGCATTTGCGACAGAAGATTGCGCGACAGGGTGAGCACGACCGATCGGGTGCCGGCCTCCCCGACATCGATCGTGCAGGATTCGCGCGAGTCCATCAGGACCAGGTCCCCGGCGGACAGGCCGACATTTCGGCCATAGTGGCGGACGGTCACATTGCCGGCCACCGACATCAGGATGAAGGCATGGTCGGTCCATTGGCCGGCGAGCGCCGGCCGGATGCTGCGAACGGATTGGGCCTGAATCCGATATCCCTGAAACGGGCCGAGCGCCACCGGCCTCATCGCGCCGCGGGACCGGCGGGATGTACTGATCGGCTCGATGTCGAACACGCCATAAGTGTCGCGCAGTGACTGCTCGAACCGGTTTAGCGGTCCCAGTCCCGACATCGCGACCCCGTCGGCGGCGCCGAGCCGCAATGACGATTCGTTGCAATCCATAGCGTCGAATGTTCCGGGCGATTGCCTTACTTTTCAAGCAAATTCGCATCGTAGTCGCCCCTTTTCGCCCTGGCATGGCCATTGGCATCCCCGGACGCGTTTTTGGCACGGCGGTGCGGGACCTTCTAGGCTTTCGGCTCTAGCGTAAACTTCGCAAGGCCCGCGGCTCCCATCGCTCAGAAGGCCTGGTTTCTAGGGAAGAAAAAAGCTGCGTAACGCGCAATCAACAGGGGTGCTTTTTATGAAGAAACTTTCCGTGGTCCTTTTGAGCGGCGCGGCTTTTGTCGCGGCCGCTCCCGCCCTGGCACAGGGCGCCGAGGAGGCCGGCCTTGACGGCGAGATCGTCGTCACCGCGCAGAAGCGTGCCCAGTCCGTCCGTGACATCGGTATCAACATCACCGCCTTTGGCGAAGAGGAGCTTCGCCGCTCCCAGGCGACGGACGTCGCGGCGCTGGCCAGCCAGCTCACCAATGTCGTCGCGACGACGAGCGTCAATCTGCCCGCTTTCACCGTACGCGGCATCGGCCTCAATGAATTCGCATCGAACTTCGACTCGCCGGTCGCGATCCATGTCGACGAAGTCTACAAGAGCAAGCCGTACATGGCGACGGTTCCCTTCTTCGACATTCAGCGCGTTGAAGCGTTGAAGGGGCCCCAGGGCACCTTGTTCGGGCGCAATACCACGGGCGGGTCGGTGAATTATTATACCGCCGAGCCGCAGTTCGACACCGCCGCGGCGATGAACTTCAATTTCGACAATCATGGCCGCGGCCGGATCGACGGTTTCGTCAATGGTGCGCTGAGCGACAGCGTGGCGGTGCGCGCATCCTATCTGGTCGCCCAGGGATCGGGCGGCCCCTATCGCAATCTGCTGACCGGCGACGATCATGGCGAGCCGAACCAGATTGTCGGCCGTCTGCAACTCAAGTGGCAGGGGCCGAGCACGACGCTGCGGCTGATGGGCTATGCGTTCCGCGACAAGAGCGAACTTACGCCGTACAAGAGCCCCGGCATCTTCAATCCCGATGGCACCCTCTGTCCACAGGTGTTCACCGGCGAGGTGCGTACGAACCGCGCCGCGTGCCTGAAATATGGACCGTTCGTCCCAGGCCCCAATCCGCTCGGCCTGCGTGAGACCCAAAGCATACGCGAACTTTCCGCCGACAATCCGCAAGGCGCGAACAACACGGCCTATGGCGGCTACGCGCGGCTCGAGCATCAGACGGGTAGCGTGACGCTGACCTCGATCACCGCCTTCGACTATTTCGAACGTGACCAGACCGATGATCCCGACAATTCGCCTTATATAACCGCGAACCAGAACTATTATGACCGGATCAATCAGTTCTCGCAGGAACTGCGCCTCTTCGCGAAGCTTGGCCGCCTGAACCTCCTGGTCGGCGGGTTTTACGAACATGACTCGATCGTCGACGCAACGAGCGCCAACCTGATTCAAAATGCGCTGATCGGCCTGCCTCCCTTCGCCCCGCGTCTGGCGGCGGCGTTCAAGCAGAAGGTCCGCTCGCTCGCCGGCTTCACGAACGCCGAATATCAGCTGACCGACACCATCACCCTGATCGGCGGGCTGCGCTACACGAGCGATCGCACCTCGATCGATGCGCTGACCTATGTCGGGGCGGACGATCCAACCGGTCGCAGCCACATCGTCACCCCGGTCATTCCAGCGGATGCGCTGGTGGACCGCCGCACCGACAATACAACCTCGTTCCGCGCCGGCATCAACTGGAAGCCGTCGAGCAACCAACTGGTCTATGCGTCCATCTCGCGCGGCTTCCGCAGTGGTGGCTACAGCATTCCGTTCGGCGGTGTGATCACCACCTTCGATCCTGAACGACTGACCGCTTATGAGATAGGATCGAAGTCCCGCCTGTTCGACCGTAAGCTGGATCTCAATCTGTCCGCATTCTTCTACGATTATAAGGATCTTCAGACCAATGTCGACGATCCCACGTCACCACTGGTACCGATTACGCGCAACATCGGTGGGTCAAGGACATATGGTGTCGAAGCCGATGTGACGTTCCGGCCGGAGCCCAGCTTCCTGGTCAAGCTGGGTGGCAGTTATCTGGATGCGCGCTTCAGGAACACGAACGCGATCGTGACGACCTATGTCGGTCCGGTGCCGCTGAATGGCAAGCGGCCCGTGAACAATCCGAAATGGTCCGGTCAGGGCATGGTCCAGAAGAGCTTCGATCTCGGGTCGGGCCTCGAACTCATCGGCAGCACCGATGCTCGCTACGTCGGTAAGCGCTTCCTGGAAGCAACGGGCCAGATCTTCGATCGCGCTCCTGCTTATTGGGTGCAGAATGCGCGCCTGACGCTTGCCAGCAAGGAAGGCGGCTGGGAAATCGCCGCTTGGGGCAAGAATATCTGGAACAAGGAATATCTGACCTACATCAACAACGTCAGCTTCTTCCGGCTCGAGATCTATGGGGAGCCCGTTTCCTACGGACTGTCTGCTTCGGTCAAGTTCTGAACCGTTGCCGGGCCGCCGGACCATCGGCGGCCCGGCCTTTTCCGATTTCTCCGTCGGGTAGGGCGGCTGGGTGTTGAGTGATTGCCCCGAGCCGCTATGAGCCTTTCATGCTGGTATCGCCCAAGCGGCCGCAGGAGAAGATCGTGGAAGGCGCTGATTTCGACGCGCGGCAATGGCCGTTTTTCTGGATCACCCAGACGGCCGGGCAATATATCCGGACGCTGGAACCCGCACTGCGGAAGATCGGTCTCGATGTTCCGCGCTGGCGCGTGCTGATGTGCGTGGCGCCAGGCCAGGGGATCAGCGTTACGGAAGTCGCCGAACTGGCCATCGCAAAGGTGCCGACGATGCTGAAGATCATCCAGCGGATGGAGGCGGACGGGCTGCTCGCCTGCGCGCCCAGGGCGAATGACGGCCGGGTGACGGAGGTCAGGTTGACGGACAGCGGGCTCGATGCCCGCACCCGCGCCTGGGCGGTCGCCGAACAAATCTATAACAAGGCGTTCGCACGGACATCGGACAGCGAGGAGGCGCGCCTCAACAAGCTTCTGGAGCGAATCTACACCAATATCCGCGATTGACGTCGCCTGCCTACCGGCTGCGGAGTGCGGCGGCCTGCGCGGCCAGGCGTGCCCGGACCTCACGGACCTCCTGGAGGCGGTTACGGCGCAGCTTGCCGACCTCTTCCGCCGAATAGGGTACAAAGCCGCTATGCCCGGCGGGCCCCATCTCTGGAACGAGCCAGTTGAGCAGCCGGGCAAGTTGCGCGTCGGTCAGATGCGCGTTGGCAACGCCCGGGACGCGACCGACAAAAGCCCGGCCCTCGGGAAGCTGGACGAGCAGCCCGAGTTGCCCGCGCATATCCGGTACCTTACCCTTCATGCCGCTGCCATCGGCCAGATGGCACCCCTGGCAGTGAAGGATATAGTTCATCCGGGGCGACAGCGTTTCGGGATCAGGGGCATTGGCCGCGGTCAGGCCGAGCAACGCCATCACGCCGATCGCCAGGGATGCGACGGTCTTGCGCACCGCTCAGCCGGACGGCCCGAGGACCACGGCGGTCGAGCAGTTGTAGACAACGCCATTCTGCGTGCCCAGGCACCAGTCCAGATCGTTTGCGGCGGATGGCTGGTAAACCGGCATGTCGCGCTCGTTACGCGTGCACTCGCAGCGGCCGCATGCGCTTTTGCCGCAGCAGTCATTGTACGAGATGACATAATCCTTGTTATCAACCGGATTGCGGCAGGTGCCGATCCAGGTGATCGGCGAGGGCTCCGAGCCTGGGGGACAGGAGGACGCAGATCCGCCGCAGCATGAGCAGAGAAAGCCATCGATAGCGCAATAGCGCCAATAGTCACAGCTCGTCGGATCGCCCTTTTCGTTTGGCTGTGCCGGCGTGGCGGGCGTCGCAGCGATGCCGCGGGCGACCGGCAGCAGCGGGGTGCCGGCGACGGTGATGGCCGCCCCGATCCGTCCGATGAAGCTGCGCCGCGAAAGGCGCCGTGCGGCGCCGCGGGCCAGATATTCGGCCACTCGGTCCATTCTGTTCATGCAACCGTCCTTTGCTGAACCTGTTTCAGCGGATTGCGCCCGCTGCGTTCGAGATATTCCTGCAGTGACGCAACGCCACGGCGTCGCGCCTCGAACAGGCTTTCGAGATGTTCGCGATTGTTGATGAGGCCTTTGGCGGCCACCGCGCCATCGGCCTTGATCAGCACCGCATAGGGAAGCTTGGACACGGCATAGGCCATGCCAAGTTCGGTCGAGAGAACCAGCGGAAACGCTTCGAGCCTTTCATCGCGGATCATTTTTTGCTGGAGTTCCTCGTCGCCGTCGCTGGCAAGGACGACGCGAAGCGTGCGGCTCTCTTCCTGCGAGATCGATTTGACGATCGGGATCAGCGACTTGCACATGGGGCAGCGTGGCGAGAGGAAGAAGACTAAAGTGTCGCGCCCGCTGGCCTCCGCGCCACCCAGTTCGACCATATTCCCGTCAACGGCTTTGAGATGAAAGCTGGGTGCCGGATCGCCGACCGCGATACCGCCGGGCAAGCTCAGGGCGCCGACCGGGCCGAGCCGTTCATGCAGCATGCCGACCTGCCGGAACAGCAGGAGCACCGCGCCGCAAAGCGCCACCAGCAGAATCCACTGGACGACGATGGCGACGGACAGAGCGGCGATCACGATCTCATCTCCCGCATGCGTGGCATGGCTGTGTCGACGATCCCATACAGGATAGCGGCGCTGGCGACTGCCGCGGCAAGGCCGAACCAGTCGAGCCACAGAAGCGGCCGCGTACCGATGTCCGCCTGGGCCACCACAAGCGCAATGGAAGCCAGCAGCATGTTCCGCCACACCATGAACGGGCCGATCGGTTGACCGGTCTTACCGAAGGCGAGGCAGCCGCAGTCGATGTGCCGCCGGCCACGCAGGAGGTTGATACCGATACCGGCGGCATAGAGCAGCAGCAGGACGGCGATCGCTGCAAGCCCGAGGCGGCTTCCCAATAATGCCGTGACGGCGGCGGCGGCTTCGGCCAGCGGCAGCACCAGCGCGGCAATCGGCAGGGCGGCCGAGGGCAGAAGGCGATAATCCTCGATTGCCTGCCTAAAGCGCGCCGGATCGCTTAGCTTGTGCCAGGCGCCAGCCAGCAGCAGCGCGGCGAGCCCGCTACGTACCGCGATGGCCATGAAGGGGTCGGCCGTCACCGGCCAGGTGCCTGGACCGGCGCCGGCTGCAAGACGGTGATAGCATTGCCGAGTTGACCGATTTCGCGCAGCTTCTTGCCGGTGTCGGCGTCAAGGACGACAAGGTTGGGCACGGTGAACATCGCCGTATAGAGTAACGGCTTGTTATCTTCGCTCACCGCGATGGCGGTCGCTGGGCCGTCCATGGTGATGCGCTGAAGGCGCTTGCCGGATGGCGCGTCGAAAACCCAGATCTCGGTTCCGGGGTCCTGCCGGGTCTCGGGGCCGCCCTCGTGCATCAGCACGTAAAGCCGCCGGCTTCCCGCGTGGTAGGCGATGGGCTGTACGCCGCCAGTGCGCCAGCTGGCGGTGTCCTTGTCGATCATGCTCCAGCGCGCCTTCACCCGCGGCACCGGACCGGAGCCGTCGACGACGACCGCCTGGCTGTCGAAGGTCTGGAACAGCCATTCGGCAGGGCCGAGGCGGACCGGCTTTTCGTGCGCGGGATCCTGTTCGGTGAAGAACGGCTTCGACGCCTTGCCCAAAGTGAGCGCGCCGGCCTCCGACAGCGTGGCGGTCTGCATCGAACCATTGCCGCAGAGCATCATGAATCGCCGGGCATCGACGGGGTAGACGAGCGTACAACCCGGGGTCTCGGTCTCGCCGACCAGCGTGCGGGCCTTGACATCGACCACGGTGATCGACTGTTCCGGCGTGAAATTGGTGACGAGCTGGAAGCGGTCGTCGTCGGTCCGCGTCGAATGAGCCAGCAGCGGCAACACCTTCATCTGCTTGGGCGGAATCTCGACCTCGCCGGTCTGGTCGAGCGTCTTGATGTCGTAGAAGGTGACGACATCGGTGCGCTTGCCCCGCGTGCCGCGCGAATAATAGGTCGACACCATCGAGAAGCTCTTGCCATCGGGCGCGATCTGGAGCGGCCCCTGCACATAACCGCCGCTTACCATGCCGAGAAAGGCGCCGCTGTCGGCATCGACGAGATAGGCCCGCCCATCGAGCGGGCGATTGAACGAAACATCGTTCACCCAGATCCAGTGCGGCTGCATCTGTTCCGGGAGCTCGACGACGTTGAGCGTTTCAGGCTGCAACTGAGCCATTGCGGGCATGGCCACCAGGCCAGCGAGAAAGGCGATGCGCGAGAATCTCATGCTATGACTCCCTGGGGTCTTATGCCGCTGATATCAGTTCGACAGCGTCTTGAGAAAGGCGATGAGGTCCCCGCGCTGCTTGGCATCGGGAATCCCGCCAAATGCCATCTTGTTGCCGGGGACGAGGGTGGAAGGCTGCTTGACGAAAGCGTCGAGCTTTTCCGCCGTCCAGGTGATTTTGCCCTTCATCATAGCCGGCGAATAGATGAAGCCTGGCATCGCGCCGGCCTTGCGGCCGACGATGTGGCCCAGCGAAGGGCCGATCTTCGGTCCCTTGTCGGGATCGGTCGCGTGGCAGATCGCGCAGCGCTTGAAGACGATGGCGCCGGCCGAGGCATCTTGTGCAGAGGCCGGGGCAGAACCGGCAAGAACAGCTGCCGAAAGCAATATCCCACCAAAGCCTTTAGCCATCATGTCCCGATCTTTTCTCATCCCGGAAAGTCGACTCATTCGCTTTCCTTTTCAAGTATTCTGGGGGGATAATTGCGTTGGCCCGGAGTGTCACGTGAATTTTCAATCAGAGGTCGCGGGCGGTAGGAAGGGAGCCATCATGCCGGTCGATACTGCGGCGCACAGCTGTTCGAGCAGGCGGACGGGTTCGGACTGGTCGGCCGCCCGCCAGCTGACGATGATCGGCGAAACGGCGTCGCGCTCCGCGATCGGCCGATAGACGATATCGTCGCGGCGCAGGCGCTGCACCGTGGTAGGAACGATCGCGATCCCCGCCCCCGCGGCGACCAGGCCAAGCGCGGTCTGCAGCTCCCGCACGTCGCGCGTCGAACCCGGGGTGACGCCATGGTCGTGGAGGATCGCCAGCAGCTGGTC
>CAZJXG010000003.1:0-18823 GCA_964549965.1 uncultured Sphingomonas sp. | reverse complement strand
TCGCTTGGGGTAACTGCAGGTGATCGAGCAGCTCCAGCAGCTGGTCGGCATAGCTTGGCCGGGGCTCGCTGGGATAGAGGATGAGCAATTGGCCGGTGGCAGCGGCCAGGCTGATCGGGCGACCCGGCAGGGCAAGGGGATGCTGTGCGGGAAAAGCCATCAGCAGGCGTTCTCGGGCGATCTGCTGGCGGTGAATCGCTCCGTCCTCGATCGGCAGGCGGCCGAAACCGGCGTCGATACGACCGTCTTTCAACGCGGAGATCTGCGCCACCGTGTTCATCTCGATCAGGTCGACCTCGACTTGCGGGGCGGCCTCGCGCAGCCGCCGGATCATGTCGGGCACCGGGCCGTAGATCGTAGAGCCTACAAAGCCGATGATGAAGCGTCGGCGACTCCCCGCCGCATGCGACGTCATGGCCGCTTTGAGCTGGTCTACCGCGTTGCCCACGCGCTGAGCATGATCGAGCAGAAGCCGCCCGGCATCCGTCAGGCTCACCGGACGACCCTCGCGATCGAACAGCTCCATGCCCAGCTCCTGCTCCAGTTCGCGTATCTGGCGACTGAGCGGCGGCTGGGCGATGCCCAGCATGTCGGCTGCGCGCGTAAAGCTGCGCTCACGGGCGACAGCCAAGAAATAGCGCAGGTGGCGTAATTCCATGTCATACCCATGGGGTATCGACAGAGACCTATCAAGTCTTTGCTGCGGGGTTCGTCGGCCGGTACACCTCATGCCTCCTAGGTATGAGGGGCCGCATGATCGCTATCGAACGCGTCGAAACGCTTATCGTGGACGTGCCGACGATCCGGCCGCACGTTCTGGCGATGACGACGATGTACCGCCAGACGCTGTGCCTCGTGCGGCTACATTGCGGAGACGGCATCGTCGGCATCGGCGAGGCGACCACGATCGGCGGCCTGGCCTATGGGGACGAAAGCCCCGAAGGCATCAAATTGGCCATCGACACCTATTTCGCGCCGGTCCTGCTCGCCGGAGATGCGAGCCGCCCGGCAACGATCATGGCGTCGCTCGGCAAGTCCATCGTCGGCAATCATTTCGCCAAATGCGCGATTGAGACCGCACTGCTCGACGCCCAGGGCAAGCGCACGGGCCTTGCGGTCAGCGAGCTGCTCGGCGGCCGCGTGCGTGACAGTCTGCCGGTGCTCTGGACGCTGGCGAGCGGCGATACCGCCAAGGACATAGCCGAGGCAGAGGCGATGATCGACAGCCGCCGCCATAATGCATTCAAGCTCAAGATCGGCAAGCGCCCGCTCGCCCAGGATGTCGCGCATGTCGATGCGATCAAGCGTGCGCTCGGTGACAAGGCGTCGATCCGAGTCGACGTCAACATGGCCTGGGACGAAACCACCGCGTTGCGCGGCCTCAAGATGCTTGCCGATGCCGGCTGCGATCTGGTCGAACAGCCGATTGGCCGCAACAACCGCAGCGGAATGGCCAGGCTGCGCAGTGCCGGCATCATTCCCATCATGGCGGACGAGGCGCTGCGCGGTCCCGCCGATGCCTATGATTTCGCGGTGCGCGCAGCCGCTGACGTGTTCGCGGTGAAGATCGAGCAATCGGGCGGTCTCACCGCCGCCAAGGCGGTGCAGGCGATTGCCGATGCGGCGGGGATCGCGCTGTACGGCGGGACGATGCTGGAGGCCGGGATCGGCACCATTGCGTCCGCGCATGTTTTCGCGACCTTCGACGGCCTTGCCTTTGGCACCGAATTGTTCGGCCCGCTGCTGCTGACCGAGGAGATATTGGAGACCCCCCTTGCTTACGGGGATTTCGCATTGCGCGTCCCATCGGGACCCGGCCTTGGTATCGCACTCGACGAGGATCGCATCGCCTTCCTGCGTCGCGACGCGGATCCCCGTCCGACCATCAGCATCCCCGCTGCTCAGAAAGGCTGAACATGCTCTTCATGGTAGAAATGGATGTCAACGTCCCGCTCGATTATGACGCCGATCGCTTCGCCGAGCTCAAGCAGGCGGAGAAGGAGCGTTTTCAGGAGCTCCAGCGCGCCGGGATCTGGCGCCACATATGGCGGGTCGTTGGCCATTACAGCAACGTCAGCATCTTTGATGTCGAGAGCAATGCCGCGCTGCACGACATATTGATGAGCCTGCCGCTCTACCCCTTCATGGATATCGGCGTCACCGCATTGTGCCGCCATCCATCGTCGATCCACGCCGACGATCGCTGAGTCACGAAGAAAGCCAGGAGACGGATAATGAATGTCGATTTCGTTGGGACACAACCCGTACAGGATCTGCTCGATCGAGCCAGCGGCACGAGTGTCGCGGGGGGCGATCCGCGTCTGAAGGCCATCCTGCGCGACACGCTGGAAGCGCTGATGAAGGTGATCGTGAAGCATGACGTCAGCGAGAGTGAGTTCTGGCAGGCGATCTCTTTCCTCCAGCAGGGAGCGGGCGAGTTCGGGCTCCTGGTGCCGGGCGTCGGGCTGGAGCATTTCCTCGACCTTTTCATGGATGCGAAGGATGCAGAAGCCGGCCGTAATGGCGGTACGCCGCGCACGATCGAAGGCCCGCTCTATGTGGCGAATGCGCCGCTGGTCGAAAATGACGCCAATCTCACCAGCGATCCGGACCAGACGGGTACGCTCTACATGACCGGTCGCATTTCGGGACCGGACGGGGAGGCCGTGCCGAATGCCATCCTCCATGTGTGGCACGCCAATTCCAAGGGCTTCTATTCGCATTTCGACCCGACCGGCGAGCAGACGCCGTTCAACAACCGGCGCCGTATCAAGCTGGGTTCCGATGGACGCTACGCCTTCCAGTCCAAAATGCCGAACGGCTATAGCGTGCCGCCCGCGGGTGCCACGGATCAGCTGATGCAGGCGCTCGGCCGGCACGGCAACCGCCCAGCCCATGTGCATTTTTTCGTGGAGGCTCCGGGCTATCGCACCTTGACCACCCAGATCAATTTCGGCGACGATCCCTTCGCCGCCGACGACTTCGCGTTCGGCACGCGCGATGGCCTGCTGCCGGTGCCCAATCGGCAGGGGGATAGCGCGCATATCGCCTTCGACTTCGCGCTGCAGCGTGCGGAAGATGCGGATGACGAGGCGTTTTCGTCGCGGGTTCGCGCTTCGGCTTGAGGGCTAGCCTGACTGGCAGGGCGAGGGTCCTGCCAGTCAGGCGCATGTTGAGGGGGCGGTGGCATGGTCGAAGGCGTGATCGAAACCGGCGATGGCTGCCGGATTGCGTGGCGGGCGGACGGGGATGCCGCCGCACCGGTGCTGCTGCTGTCCAATTCGCTCGGCACGGCGATGGCGATGTGGGACGCACAGCTTCCTGCCTTCTCGAAACATTTCCGGGTGATCCGTTACGACAGCCGCGGTCATGGCCGCTCTGACGCACCGCCCGGCGGCTATTCGATCGATCGGCTGGGGCGAGACGTGATCGAGCTGGCTGACGCGCTCGGTATCGGCCGCTTTCATTTCTGCGGCCTGTCCAAGGGCGGCATGGTCGGCCAATGGCTAGGCTGGCGCGCGCCGGAGCGGCTCGATCGGCTGGTGCTCGCCAATACATCGCCCTATATGGGGCCGCCATCGGGCTGGGACGACCGTATCCGCGCGGTGCTGGCCAATGGCATGGCCGCCATGACCGAGGCCGTGCTGGAACGCTGGTTCACCAAAGATTTTCGCGCACGGCCCGGAGCCGCCGTCGACGCGGTACGCAACATGCTGCTCGATACGAAACCGGGCGGCTATGCCGGTTGCTCCGCGGCGATCCGTGATATGGACCAGCGCGCACTGCTGACGTTGATCGAAGTGCCGACACTGGTGATCGCCGGCGATGCCGATCCGGCCACGCCGCTGGAGCATGCGCATCTGCTCACCAACGGCATTCGCGGCGCCGAGCTTCGCCTATTGTCGGCAGCGCATCTGTCGAATGTCGAGCAGCCGGAGGCGTTCACCGACGCGGTGCTGGCCTTTTGCGGATGACCGGCGAGATTGACACCGCGATCGACCGTCGACGCACCCATCGCGCGGTGATTGGCTCGGTCGCGGGAAATGCGCTGGAATGGTATGATTTCTTCCTGTTCAGCGCTGCGGCGGCGCTGGTCTTCAACAAGCTGTTCTTTCCCACGGCGGACAAGACCGCGGCTTCCCTCGCCGCGTTGTCGGTCTATGCGGTCGGCTTCGTGGCGCGGCCGATCGGTGGTCTCGTCTTCGGCCATATCGGTGATCGCCATGGCCGCAAGGCCGCGCTGATATGGACGCTGTCGATCATGGGCGCCGCGACCTTCGCGATCGGATTGCTGCCCACCTATAGTCAGATCGGATGGTGGGCACCGGCCCTGCTCGTCATGCTGCGCATTGCGCAGGGCCTCGCCGCCGGCGGTGAGTGGGGCGGCGGCGTGCTGATGATCACCGAGAATGCGCCGCCACATCGCCGCGGCTTCTTCGGCGCGTGGAGCCAGGCCGGGGTCGGGCTGGGGTTCGTCATCTCGTCGATGGCCTTCTTGATCGTTCGCCAGCTACCCGAGGAGGCCTTTTTCTCGTGGGGCTGGAGGTTGCCATTCCTGGCCAGCGTGGCGATCCTCGGCGCCGGCATATTCATCCGGACGCGGGTGATGGAAACTGCGCCACCCACCACGGTGGACGACCGGCGGCAGATGCCGGTGGTAACGCTGATCCGCAGCTATCCGCGCATGCTGCTCCTCGGCATCGGCGCACGGCTCGGTGAGAATGGCGGATCACAGCTGCTGATCACCTTCTCCCTGGTGTATGGCGCGTCGGTCGGCGCGCCGACCGACGTGATGCTCATCGGCATCATGCTGGGTATGCTGGCGGACAGCGCGATGATGCCGGTGTTCGGCGCGCTGTCGGATCGGCTCGGCCGTCGGCCAGTGTACCTCGCCGGGCTCGCGGCGATGGCGGCGTTCGCCTACCCCTTCCTGCAGATGCTCGGTTCGGGGTCGACGACTCTGATCATTCTTGCCTTTGTTGTCGGTAACGGGCTTTGCCACGCGCCGATGATCGGGGTGCAGCCCGCACTCTACAGCGAGCTGTTCCACGCCCAGGTCCGATATTCGGGCCTCGCCTTCGTCCATGAGGTCGCCGCGGTGATCGTCGGGGTCGTACCGCTGGTATCGGCCGCGCTGTTCGCGCGCTACGGCTCGCCGGTGCCGATCGCAATCTATATGGGCGCGCTATGCGCGATCAGCTTCCTGTCGGTCTGGATGCTCCGGGAAAGCCGGGTCACGGCGCATCCGCAGCGTCTCTGAGATTGTCGGCGACCCGCTTGAGAAGCGTTGTCAGCTGGTCGATTTCCAGCGCGCTCATGCCGGCAAAGGCCTGATCGTAGAGGACCGCGGCCGATTGCCACGCCTGGTCCCCCGCCTCCTCGCCCTGGCTGGTCAGCACGACCTCCATCACCCGTTCCCGACCGGCCCGGGGCTGGCGCCGGACCAGGCCGTCGGCCTCCATGCGCTGGATGATTCTCGTCATCGTCGGCAATTTCTCGATCGCATGCGACGCAATCTCGCTGACGCTCGCGACGCGATCCTGATGCAGCGTCATCAGCACGCGCCAGCGAGGCATGTCGAGGCCGGTCGTGCGCAGCAGATCCTCCATGCGCGCGCGATAGCGTCCGCCCGCCCGGGCAAGCCAGTAGAAGGGCCAGGTCCGGTAGCTTATGTCACGCTGCGCCGATCCGTCCATTGTCCGACTTTCCCCGCCCAGATTCAGGTTGAATATTCAACCTGATGCGCTATTGAGACATTGAATATGCAACCTGGGTGCCGGGCAATGCCAGAGGACAACATCTTCGTCGAGCAATTCCACCTCGGCAATGGTGACGGACCATCCGTCGCGATCAAGGACTGTATCGATATCGCCGGCTGGCCGACCCGCGCGGGCAGCGAAGCACTGGCCGATATCCCCCCGGCGGTTCGTCATGCCGATGTCGTCGACGCTATTCTGGCGGCCGGCGGACGCATTGTCGGCAGGACCAACATGCACGAGCTGGCCTATGGTGTGACGGGGGTCAACCGCTGGCTTGGGACGCCACGCAATGCCCGCTATCCCGATCTCATTCCGGGTGGTTCGTCGAGCGGCTCTGCCGCGGCGGTCGCCGCCGGACTCGCCGATATCGCGATTGGTACCGACACCGGCGGGTCCATCCGCATGCCGGCCGCCTGTTGCGGTGTATTCGGCCTGAAGCCGAGCTTCGATCGGGTCAGCCGCCGTGGCTGCACCCCCGCAACCTCCAGCCTCGACTGCGTCGGGCCGTTCGCCCGCGACGTCGCGGGGCTGGAAGCCGGCATGGCGTTGATCGATCCCTCCTTCAGCACCGTGGCGGTGCCGGAAACCGCCCGGCTGGGCTTCGTTCGGACAGAGGCCGACGCGGAGATAGCCGATGCGGTGCGAGCCGCGCTTGGGCGGCCAGGTATCGAACTCGTCGATATCCAGCTGGACGGGATGGAGGAAGCCTTTCAGGCAGGCATCACCATCATGGCGGCCGAAATGTGGGAGCTTTTCGGTCCTCTGGCGGAGGACCCCCGAATGGGCGCGGACGTGCAGGCGCGGATTCGCGCGACCCGGAATGTCACGGCCGATCAGGTCGCGGCTGCCGAACAGGTCCGCGAACGTTTCCGCGACGCCGTCGACCGCGTGCTGGATAGGGTCGACGCGCTGGCGTTGCCGACCTTGCCCAGCGTTCCACCCGCGCTCGATGAATTGGGCGATGCCGCTCGTCTCCTGCGTCTCACCTCGCTCGTCCGTCCGTTCAATCTGACGGGTCATCCCGCGCTCACGATCCCGATCGATGGGCCAGGCGGGCGGCCCGCCGCCATCCAGTTGGTCGGCGCCCTCATGAAGGACGAGCAGCTTTGCGCGGTGGCGCGCCGCGTTGCCGGAGAGGCCCGATGATCGACGCGCAGGAGCTGGCAGGATTGCGGCGCGAACTGGCGCAGCTGCGCGCCGAGCATGACGTGCGTGCCGTGGTGATGCGATATTTTCGGCTGTGCGACACGCTGGGGCCGGACACGCCGATGGACGAACTGGCCGCGTGCTTCACGATCGACGCGCTTTGGGAAGGGCGGGGTCGCTACCGTGCGGCCTTCGGCCGCCATGAAGGCAGGGATGCGATCGTCGCGATGCTGGGAAGCTATGCGGTGCCGGTCGCCCATTTCGCGATGAACGCGCACTTCCTGTCGACGGAGACGATCGAGGTGTCCGATGACGGGGCGGTCGGCCGCTGGACGATGCTCCAGACATCGACCTACCGTGACGGCCGGTCCGACCTGCGCAGCGCGGCACTGACGATCCACTGTCGCATCGAAAACGCGCAATGGCGGATCGCCCATTTCATTACCGAGAATCTTTTTGCCCGCGACGTCGATCACTGGTCCGACGCCGCGCCGATTTCCGTGCCCGATCCCGTAACAGAGGAATGATCATGAGCAGCCCGGACTTTGCCGAGTTGGTGCGGGACGACCGCGCGTTGACCCCGCTTTACACAGACGCCGACATCTTCGACGAAGAGATGGAACGGATCTTCAAGAGCACCTGGGTGTGGGTCGCGCACACAAGCGACGTTGCGACACCCAACAGCTTCAAGACCTCGCATGTCGGCCTGGAGCCGGTGATCGTCACCCGTGACAAGGAGGGCAAGCTCCACACGCTGCTCAACCGCTGCCGTCACAGGGCCGCCAGCGTATGCGAGAAGCGCAAAGGCAGGGCGAGCGTCTTCGTGTGTCCCTATCACGGCTGGAGCTACGATCCGAACGGGCGGCTCCGCAAGGTGCCGCACCAGGCAGGCTATCCGGCCGACTTCGATGCAGAGGAGTTCAGCCTCGTATCCTTGCGCACGGAGGAATATGGCGGGCTGATCTTCGCGACGTTCAATCACGATATCGAGCCGCTTACCGAGTTCCTGGGTTCGGCGCGCAAGTGGATCGACCTGTTCATGAAGCAGGGCGGCGGCTATCCGGTCAAGGCGCTGGGCGAGCATCGCTTCCGCTTCCCCGGTAACTGGAAAATCCAGCTCGAGAACACGACCGACGCCTATCATTTTCCGATCGTCCACAAGACCTTTCTCGATTCGCTCGACGCCGAAGCGGAGAATGTGTTCGACGTGCTCGGCCAGGGCGGCTGGGTCGAGGATCTGGGCAATGGCCACAGCGTCATGGTGATGATCCCTGACCTGATCGATCTCGAGGACAATCTCGACGCGCCCATCCCGCAGCGCTTCGAAGAGCTCGCCAAGGAATTGGCCGCCGAAGGCCATTCTCCTGCCGAGGTTCGCAAGATCGTCCGCGCCGTTGGCGGAACCGGCTTCAACCTCAACCTGTTTCCAAATGTCGCCTGCTCGATGGCCTTCTTTCGCGTGTTGCGTCCGGTGCGTGTCGATGAGACCGAAATCACCCATGTCGCGATTGGAATGGATGGCGGTCCGACCGCGGCAAATCGCATGCGGCTGCGTCTCCACGAGCATTTCCAGGGGCCGATGGGTTTCGGAACGCCCGACGATGCCGAAGGCTGGGAGCGTGTCCAGCGCGGTGCCCGTGCCGGCGACGATCAGTGGATAATGCTCAACCGCGGCGTCGACGCGCCGGCGGGGCGTGCGGAGGCGGGGCACAATGCCGGCGATGTCAGCGCGGAAACGGGTATGCGCGCCGCCTATCAGATGTGGAAAAGGATGATGACCGCGTGACCACCCTGACAGAAACCCGTTCGTCCGCCGGGTCGGTGCCGACCATGGACGAGGCGATCGCCTTCATCTGGGCCGAGGCCGACATGCTCGACCGGCTCGACTATCGCGCCTGGCTGCCGCTGTGGACCGATGAAGGTCGCTATATCATTCCTACCGAACGCGGCATCGTCGATTTCGACGACCGGCTGAATATTCTCAATGATGATGCGCAGATGCGTGCGGCCCGGGTAAAGCGCCTCCTGTCCGGGTTTTCCATGTCGTCCGCGCCGCCCGCGCGGACGGTGCGGACGGTGTCCCGTTTCGTGCCCCTGCCTGATGAGGGGCCCGGGCTTGTACTCCGGGCCGCGCAAATCCTGATCGAGTATAAATATGAGCGAACCCGGACCCTCGCCGCTGATGTGGTCTATCACATCCTGCGTCGGGACGACGGCTTGCGCCTCGACCGCAAGATCGTCACCCTGGTGAACTGCGACGATTTCCAGCACGGGATCGGCTATCTGCTTTAGGGGGGTGGGATGAACCAGGAACGATATGCCGCTGGCCGTTTCGTCGAAGCGCGCCGTGCCGCCACGGGCTTTCCCGATTATCCCGGCGCCCCGCCGGAAGGGTTGGACGCGGCCTATCGTGTCCAGCAGGCGGCGATCGTGGAATGGGGCGACGACATCGCCGGCTGGAAGGTGGGGCGCATTCAGCCCCAGCTGGTAGAACAGCTCGGCGCCGAGCGGTTCGTGGGTCCGATCTTCGCTGAGACGGTGGTGCCGGCGCAAAGCGACAATCCCTTTCCTGCGTTTCGCGATGGCACGGCGGTGTTCGAGGCTGAACTGGTCGTCACCGCCGCTGCGGATGCACCCGCCGGCAAGGTCGACTGGAGCGTCGAGGAAGCCATCGCGCTGATCGGAGCCGTCAACATCGGCATCGAGGTCGCCGGTAGCCCGCTCGCGACGATCAACCAACTCAGCTCACTGGTATCGATTGCCGCGTTCGGCAACAATAACGGGCTGATCCTCGGAGCCGAAGTTGCCGACTGGCGTGAGCGACGCTGGGAAAGCATCATCTGCACGACCACCATCGACGGCGAAATCGTCCGCGAAGCCGCTGCCACCGCCGTGCCGGGCGGACCCCTGGAGGTTTTCGCCTTCGCTCTCGGCCAGACCGCCCGCCTCGGCTGGCCGATCCGCCGCGGTGAGCGGGTTTCGACCGGTGCCATTACCGGCATGCACACCGTGACGATCGGGCAACGCTGCACCGCCGCATTCGGCGGCATAGGCACGCTCGACTGCCGGATCGTACCTGCCATCCCCAAGGCGTGATCCTGGGCGTCCGCTGACGAACAATGCCGGTGGCGCCGTCGCGCGTCATTGGGCGTCATCGCAACGCAGCCCCCGATCATATTGCTGGCTAGAAATGGCTAGGCGTTGCGACGTCCGGCTTGGTCAACACGTCATTGCTGGGCAGCGTGGTCCCTCGGGGACGGACAGCGCGTTGCCAGCCGCATCCCGACGGTCAGTGCCAGCAATGGGATAATGCATGTCGACGCGTTTCAGCATCATGGTGACAGGCGCCTTGCCGATGAAGGACTATGTCCCTCTCGCGCAGCAGGTGGAGGCTTACGGCTTCGCGCAGATGCACATCGCCGACGATCTCGTCTTCCGTCCGGCCTGGCCGATTCTGACCATGATCGCGATGAACACCAGCAGGCTGCAGATCGGGCCGTTCATCGTTACGCCGCAGGTCGCCAACCCGGTCTATCATGCCGCCAACCTGGCCGCGCTCGACGAACTCAGCGGCGGGCGGATGGTATGCGGCGTCGGGCGGGGCGGCTTCAATCCGCTGCTCGGCATCGTCGGCGCGCCCAAGCCCGTCAAGATGCTCAAGGAAGCCTGGCTGTTGATGACGCGTATGCTGGAGGGCAATCGCGAACCGTTCGATGGAGAGTTTTTCAAAGCGACGGCGGACCTGTTTTTTCAGTTCGAGGTCCAGCGGGTGATTCCGCTCTTCATCGGCACATGGGGCCCGCAAATGGCGCGAATGGCCGGGTCGATCGCCCCCGGTATCAAGATCGATTGCAGCGCGAGCCCCGAGCATATCGGCGAATTGCGCCGGCAGTTCATCGCCGGTGCGGAGGCGGCTGGGCGCGACACCAGCGCGATCGAGATCATTGCCGGTCCGCTGGCGTCGATCGATGAGGACGCTGCGGCCGCCGAAGACAATATCCGTGGGATGCTGGCCTTGTTGCAGCCGTTCCTGGCGCCGATGACGTTTGCGGCCGGGATCTCTCAGGAGGAGATCGACGCGGCCTATGAGGCGTTCACCGCAGGCGAGGTGGAACGTGCCAAGGCCCTGGTGACGGACAAGGCGATCAGGGCGTTCAGCCTGACGGGTACCCCCCATCAGGTGATCGGCCAGATCGAGGCGATGATCGCGGGCGGCGCGGACCATATCGCGTTCGGTCCGCCGCTCGGCCCCGATCCGGCGAAATCGCTGAAACTGATCGGCGAGAAGATTCTGCCTCATTTTCAGCAGAAATATGGCCACTGACCGCCAGGGGATCACGAGATGGACGTAACGCCCGAGATATTCGATGCGCTGGAAAATGCCTGGTCGTCAAAAGACGTGGCGGCTTTGACCGCCCTGTTCACGCCCGATTGCCTGTATGAGGATTTGGCGCTCGGCGCGCGTCACGAGGGCCATGACGGGGTCCGCGAATTCGCGGAGGCGGTGTTCGCGACGATGCCCGATTTCACCCTGAGATTTCCGATCCGTCTCGTCACCGCCGAGCGTGGCTCGGCCCATTGGACGATCAGTGCCCATTGGAACGGGCCTTTCGAAGGCGTCGATCGGACCGGCCATCCCATCGTCTTTCACGGTCTGTCGTCATATCTGTTCCGGGACGGCAAGATTGCCCACAACATCGACTGCTGGGACTATGTGGCGATGATCAGGGCGTTCGGCGTGTTGCCGTTGGAGCTTTCGAAGCTTCCGACCGCCGAATCCTTCGCTTTGCGCTGATCCGTTCGCATATCGCATAGACAAGATGTTGTCTGGACCTGATCCTGCACCGATGCGGGCCGCCCAGCGGGCGGCGGCCAGCCATGGCGCGATGCGCTCGATGGAGCAGCCGATGCTTGGATTTGGACCAGCGCTGGAGGCGATGGCGGCCAATCGCCGCTTCCTGGCCGATGGCTCCCCGCCGGCGCCGGGAGGCCTACGCTATCAGGACGTATCGAGCAGGGAGACCGCCGAGGCGCTGCAGAGCGTCGGCAGTGTTTTCTTTCCGCATGAGGTGGTGGTCCGCTCGCAACAGCTCGACTTCAGCCATTGCGGTACCACGCTTGGCGACATCAGCCTCAACCACATCGCCTATGGGGCGGATGTCGACGTGCTCATCACCGAATTGCAGCGGACTCATTTTGTCCTGGTGATTTCCTTCGGTGGCGACGCGATCGTCGAATTCAACCAGAAGAGCCGTGCGTTCGGCCGGGGCGACTGCGTGTTCCTGTCGCCGGACGTGCGATATGCGTTCCAGATGTCGGCCGACCACAACCACCTGGCGATCGGTATCCCGAGCAATCGGCTCACCGGGAGCGGCCGGCCCATCGAGGAGGTTCACAGCGCGCTGGAGAGTGGAGCCAGCCCCGCCCGCGGCGGCGGTGCTCATCTGCTGTCCTATATCGAATATCTCTGCGGCGAGCTGCGCGCCGGCGCTCCGGCCTTCGGTCTGCAGTCCGTCATCACGGCACACGAGAACAGCTTCCTCAGCCTCGTGCGGGCTACGCTGTTCGATCGCGGACCGCATGTTCAACAGCCAACCGTGCTGCCGGTGTTCGTCAGGCGCGCCGACCGGTTCATTGCCGAGCATTTGACGGACGACATCCAGCTCGAGGACATATTGGCGGCCGCGGGCGTGCCCGCGCGGACCCTCTATCATGGTTTCGAACGGTTCCTGGGACATAGCCCGATGCGCTGGCTGCGCCTGCGGCGGCTCGACAGGGCGCGGGCGGACATCGTGGCGAGCGGTGGCGACATATCGATCACCGCCCTGGCCAATCGATACTGGTTCGGCCACTGCGGGCGCTTCGCCAACATGTATTGCGAAGTTCACGGCGAAGTCCCGTCCGCAACATTGAACCGGGCGCGCGATTCGGCGTCGGGAGCCCGATCGCGGGACAGTGAGGCCGGCCCATGCCGGATGCAATAATCACATGAACCGGACCGAACTGCCGGTCGCCGCGATAACATATCGCGGTAACAGGAGCGGCCTTTCATGATATTTCGGCTGATCGCTTCCGTGGTTGTCGCGGCCCTCCTGACATCGGCTGCGCCGCCGCGACACGACGTTGAATGGCGGCAACATGGCCTCGACAATGCGGAGACGCGATTCAGCGGTCTGGAGCAGATCACGCCGGCCAATGTAGGGCAGCTGGGCGTCGCATGGTTCGCCGATTTCGCTGCGCGGTCGCTGCGCGGCGTCGAAGGGACGCCGCTGGTCATCGACGGCGTGATGTATGCATCCGGCCCGTGGAGCAAGATCATCGCGCTGAATGCGCGTACTGGAAAGCGGTTGTGGAGCTACGATCCGGAGATCGACGGGGCGATCGCGCGTCGGGCCTGCTGCGATGTCGTCAATCGCGGTGTCGCCTATGCCGATGGCCTGATCTTCGTCGGTGTTCTCGATGGACGGCTGGTCGCGCTCGATGCCCGTACCGGCGCCGTGCGCTGGACTGCCGTGACCACCGATCCCGAACAACCCTATACCATCACCGGCGCACCACGGGTCGTGAAGGGAAAGGTGCTGATCGGCAATGGCGGTGGCGAATATGGCGTTCGCGGCTATCTGAGCGCCTATGATGTCGCGACGGGCAAGCTCGCCTGGCGATTCCATACTGTTCCCGGCGATCCGAAACAGGGCTTCGAAAATGCTGCGATGGCGATGGCGGCGAAGAGCTGGAGCGGCGAGTGGTGGAAATATGGCGGCGGGGGCACGGTCTGGGATTCCATGGCCTATGATCCGGAACTCGACCTGCTTTATGTGGGGGTCGGCAATGGCGGGCCGTGGGACCGGAAGGTCCGCAGCCCCGGCGGGGGCGACAACCTGTTCCTGTCGTCGATCGTGGCGCTACGTCCGGATAGCGGCGAATATGTCTGGCATTTCCAGCAGGTCCCGGGCGATGAGTGGGATTATACCGCGACCCAGCACATGATCCTGGCCGACGTCCAGATCGATGGACAGCCCCGCAAGGTCCTGATGCAGGCGCCGAAGAACGGCTATTTCTACCTGCTGGACCGGACCAACGGCGCCTTCATCTCGGGTACGCCCTATGTTCCGATCACATGGTCGAAGGGGCTCGATCCCAAGACCGGGCGGCCTGATATCGTCCCGGAAGCTCGATACAGCGATACCGGAAAACCCTTTCTGGGCATGCCTTCGCCAGCCGGCGGGCACAGTTGGCAGCCGATGAGCTTCAGCCGCAAGACGGGGCTGGTCTATTTCCCGACGGCCGAAATCCCCTATGGCTATGTCGCGGCCAAGACCGGGGATTTCCGGTTCGACGAACGCGGCTGGAATACCGGGCAGGATCCAGCCTTGACCGCCATGCCGGAGGACCCGGCGATACGGAGCCAGATCCGCGGCATGATGCGTGGAGCTTTGGTCGCCTGGGATCCGGTTCGCGGCAAGCGGGCCTGGTCGGTGCCGATGCCGCTTCCTTGGAACGGAGGCGTTCTGTCGACCGCGTCCGGATTGGTGTTTCAAGGCAATGGTACAGGAGAGTTCGTCGCCTATGACGCTGCCAGCGGCAAGAAGCTGTGGTCGATGCCGCTGGGATCTGGAATCGTCGCGCCGCCCATCACCTATTCGGTCCGGGGCGTGCAATATGTATCGATAGCGGTGGGCTGGGGCGGCATCCTGCCGCTCAACATGGGCGAGGCTCTGAAATCATCGGTCGGGCCTCTCGTCAATCGCGTCGTCACCTTTCGGCTGGGAGGTAGTGCCAAGCTCCCTGTTCCGCAGCCCCGCGTCGCCGTGCCGGTCACGCCGTTGCCGGCGCCAGCGTCAGCCGCGACCGTGGCGCAGGGCAGGGGGCTTTATCATGTGCGATGCTGGATGTGCCACGGCGACACCGCGGTCAATCATGGCGGTGTGCCTGACCTTCGGCGCTCGGCTGCCATCCAGGATGCCGACGGGTTTCGTGCTTTCGTGCTGGGCGGTGTCGCCGAGCCGTTGGGGATGCCGAACTTCTCCAAGGACCTGACGGCGGATCAGGTCGAAGCCATTCGCGCCTATGTCGTCAAGCGCGCGCGTGATCTGCAGGCCGATCCGACGCTGCCTTGACGTGCTGCTTCTCGCACGGGCTTTCGCGAGGGTCCCGAATGTAAATCCAGGCAAATCTCAGGTTGGAGCCGCACGCCCGGACAGAGTCCGCGTGCCCGCGGCGAAGGCCAATGCGAACAGCCCGGCCGAAAGCCACAGCGCCGCCTGGAAATCCCCGCCTGCCAGGAAGGGCGTGGCCAGCAGAGGCCCGCTCGCCAGGCCGATCATCTGGAGTGCGGCGCTACGCTGGACGAGTGCCCCTTCGCCGTCGATGGCGGCTGCCATGGACATCAGCAATGGTGTTGCGATGTTGGCGGCGCCGTTGAAGGCGAACATCGCGGCGGCATAGCCCAGGCCGCTGACCGGCCAGACCAGGACGACCAGCGGCACGGCGCTGCCCAGGGCACCGGCGACCAGCAATCGCAGATGATTGCGGGGCGCTCCGAAGCGTGCCGCGGCGAACGCGCCGATAATGCCCGCCAGTTGCGACACGGCAAGGCCGTTGGCGACCTGCTGATCGGAGATGCCATGCGTGCTGCCGATCAGTGACAGAAACGGCCAGACCACGCCCTGCCCCAGGAAGAAGGCCAGGATCGCGACCAGAATCCACCGCGACGCCGCTGTGACATGCGATACCTTGGCTGCTTCGCGTCGATGTCCGTCCGAGGGTAGGCTGCGAGCCAGCGGGACCGCGCCGAGCGCCATCAGGCCCAGCGCGGCGAGGACGCCCCCGACACCGATATGCTGGAAGGCCGCGGGAAGCAGGAATAATCCGAGCGCGCTGTAGCTCAGCATGGCCATGATCGCATAGCCGAAGCCGCGATCCGGATATTGCGATCTGCCGAGTTCGGTGTAGCCGATCGAGATCAGCAGCCCGGCGGCCACGCCCGCGATGAAGCGGATCGTCAGGAACAACGGCGGCGTGATGGCGAGGATCGACCCCATATCGGCTAGGGCGAGCGTCAGAAATGCCCCTAGCGCCGTTGCGCGGGGCCTCAGCCGTCCGCCCAGCAGCGCGGCGCCGATGGTCGTCAATGCGATGCCAGCCATTTCCGCCGAAGCGATATAGCCGATCCACGCCTCGGTGAGCCCGAGTGGTCCCGCCAATCCGGCAAGAAAGCCGGGCTGGATGATGAAGACCTGCATTCCCACCACGACGGCGATCAGGCCGGCGCGCGCATTCGGTTCAAGCCCCATCGTCCGTCCCCTGTACTGCTCCGCATCCAAGACGCGGACAGCCGGCCTTGGAGCCTCTCCGGCCGCCATCCGCCTTCGCCGCGATGAGCTTATCGCCCGAGGATCAGCGGGGCGGAAGAGGGTTCACCGTCATTTCGCTATGGCGATAGGTCTTGAGTTCGCCGCGCTTGATCAGGAAGCGGCCACCACAATTCGGATCGGGACAGGCGATGATAGCATCGGTCCCCATCCAGTCATTGGCCTGCAAGGGCCGCTGTTTTGCCGGGAGCAGAGGGAGGATTGCGGCCAGCGAATACATCGGAAAGGTCTGGCCGGCCGGAATGGAGAGAAGATCGTCTTCCGTCACCGTGAAATAGTCGCCGACATTATGGCGACAGACCATCGGCTTGCCGTCGTCGCTCTGGATCACCTCCACCCGAATATCGTGGAGCTGGAACTCGTCATCATAGGTCATCGGAATCCCTCTCGAGGTTGCAGGCAGCATCGGCGGCGGGCCGCTGCGCCGCAGAATTCAGTACGCTGACTGGTCAGCCGCCCTTATGCGGTTCACGGCGGCGGAGCGCACACGGGAAATTGCTGGCGGTTGCTGCAAATTGCGTTTCGCATCCTTGTCACACGACCGCATCCCGTCGTGACGAATATGTTGCAACCGCTGCCTAAAAGGCCATAGTCTTTACTTTCGAGCGCCTCGGGGAACCGCTGATGACGAGCGTTGCTACACCGATCCTGCCCAGCGGATTCGACTGGTATAGCGCACCCCCGCCCGGGGTGGAGCAACTCTACAGCCATACCGACCCGTTACGCCAGTCGATCAGCTGGTTCGTGCATCGACTGCCTGGACAGACCGAGGGTGTTACCGATTTCTCGCGCGATCCGGTGATAAGCTTGGAAGTCGACCCGAATGGATCGATCGAGCGGTGCATCGACGGTCAGTGGGAAGAGGCGACGCTGATATCCGATACATTGACGCTGACACCGGCGATGACGGCGTGTGACTGGCGGTGGAGCGGCGATCCTCTGGAAATACTCGACGTCTATATCCCATTCGAACTGCTTCAGACGGCGTGGTGCGAATATTTCGGTGGCAAGGCCAGTGAACTCAACTTCTCACCGAAGCTGCGCCTCGACGATCCGGCGTTGCTGTTCCTGATGAAATCCCTGTTTCACACGCTGCGGCAGCCTCAACGCAAGGCGCGCATCCTATACGAGATCGCGACCCAGCATCTGATCGTCGCCCTGCTCAACTCCAGTGCGCCGGCGATCAGCAGTCCGAAATGGGCTCGAGGCACCTTGTCGGCGCGGGCGCTGCGTAAGGTTCTTGCCTATATCGAAGAAAATCTCGCTGAAGAGATCAGGCTCGATATGATCGCCGAGCTTGCCGGCGTCAGCCGCTTTCATTTTCTGCGCCAATTCAAGGCGTCAGTCGGCCAGACGCCGCATCGCTATATCATGCAGCGCAGGATGGTACGCGCACGCGATCTGCTGCTGTCGTCCGACGTCCCCGTCACCGAGGTGGCGATTCATTGCGGCTTCGGCGATGCGTCCCATTTCGCCGATCGGTTTCGCGATACCTATAATGTGTCGCCAACGCAGTTTCGCCGCAGCCGGGTCTGACGTTTGGCCCAGGCGATCTTGAGCAGATCGCCCTTCTCCCTTCCAAGGTATCTGAACGAGAGATACCGTTTTTGTGCCCCACGCGCGACGAAGGGCAGCGCGGGCACCGGAATCGCAATATCCCCCCGGTCGCAGCAAGATCGGCCGCGCCCCTTCCGGCAGTTAGAAGATACATAGGGCAAGAGCGCAGATCGGGGCTCCGACGATCGGTATGCGGCAAAGTTTCCGCCCAAGGGGTCAGGCCGCGGGAATCGAAAAACTCTTTGATAAATTGAGGTCATCAATGACGGTACCAAGGGTCGCACTGCGCGATGATTTCTCGACGCCAAAAATCATCAAGGGAAATTGGCAGATTGCCGATGACCACAGCAGTTCGATTGGCGATGATGCTGCGATGTTCGCGCACATGTCGGAGTTTGTCGACGCCGGGATTACGGCATTCGACTGCGGCGACATCTATTATGGCGTCGAGGAGCGGATCGGCCGGTTCATAGAGCGGTTCCGCCGCGAACGTGGCGCCGAGGCCGCCCGCGCAATCGCCGTGCACACCAAATATGTGCCTTATTTCCTGCAAGAGCGGGAACTGCGGGCACATGGCCGACGCGATGTTGTGGAGATCATCGACCGGTCGCTCCAGCGGCTGCGGGTCGACTGCCTCGATCTCGTCCAGCTCCATTGGTGGAACTACGACATCCCCGGCAACGTGGAGACCGCGTTAATCCTCAAGGATCTGCAGAAAGAGGGGAAGATCCACCACGTCGGTGGCACGAATTACAATGTCGACGAACTCAAAAAGATGGTCGAGGCCGGAGTCGACATCATTTCCAACCAGGTACAATATTCGCTCACGGACAGACGGGCCCAGAATGGCATGGCAGATTACTGCCTTGCACATGATATCCATCTATTCGGATACGGTTCTATTGCCGGGGGTTTGTTCAGCGAGAAATGGCTGGGCATCCCCGATCCGTGAGCGCCTTCTTCAACCAAAACACCAAACACACCCAACAC
>CAZJXG010000002.1:0-67175 GCA_964549965.1 uncultured Sphingomonas sp. | reverse complement strand
TTTCCCAAAATGAGCGTGCCCGAACTTGGTATTCAGGGCTATGGGATCGAGGCGAGCCGCGCGTAAGTCGTACGCTAAGCCGGCAGATGCGTCTCGACGACGTGCGGATCGCCGTCCTGGCGCCAATCATTCGATCGTGGGTGGCGGATGCTCATTTGCGCGATGACGGGCAACTTCACGATTTTGTGATTTCAGTCGAACCAGGCCGAGAATATCGAGGCAATCAGGTATTAGCTCGCGCTACTCTCCCGCTAGGCCTGCTTACTCGCATTGCCATAAGGGCCTCGCTGACGTTCCGCAGAGCCCCATCGAACGACGGCTCAATCAGCGGGACGAGTGCGGTATTGAGCGAAATGATCGCGGACCTAATCGCGCTGATCGATACGCGACAGGTCGACGAGTTTGCGGATCAGCTTTCTGATGTGATCGCATTTCACGCTTTCCTATACCGGCTTGCACAGCAATCCGATGAAGATTTCAATTTTGCCCTTCTCGGCGTCGGCGGCGCGTTTATGGGCGGCTCTCTGAGCAATGACTGGGCTCGGTCATATCGAGATGTAGGGCGCCGCGCCGTCGAGAGGTTGCCTGACGAAACAGGGTTTTTCGGCCACCTCATTTATGCTCCGTGCCGGATTTACGACCGTGTTGCGGGCGACGTGACCCCTAAAGCCCTTCAATCGCTTCTGAGGATGGCCGATGGGTTCGCATATCGACTTATGGATTGGGGCGCTGCCGAACATCGTTCAGAGACCCGGGCCGCAGCCGATGAAAGAAAGGCCTTTAGGCTGACCCGGCAGGCGGAACCCTACGACCATGCTTGGCGGGATTTGGTCGCGGCTTGGGAACGGCTCCTCCAGACGATCGGAACGTCGCCTCAGTGGCGCGAACGAGGTAATCGCGATTGGAGTGATCTAACCCGCTTTTCAAACAACATTACGGCCCATCTGGATGCGACGGTGAAAATGGCGGCTCGCGCCGTGTGGGTCGGCGATGAACTTGCCACTAGCTGGACAATCGATCTCTTGCTTCACTGGAGCATTCAGGCCGATCGTGCGTGGGACACGCGAGGTGCCTATTGGCGCGGGCGTTTCGAAGGACTGACGCTTGAAGCGCTGGACGGCGATTGGGCCTCTATCGAGGCTCTGCCACTGTCGCAGGACGGTGAACCAATAGCGCCGTCGATGGTGTTCGGCGCAATTGTGCGGAACGCGTGGCGCGACTACGTCGTCGTGCTCGCCAGCCTATGCCTTCATTGGAAAATCTCTGCCGGTGGTCCTGAAACCGCACTTCGGGGTGCCCGGATGTTGTTACAGGATAAACCTCACGATCGCGGTGATGCTTCAATCGGCGATGGCCAGGGATTGTCGGGTGCGGACATCCTGATCTCGGGGCTGAGAATAACAGGCTCGGGCGAGCGATACGCAGGCGGAAGCTACGCTGGCCGCGTTGATCAATTGCTCGAAGGTCTTGGCCAACTTGGGGAGGCGCCGTCGGTATCCATGCGGGTGTACAGTTCGGGTGGCGGGTTGTCTTTCGAAGCGCTTCCCGTCGCGCAGGCGATCACCATTATGGCAACGATGACGGGGCCACTTGCGATCAACGGCGATCTGCGCCGACTTCTGACGGAACCCGCCGATAACGCGCTACGGCGCCGAGAGGCCTATCTAAGGCGCTTGTTGAGCGCACTGGAGGACATCAATCAAGAAACGCACGGAAGCGCCCTCGCGAGCCTCGCTGGTGAGCCTGATTTCGACATACGGCGGAACCATGCGCGGCGGCTAGTTGAGCAGTCGATCGAGGTGCTTACCGGGCATCGCGCCCAAGCAATCATAGATGCGCAAATTGACGGCGCACGGATAGCTGAAGTGGCAACCGCAGCGGGATCGCAGGCCTTCAAGCCTGACCAGTTTCCACACAATTTTTTTGCCGAAATCGAGTCTACGACGGACGTGTTGGATGAGTTCACGCTGAACATGAAAGGCGTTTCCAAGGGGGCTTATACGGACCCGCCGATGGCTCAGGCTGTGAGCAACGAGAAGGATTGGTGGCGAGACGCCGTGTCGAGCAAAGCCGCCGACGTAGTGTGGTGGGATGTCGTGTCGAAGGCGCGGTTCCGGGATCTGGCAGGGCAAACCCCCGATGAGTTTTGGAGTGCGATCCGCGACGGAAGTGCCCGGATGCGCAACGCCGGTCTCGACCCAATTCTGGTGGTAGCAAATACTTCGGACCCCGAATGGCTAGCTGATTGGCGCTGGTCGCGCCGTGAGGGCGGAACCGCCAAGCCTGTGGATTTGGTCGTCACCCACGACGACGTGCAGGTGGATGCTTACCAGTTCACGATGAACGGCACGCCCGTTTATGAGGCCGAAGTCACCTACGGCGTCGCTTATCTCGTTCCGGCGCAACTGTTCAGCCGATTGCGCTATCACGATTTTGGCGGTGGTGGCCCAGTTTCCATGCGCTTTGAACCCGATACTGAAAACCCATGGTCAGGTAGCTTGGCAGCGATCTTTCAAAGGAACGTCGAACTAAAAAATGTCGAAGCTTACCGAATCCGGTGGCTGGATTTACCGGGCGTAGCCGAACCCTCGATCAAGCCTCACGAACCAAAAAGGCCCCGTAAACGGCGACGCGGGGGGAATCGAGCGGCCAGCGCCGAGTGATGCGCTGCTACGATGCTATGCCGACGTTTCCACTTCGGGCTTATCGCCAAATGCGAATGGTGCCGGAAGCGCATTGGAGGCGAGTTCAATATTCTCGTCGTTGGCGTGAACGTAGTGCATGACCATCGAGATGCTCTTGTGGCCGGAAATTCCCTGAATGGTCCTGACGTCGAAGATTTTTGACAGGCGCGTCACGATCGTATTCCGCATCAGGCGAGGGGTCACACGCTTCGGATCAAGGCCGGCCTTCATAACCGCTCGGCGAAAAGGATCGTCCATGGACGGAGTGTACGGCGTTTTCGCCTGCGACCGTTTGGCAGAAAAAATCACCCATCGGGATCTTCCTCCATTTCTCTCTGGGCTTCCAGCAGCGAGCCGAGCCATTCGGAGAAAGGCTGCTGCCGCGCGCCGGCCTTCGCCATCGCAATTTCGAAGCGGTTCGCGTTCCAGTCAATTTCGTCATAGCGCCGCTGGACGATCTCGCGATGGCGCATGCCGGTCGCGAGACCCACCCGGCAGAAAATCAAGGCGATGAAGCCGGGCGATACCTACACCGAGAACTGCATTACGGCGCAGTGCATCGCTAACGGCGACGTGCGCTGGTCGGTGAACACCAGCGCCGATGGCCAGCGTACCCACCGCGTAGTGGACCTAGAGAGCGATGGCGTCACCCGCGAGCAGTGCGAGCGGACTATCGAGCAGTTACGCCGCCCCCCGGATCGGGTCAGAAGCTTGCCCGCAGTCCGCCATAGAAGGCGCGGCGTTCGACCGGGTAGAAGGCCACCGTCGCGGGCGTCGCGAGCAGCACGGCGGAAATGTCGCCGATCGCCTTCTTGCCGGTGACGTTGCGGGCATCGATGAACAGCGTGATGCCATTCCTGACGCGCGCTTCGGCCCCGATGCCGAACAGGGTATATCCAGGTGCGCGCACGGTGTTGCGATAGTCTGCCCAGGCCCCCTTCGGCAGCCATTCGAGGTTGGGCGTGACATTGATGGCATCGGTGCCGAGCCGGATTTCCGCCCGATACTGATGTGGCGGAACCACCGGCAGGCGATTGTCGCCATATTGGACGTCGCCGCGGAACCGGAAGTCATTCAGCTGGTAGACCTGCCGGAGCCGTGCCCATGGTGCCAGGGCAAGGTCGAGGCCCGCCTCGATCCCCTGATGGCGGGTACGGCCCGCGTTGAACGTCGAGGCGGGAAAGTCGGGGGCTACCGCATATTGCAGCATCTCGCCCTTCAGGTCCGCCCGGTAGAAGGTCAGGTCCCAGGATGCGATGCCAAGCTGGCCGCGCGTGCCGATCTCGAAGGTCCAGGCTTTTTGCGGCCCGACCGCGGTGAAGCCGGGCAGGCCGTTCGCCGGCGTCTGGCTCAGCTCGCTATAGCCGGGCAGCTCCACCGACCGATTATAGTTGGCGTAGAGCTGGACGCCCCGGACCGGCTCGTAGAGCAGGCCGACTTTCGGCGCGAATAGGTCGAAATCAGCCTTTCCGCTGCGGGCCGGCACGAGACGGTTGTCGATTTCCCGCGAGCCGCTCGTGTAGATGCCGCCCGCGACCAGCGTGAGACTGGTGATTGGGATCAGGCGCAGTTCCCCATAGCTGTTGATCGTCCGCGCGCGATTCTCGGTTCGCGCGGTCGGCGCGCCCCGATCTCCCCGGACGTTCACGAACTGCTTGGCGTTGATCTTCCCGAACCGGGCCTGGGTTCCCAGGGTGAGTTCCCATGGCAGCCTGCTGGCGCCACCGGCCAGGTCGACGTTGGCGAACACCCCATAGTCATCGCTGTTCTGGTCGATCACCTGGAAGATGGGGTGGAAAAGCTTCTTGGCGTTGAAAAAGGCGCCGAATGCGAGCTGGCCGCTTTGGAGGTCGACCGTCGTCCGATTCTGGAGACGGATCGAGTCGATGTCGCGCTCCTGATCACCGGTAATGTTGCCGGGCAGGGACAGCTTGGGCGTGCTGAGCGCCTGCGCCCGCGTCAGCGAACCGGGAAGGTCCTGGTTGATGTGGCTGACCATGGCGTAGAAGCGCGTCTCGACCACGTCGTTCAGCCGCACACCGACATTGCCGTTGAAGCGGATGGAATCGCGCTTGGCATGTGCCCGGTCGCCGTCCGAACTATCGGTGGTGAGCGCCAGATAGGCGTCGCCCCGCTCAGTGGCGAATGCCGCGGCGGCCTTGGCCCGGACGGTGCTGAAACTGCCGCCATCGACCCGCAGCTCGACGCTCGGCGCCGTGCGTCCTGTCGGCGTCACCGCATTGATCGCACCGCCCAGGGTCGAGCCGCCGAAACGGAGGGCATTGCCGCCGCGATAGACCTCGATCCTCTGGAAGACCTGGGGGTCGAGCTCCTGGAAGTCGCCATTGTCGTCGGCAAGGTTGATGGGAATGCCGTCCTGCAGCAAGGTGAGCCCGCGCATGTGGAAACCCCGGCTGATGCCCGATCCGCGTACCGACAGGCGGACCTCCTGACCGAAGCGGGGCTGCGTATAGACACCCGGAGAGAAGGCCAGGGCGTCTCGCAGGCTGACCGCCACCTTGTCCTCGAAGGCTGCCGCATCGACCACGTCGACGCCGCCGGGCCGCTTCTCGACCTCGCGGCGGGCTTCGTCGGTAGCAAGGCTGGCGGTGACGACGATGTCGCTGCGGCTCTGATCCTCTTCGGCATGGGCGGTGACAGGCAGAATCAGGAGGGCGAGCGCCGATGCGCTCGCCGAAAGACGATATAGGAAAGACATGAAAATATGACCTTGATCGGGCCTGCCCCGATCGGGGCCGCCCATGAAGCGTAAAGCCGTCCGTCCGATGACGAGCGGCGGTGACGAACTTCAGGGGACGAGTGGCGGTCCGGTCGAAGGGGGCGGGGGGGCTGCCAGGCCATGGCCGATGGAGACGGCCTCGCCCAGCGCGGTCAAGAGCGTGCGTACGGCGACGAAAGGCAGTGTCAAACCGGCAGCGCCGCCGGGAAGGTCGAGCGCCGCACCGAAGGCGCCAAAGCCACAGGGGTGCTCGACCGGCTTGTCCGGGGCCGGCTTGCCCTTGTGGATCTGGCCGTGCTTGTCGACCCAGGCGGGCATTGCACCCATGCCGGTGCAAAGCGTTATCGCGAAGCCCTGACCCGTGGCAGGCATGAAGCCGGCGGGGACCAGCAGGCGCATCAGCAGCGCGATCGCGATGAACGCCAGCGCGAGCCGCCTATTCATCGTTTCGAGCCAGAGGCCTTTCCCCATCATGGGCGCGCCCCTAGCGGGTGAAAGCGGGAAAGTCGACGGGAAGATGCGCGAGCGCAGCCAGACCAGCGGCCCGGCGGTTCACCCCGCCGTCGGCTACTCCGGGCGCGACGTACCCGTCGCACAGCCATTGGCGGTGTCGGCGCTCGCCGTCGCTGCTTCCAGGGCCTGTAGCATGGCCTCTCCGAACGGCTCGCGGGCGTGGGTGGAATCGCGGGCCAGCGATGGGCGCAGCAGACCCGCCTCGCCGCGCAGGTGGCGGGGCACCTCGACATAGGCGCAGTCCAGCTCGTCGCACAATTCGCGAATCATCCGGCTGGCCAGAAGCCAGCAGCGATAGCGGACGCCGGCGGCCGCGATGCCGAGGCTGTGATAGTCGGGCTGTTCGGTAAAATAAGGCTCCGCATGCGCCATGATCCATTCGGCGCTGCGCACCGGCGGCGGTGATTCCAGATGCCAGAACGGACCCGTCACGGCGCGCAGCAGCCGTAGCCGGTGCATCTCGAGTTCGAGCCAGGGCGCCAGTCGCTGGCGCATCTCGGCTTCGGTGCGGATCTCGGCGCCTTCGTCGAGCGGCAGTGTCTCACCACCATCAATGACGAAGTCGAAGCGCTCGCGGGGAATCATGGCGAACGCGGCATGGGCGTTGCCGCCGATCGCCGATGCGACGATGGGATCGTGGCGCGCGATCTGGTCCCGGATCGCAGCCTTGAGCGCGGGTCCGAAATCGTCACCGTCCATCTCCGGTGCGAAGGCCGGGTCGAGCAGATAGATGGTGCGCGTGCGCGGCCACAGCGGATCGGTCTCGCGCCGGCGGATCGCCGCCTGGCGCAAGGCGTGAATATGGCTGTGGCCGACGATCAGAATGTTCCTGCCCGTCCGGGCGGCCGCTCCGGCATCGTCCGCCGCCCGTGACGGTGGATGGGCGTCCGCGGCTATTTCAGCGACAGGATATAGTCGGCGATCTGGGCCGCCGATGTCGGGTTCTTGAGGCCGCCGAACGGCATGCGGGTGCCCGGCACCGTCTTCTGCGGTTCCTGAATATAGGCGATCAAATTGGCCCGGGTCCATTTGATCTTCGATGCCTTCATCGCTGGCGAGAAGGCGAAGCCGGGTACTTCGCCCGCCTTGGTATTGCCGATGCCCCACAGATTGGGGCCGATGCCATTTGGCGCACCCTTGTCGACCTTGTGGCATGCACCGCAGACGCCGAAGATCGGCGGCTTGGGAAGCGGTGCCGCGAAGGCGGGCATGGCGAGCGAGACAGTCAGAACAGAGGCAAACACAAGGCGGTTCAGCATCGAGGACCCTTTCGATACGGGCGGCGATCAGCCATCCCGCGACGTCGGCTTCCTCTATTGCGACGGGCTGTCTGTCGCAAGGCTGAACGAGGAGCCGGGCGACTGCTCGACGAAATCCTTAACTTCGATTGATTTACGCGTGTTTTTATAGCTAGATGGAGTCGAACGGGCCTGATGGGGCAGGCTTTGTCAATGGCGGCGGCTATCGGGTGCCCAGAAAGCATTTGACGGTTTGACCATGACGCCGAAGGGGGTCGCTACGTGATCAGATCCGAGTTGGTACAATTGCTGGCGCAGCAGAATCCCGATCTTTCGCCTAAAGAAGTCGAAAAGATCGTCGCCACCGTGTTCGATGCGATTACACGCCGTCTTGCTGAGGGTGGCCGCGTTGAACTTCGTGGTTTCGGTGCCTTTTCTACGCGCAGCCGCGGCGCTCGCGTTGGTCGTAATCCCCGGACTGGCGATACAGTGCCGGTTTCGGCGAAGCGCGTACCCTATTTCAAGCCGGGCAAGGAAATGCGCGTCCGCCTTAACGTTTGAGGCGGCGCGACGGCGATTCGCGCTTGGCGGGCTGCGGAGGCGTGGCTATGCACCTGGCTGCGACGCTGCGGGCGTGGCGAAATTGGTAGACGCAACGGACTTGAAGCGGGGAAACAGGACTCCGGCATCGAGTGCCCGCCGGGAAACTGGCGGTGCAGAACTGCTCAAATTCGGGGAAGCCTTTTCCTGGTGATCCCGAGCCAAGCCGGCGGAGCATGCTCCGGCGGAAGGTGTAGAGACTAGACGGGCAGCGCCTACGTCCGCATGGCGGATAGGGCGAAGGGATAGTCCAGACCACGAACGTGCCGGAACTGCCCGGCCCGGCGGCGAAAGTCGAAGTGGTAAGAAAATCCGTAAGGTCGCGAGACCTGTGGGGGTTCGAGTCCCCCCGCCCGCACCACCGTCTTACGCATTTGTCGGCCGAACAGCGCGCTGGCTGGACGCTGCGTCTCCTTGCGCACTCACCTGCATGGCGGCGCTGAATGCGACGATCGCGGTGTGGCAATTGTTAGCATGTGCAAAGTCACGGTTTGTGAAGGCTTTTTCTGTTTCAAGCGCCGCGATTTTGAGGCACTTGTTGCAGCAGCGCTGTGGACCTGCGTCGGGTGGCCGGTCGATGACCGCGGCCCGGCGGGTTTCGGCGCAGCCGGAAGGCCGGGAGTTTGGGGCAGTGACGCGTATGCGGGGGATGATCAAGGCTGGCTTCATGATCGGCGCGGCTGCCCTGCTGGCGGCCTCCGCCGTCGCTGCCACGCCGCCGCCCGCGCCCGGCGCCGCCGCCCCGCTGAAGCCTTACAGGATCAACCCGGGCGATGAGATAGAGATATATGTGTGGGGTGACGAACGGCTCCAGCGGGTGCTCAAGGTCCTGCCCGACGGTAGCGTCTCCTTTCCCCTGGTGGGGCGGATCGATGCGCTCAACAAGCTGCCGACCGACCTGGAAGGCGTGATCGTCGCCGGGCTGGCGGATCAGTATCGTAATTCCGTGCCCCGCGTGACCGTATCGGTGAAGAATCCCAGTGGCCTCACCTTTTCGGTCGCCGGCAAGGTCCGCCAGCCGGGTGCCTTTACTCCGGGCCATTATATGAACGTGCTGGAAGCGGTCAGCGTCGCCGGCGGGCCGACTGAATTCGCCGACCTGGCAAAGGTCAAAATCTACCGCAAGAATGGAGCGCAGATCCAGGTGATCGAAGTCCGTCTTGATACCGCGATGAAAGGATCGCCATCGGCGGCCGACCTTCAGGGGGCCATCGTCGAGCTGCAACCCGGTGACACGGTGGTAGTCCCATGATCCGCCGGTTCCGCCCCTCCGCCCGGATCGGGATCGCGGCGCTCGCGATCGCGGCTGCCGGCTCGCCTGCCTTCGCGGGGCCGGCCAAGCTAACCGTCGAGACCCAGGTCCGGCTCGGCTATGACATGAATCCGTTCCTGAGCACGGGCAGCGACCTCGCTTCGCCCTATGCCGAGGTGTCGGTCAATCCGCGTCTGACCAAGGCGGATGCGAAGGGCCAGATCATATTGGACGGCCATTATGACCGGACCGAATATTTCAAGCGCTATGGCGGCTCCGACGAATATGGCGGCGAGCTTTCGGTGCAGCGGCGGATCACGCCCAAGCTGAGCGTATATGGATCGCTGCGCTATGACAGCGAGGTGATCGGCCAGGGTGACGACCAGATCACGGGCCAGCCGACCGACGCGATCGACGTCAACCTGATCGGCCTGCGCCGCCGCGCGGATACCTATTCTGCGAGCGGCGGCTGGGAATATCAGGCGTCGTCCAAGGACACCATCACGGCCAATGCCGGCTATACCCAGACCCGCTACGACAGCGGTCCGCCGGGCACCGACACGAACAATATCGGCGGCAGCCTCGGCTGGAAACATGCGATCAATTCGCGTTCCAAGGTCGGCATACGCGGATCGGTCTATCGGATCGACTATGATTCGCCGGGTCTCAGCACCCTGATCATGCAGCCGACCGTCACCTTCTCGACCCAGCTTGCCTCGACGTGGAAGCTCGATCTCTCGCTTGGCGTCTCGTTCAGCGATCTGGTCATTCCGGGGCCCGGAAACGACCGGACCACCCGCGGTCTCGCGGCCTCGGTCGAGCTGTGCCATACCGGCGCCAAGGATTATTTCTGCGCCTTCGCCGATCGTTCGGTCAGCGCATCGGGTATAGGCGGCACGGTCGAGCGTACCCAGGTCGGCGTCAGCTATCGCCGTTCGCTCAGCGAGCGGGTGGGTGTCACCTGGAATGGCAGCTATGCGCGCAGCACATCGCAGTTGAACACCGTCGGCACCCGCCAATATGTCAGCGGTCGCGCCGGGCTCGACTGGAAGCTCTCGCCGGTGGTCACACTCGGCGCCGAGGGGCTCTATCGCGACGTCTATGGCGGCCCCCCGGTTAAAACCGACCTGGGTGGGAGCCTGTATGCCACCGTCCGCCTTCCGAAGCCCTGATGAACGATCTCGCCGACACGATCACTGACGTCGAGCTTTCCGACGGGCTGCTGGCTTATCTTCCACAGATCCTGATCCAGCGCCGCTGGTTCGTCATCATTCCGTTCGCGGTCTGCATGGGGACCGGCGTCGGCCTGGCCTACGGCCTGCCCGCACATTATCAGTCGTCGGCGACGGTGGTCGTGGAATCGAAGGAGTTACCGGAGGCGATCGCCGCGACCTCGGTCAACAACCTGATCGATCAGCGTATCGCGCGTATCAAGCAGCAGATCCTCAGCCGGCCGGGCCTGATCGAGCTGATCCAGAAAAATGATCTCTACACGTCGCAGCGGCGCCGGAATTCGCTGTCGACCATCATCGAGATGATGCGCGGCGACACAGCCATCACGCCCGTGACCGCCGATATCGACAAGCTCGCCGAACGGCGCGGCACGTCGAGCACGATCGCCTTCTCGGTCTCTTTCACCTATTCCGACCCGGCCAAGGCTCAGGCTGTGACGCAGCAATATACCGAGAAGCTGCTCAAGCTCGACAGCACGCAGATCGCCGCGCAGGCCGACGCCACAGTCGGCTTCCTGCGTGACCAGTCGTCGCAGATCCAGGGCCAGATCACCGAACTGGAAGGCCGGATCGCCGAGATCAAGTCTCGCAACGGGCTGGCGCTGTCGCGGGTCGGCGGCTTCATCCCCTCGACCGCCAATTACGACGTCCAGATCGCCCAGCTGCAGCGCGAGAATACCGAGTTGCAGGGGCGACTGAACAGCGGCAGCACCAGTGCCGATGAGCGGGTCCAGCAGGCGGAAGCCGGACTGGCCTCCGCTCAATCGCTCTATTCTGACAATCACCCCGACGTGATTGCCGCCAGGCAGCGGCTGACCGAGGCCCGCGCTGCGGCCAAGGCCAATACAGGCCCGCGCAACAATCCCGCGATCAGTGCCCAGATCGCCGCCAACAACCGAACAATCGCGTCGCTGACGACCGCCAAGACGGCGGACATGTCTCGCGTCAGTACCGCTATCGCCGCCCAGAGCGGGGCGCCGCTGATCGAGGAGAATATTCGTCAGCTGGAAGCGAAGGCGGATGGCCTGCGCTCGAATTATGAGCGCATCTCCGGCAACCTGCTCGCGGCGGAGGCATCGCAAAAAATGGCGGCCGAGCAGCGCGGTGAACGGCTGGTGCTGGTCGATCCGCCGACCCTTCCCGACGAACCCAATTCGCCCAACCGAACACTTCTGGTGGTCGGGGGCTTCGCGGTCGGCATCGGCCTGGGCCTCGGGCTGGCCCTGCTGGTCGAACTGCTCCGGCGCCCCATCCGTGGGTCGGCGGCGCTCCAGTCGCTGCTCGGCGTCGGGCCGCTGGTCGTGATCCCGACCCTCAAGCCCAAGATACGCGGCAAGGCGCGGAAGGCGAAGAAGAGCGGTCTGTTCCGCCGCAGGAAGGCGGCGCGCGCATGAGCTTCGATCCTCCGCAGAGCGGGGAGCCAGCCTTTCCGCTGGCCGGCGACGCGGGCCGCGCCACCGGCTTTGACAAGCTGCGGGAAAGCGGTCTCTACGGCTTCGACAGCAAGGATGTCCGCTCGCGCCCCTTCACCCTGCTGCGCGCGCAGCTGTTGCGTATCGCGCGGGCGCGAGGCTGGAAGATCATCGGCATCACCTCGCCGACGCCGAAGGTAGGCAAGAGCTTCGTCGCGTCCAACCTGGCCGCGGCGCTGGCGCGCACGCCTGACCTTCACACCTATCTGTTCGATTTCGACTTGCGGCGCTCCACCATAGCCAAGAATTTCAAGCTGAGCGGCGATGTCGGCATCTCGCATTTCCTCGACGGTACGATCAACGACCTGGCCCAGGTCGCGCGGACCATTCCGAATGAGCAGCTTACTGTCTTCCCAAGCTATCCCAATGCGGCGGCATCGGACGAACTGGTCGGTTCGCCGCGAATGGATTCGCTGATCACCGCGATGCGGCAGCTGCCGGAGAAGACGATCTGTCTGTGCGATCTGCCGCCGGTGTTCGCCAATGACGATGCGGTCATCATCAGCCAGAAGATCGATGCCTATCTGATGATCATCGAAGACGGGGTGACGACGCGCAAGCAGGTCCGCGACAGCTTCCGTCTGCTCAGCCCGGCGCCGTGCATCGGCACCGTGCTCAACCGCTACAATGCCGGACTGGTGGCTGATGATTATGGCTATGGCTATGGCTACAGCAAGAGCTACGGCGGCTATTACAACGATTGACGCAGCCAGCCACCGCGGCAGACTGCAATCAATCTTCGGGTCGGGGGAGTTGTTATGCAAGCATGGAGCCGTGTCGGGAAGGTTGCCGCGCTGGCTGGCGCGCTGGGGCTGGTGGTGGCCGCGGCGCCCGGGGCGAATGCCTTTCTGGACGCTGGCTACCTCACCCTGATCGATGTCGTGCTGCCGGCGCCGATCCCGCAGGAAGCGCGGGGCGTGGCCGATCGCGAAATCTTCAAGCTGACCCGCTCGCTGAAGGGCACGCCGCGCTGGGACATGGCGGTGGCCGACCTTGCCGGCGATCCCGCCGCGATGATGCGGGGCTTCGCCTGCGCCGCCCGCGTCACCATGACCCCGCTCAATGCGCCCAAGACGGCAGCGTTGCTGGAAAAGGCATCGCGCGATACCGCTCGCGAGGCCAATGAGCTGAGGAGCTTCTACAAGAGGAAGCGACCCTTCCTGCTCGATTCGGGGGAGATCTGCGAGCCGCAGACCGACGAACTGGCGATGAGCTACGACTATCCCTCGGGAACCGCCACCAAGGGGTGGACCTGGGGCCTGATCCTCGCCGAGATACTGCACGAGCGGGCTGCCCCTATCCTCGCGCGGGGGCGGGCCTATGGCGAAAGCCGGATCGTCTGCGGCGCACATAGCATGAGCGCGGTCGAGGCCGGCCAGATGGTCGCGGGTGCGACCATGGCGGTGGTGCGTACCGAGCAGAGCTATGCCGACGCCGTGGTCGCCGCACGGGCCGAGCTGCTCGCGCTTCAGCGGACCGGAACGGCACCGTCGGTGCAGGCCTGTTCGGCCGAGGAAGCCATCGTCAGCCAGCCGCTTTTCCGCTGATTTCCGGGCTATTTCGGCCCGCGACGGAAGGTCCCGGACAAAGAAAAAGGCCGCACCCGGGGGGGTGCGGCCTTAGTCTTTGATCGATGGCCGCTAGGCGGCCATCGGCGCAATTACATCGCGTTCGAAGCGTTGTCGGCCGGAGCAGCCGCGTTCGAATCAACCATCGCGGCGTTGGTGTCAGCCATCGCGTCAGCGGCGTTGTCGACAACCGCGGTGTTGTTCTCGGCAGGAGCTTCAGCCTTCGGCGTGCAAGCAGCGAGCGAGAACGAAGCGGCGGCGATAAGCGAAAGGGCAACGATCTTCTTCATGATCGAATTCTCCGGAAGTGAATTAAAGAAAGAGAGTGGCTCGAACGATTCCAATCACGTTCAGGCTTGTTTCCCCCCGAAACAGGCTGGGACTTCTTACAGTTTTGCGCAGTGCGATGCAATGTCTCTTGTTCCGGTAGTTAATTCGGCTGCTTCGAGGCTTCGGGAGCAGCCGTTTCGGGGCCGTTCGGCGCCGTTTCCGGTGCCTCTGGAGGGGGGGTATCGATAGTGGACGGAGCCGTATCGTTCCCCGGAATTCCTGCATCTGCGTCGGCGGCCGACATGGCATCGTCGATCGCGGGATTCGCGCCCTCGCCGCCATCCAGAGACATATCGGCTGAATCGCGGTTGAGGATATCGGCGCGACGGCGCTGCAGATAGGCTGACCGCGCTGCGGCATAGGGATCGAGGCTGGACTCCAGGAAGCTGTCGGCGCCGGTTTCGATCAGGCCGTCGCGGGTGCTGATCACTTCGGCCGCTGTCAGGGCGAGCGGCACGCCGTTGGGCAGGCCGCATCGGTTGACGCAGACCCGATAGGGATCCGCGACCAGCGTGGTTCCCCGGCCGACGGCATCGCGCAGCGTGGATGGCCCGAGCAGGGGCAGCATCAGATAGGGGCCGCCATTCGCGCCCCAAGCGGCGAGCGTCTGGCCGAAATCCTCGGGCGCTGGACTGATGTCTATCCGGGAGGCCTGGTCGAACAGGCCACCGATGCCGATCGTGGTGTTGACAACGAACCGGCCGAGGTTGCGGATCGCGCGATCCCCATGGCCCTGCAGGATATTGTTGATGAAGGAGAAGGGCTCGGTGACATTGGCGAAGAAGTTGCGCACGCCATCGCGCGCAGGCTTGGGTGCGACCGCGCGATAGACCTGCGTCACCGGCTTGACGACGACCTTATCGGCGCCGCGATTGACTGCCCATATCGCGCGGTTGAAGCCTTCCAGCGGATCGCGTTCGGCCAGCCGGTCGGTCCCTACCCGCGTGGTCGTGCAGCCCGATATGAGCATGCCCAGTGCCACGACGCCGATCATTCTCGCCGCAGCCTGTCGCGAACCACTCATAGCCGATGTCCCCTTTCGGACGGAACGAACCGTCACGCTGTCCTACTCTCAAAACGCAGCGCAGTTCCGCGCCGCAACCGCATGCCGTGCAGCGCGCGGAGGGGCAAGCGCCTTGACCACATATAAAGATTTCTTTATGTCTGCATATATGGCTTCCGATGCCCCTCCTGACTCACTGGCCATCTTCCGTGCGCTTGCCGATCCCACGCGCCTGCGCATCTTCCACCTTCTGCGGGAAATGGAGCTGTCGATCGGCGAGCTGGCCCAGGTGCTGGGGCAAAGCCAGCCGCGCGTCTCCCGCCATGTGAAGATTTTGGCCGATGCCGGCCTCGCCGATCGGCGCAAGGAAGGAAGCTGGGTATTTCTCGGCCTCGGCCCCGATGCCTGCGTCGCGCCGCTGTTCGCTGCGATCGACGATTGGAGCCGCGATACGCAGGATGCCTGGGTGGTTGCCGATCATGCCCGCCTGGCCGCGGTGCGTGCCGACCGCGCCGCCGCCGCCGCCCGCTATTTCGCCGAGCATGCCGAGGAATGGGATGCGATCCGATCGCTCCATGTCGCCGAAAGCGCGGTGGAACAGCATATCATGGCCATGCTGTCCGATGGAGCGATCGGGCGCCTGGTCGATATCGGCACCGGTACCGGCCGGATGATCGAACTGATCGGCGGCAGGGCGGCATCGGCGCTGGGCATCGATCGCAGTCCGGAGATGCTTCGCCTCGCGCGGGTCAAGCTGGCGGAGGCGGGGCTCGATCATGCGGAGCTGCGTCAGGGCGATATGTATGCTCTGCCGCTGGCGGACGGATCGGCCGATCTCGTCATCCTGCATCAGGTATTGCATTTCGCCCAGCATCCGGCGGCCGCGATCGCCGAGAGCGCCCGGCTGCTGGCCCCCGGCGGGCGGCTTATGATCGTCGATTTCGCGAGCCATGACGTCGAGGAACTGCGCGCCCGCGACGCGCATGTCCGGCTGGGTTTCGGCGATGATCAGATCGCGGGCTGGTTCTCGGCCTCGGGGCTCGGGCTCGATCGGGTCGAGGCGCTGGTCGGCGACAAGCTGACCGTCAAATGTTGGTTGGGCGTGCGCGGTCAGCGCGCGCAATTGAAGGCAGTATCATGACATCCGTTCCCCTGAGTCAGCTTGAGGAAGCGCGCCTTGCGCTCGATACCCCGCTATTTGCCGATCTGGCCGGCGATGCCGCTGTCTCCTTCGAATTCTTTCCGCCCAAGACCGAGAAGATGGAGGAGACGCTGTGGCAGTCGGTCCAGACCTTGGCGCCGCTTCGTCCGCGCTTCGTCTCCGTCACCTATGGCGCGGGCGGCTCGACGCGGGAGCGGACGCATAACACCGTCGCCCGGATCGCGCGCGAGACGGATATCCCGGCGGCCGCGCATCTGACCTGTGTCGAGGCGTCGAGGGCCGAGATCGAGGATGTCGCGCGCGCCTATTGGGAAGCCGGGGTGCGCCATATCGTAGCGCTGCGGGGCGATCCGCCGGTGGCGGGCGCCGCCTTCGTGCCGCACGCCGACGGCTATCGCAACGCGGCCGATCTGGTTTCGGGGTTGACGGCGATCCATCCGTTCGAGATTTCGGTCGCCGCCTATCCCGAATGCCACCCGGAAGCGCAGAGCGCCGAAAGCGACCTTGCGAACCTCAAGGCGAAGTTCGATGCCGGCGCCACCCGCGCCATCACCCAGTTCTTCTTCTCGCCGGAACATTATTTCCGGTTCTGCGACAAGGTGCGGGCGGCCGGCATCACTGCGGAGATCGTCCCCGGTATCATGCCCGTCTCCAATTTCGCCGCGACGAAGCGGATGGCGGCGATGTGCAACACCGAGGTTCCGGCCTGGATGGGCCGCCTGTTCGAGGGGCTCGACGATCATCCTGCCGCGCGCCAGCTCGTCGCCGCGACGATCGCCGCCGAGATGTGCCGCCGTCTCTATGCCGGTGGGGTCCGCCAGTTCCACTTCTACACACTCAACCGCGCCGAACTGTCCTTCGCGATCTGCCACATGCTGGGTCTGCGCGCGGAGGCGAAGGCCCTGGAGAATGCCGCATGACCCTTCACCACAGCGCCGCCGCCGCCGTGTTCCGCGATCAGGCGAAGCAGCGCATCCTGATCACCGACGGCGCCTTCGGGACGATGATCCAGAGCTACAAGCTCCAGGAGGCCGATTATCGCGGCAGCTACGACCTGCCCTCCGACCAGAAGGGCAATAACGACCTGTTGGTGCTGACCCGGCCCGATGTGATCGATGCGATCACGCGGCAATATCTCGACGCGGGCTCCGACATCGTTTCGACCAACACCTTCAACGCCAACATCATCAGTCAGGGCGATTATGACGCGGTCCATCTCGTCCGCGACATGAACCTTGCCGCCGCGCGCATCGCCCGCAAGGCCGCCGACGATTACGCCGCGAAGGATGGCCGCCCCCGCTTCGTCGCCGGGGCGATCGGGCCGACCAACAAGACCTTGTCGCTGTCGCCCGATGTCAATGATCCGGGCTATCGCGCCACCGATTTCGATACGATGCGCGACGTCTATCAGGATCAGGCGGCGGCGCTGATGGACGGCGGCTGCGACTTCATCCTGATCGAGACCATTTTCGACACGCTGAACGCCAAGGCCGCGATCATGGCGGTGCTGGAGGAGCAGGCGAAGCGTGGCGTCGAGATACCGATGATGATCTCGATGACGATCACCGACATGTCGGGGCGCAACCTGTCGGGCCATTCGGTCGAGGCCTTCTGGCATGCGATCCGCCATGCTCATCCGCTGACTGTAGGGCTGAACTGCGCCTTCGGCGCCGATCTGCTGCGCCCCCATGTCCAGGTGCTGTCGGGCATCGCCGACGTGCTGGTGATGATCTATCCCAATGCGGGCCTGCCCAACGATCTCGGCGAATATGACGAGCAGCCGCACACCACCGGCGCCTTCATCGGCGACTGGGCTGACAATGCGCTGGTCAATGTCGTCGGCGGATGCTGCGGCTCGACCCCGGCGCATATCGCCGCGATGGCCGACGCGGTGGCGGGCAAGCCGGCCCGCATGCCGCACGCCCATGATCACCGCACCCGCCTTGCCGGCCTCGATCCGATGATCATGGCGGCTTAGACACATCCAACCGTCATCCTGAACGTGTTTCAGGATCCACCGGGCCACATGAGAGGCCTGTCAGGATGATGGGTGGATGCTGAAACACGTTCAGCATGACGATCAGATATCAGAAAAAGTGAACAGCATGACCATCCCATCCACCGCCCAGTTCGTGAATATCGGCGAGCGCACCAACGTCACCGGATCGGCGGCGTTCAAGAAGCTCATCATGGGCGGCGACTATGTCAGGGCGGTAGAGGTCGCGCGCCAGCAGGTCGAGAACGGCGCGCAGATCATCGACGTCAACATGGACGAGGGCCTGCTCGACGCCGAGTTCGCGATGACGACCTTCCTGAAGCTGATGGCCGCAGAGCCCGACATCGCGCGCATCCCGGTGATGGTCGACAGCTCGAAATGGTCAGTGATCGAGGCGGGGCTGAAATGTGTCTCGGGCAAGCCGATCGTCAATTCGATCAGCATGAAGGAGGGTGAGGAGGCCTTTCTCCATCACGCCCGCAAATGCCGCGCCTATGGCGCCGCCGTGGTCGTCATGGCGTTTGACGAGGTCGGCCAGGCCGATACGAAGGAGCGCAAGGTCGAGATTTGCGAGCGCGCCTACAACCTCCTCGTCGCCGACGGCTTTCCGCCCGAGGACATCATCTTCGATCCGAATATCTTCGCGGTGGCGACCGGGATCGACGAGCATCGCCGCTATGCGATCGACTTCATCGAGGCGACCGCGGAGATCAAGAAGCGGTGCCCGCACTGCCACATCTCCGGCGGCGTCTCGAACCTGAGCTTCTCCTTCCGCGGTAACGAGCCGGTTCGCCGGGCGATGCACAGCGTCTTTCTCTATCACGCCATCCAGGCGGGGATGGACATGGGCATCGTCAACGCCGGCCAGCTCGACGTCTATGACGCAATCGACCCGGAACTGCGCGAAGCCTGCGAAGATGTGATCTGGGACCGGCGCGAGGACGCGACCGACCGGCTGATCACGCTGGCCGAGAAATATCGCGGCACCGACGCGGTGGCCGAAAAGGCCGCCGAAGAGTGGCGCGGCTGGGGCGTGGTCAAGCGGCTCGAACATGCGCTGGTCAAGGGCATCGACGCCTATGTCGTCGACGATACCGAGGAGGCGCGCCTGCTGTTCGACCGTCCGATCGAGGTGATCGAAGGGCCGCTGATGGACGGGATGAACGTCGTTGGCGACCTGTTCGGCTCGGGCAAGATGTTCCTGCCGCAGGTGGTCAAGTCCGCCCGCGTGATGAAGAAGGCGGTCGCCTATCTCTTCCCCTTCATCGAGGCGCAGAAGGTGGCGGGCTCGCGGCCTAAGGGCCGGATCGTCATGGCGACGGTCAAGGGCGACGTCCATGATATCGGCAAGAACATCGTCGGCGTCGTGCTCCAGTGCAACGGCTATGAGGTGATCGACCTGGGCGTGATGGTGCCGTGGATGACGATCCTGGGCGCCGCGAACGAGAATGATGCCGACATGATCGGTCTGTCCGGCCTTATCACCCCCTCGCTCGACGAGATGGTGACGGTCGCCGCCGAGATGCAGCGGACCCAGATGACGATGCCGCTGCTGATCGGCGGGGCGACCACGTCGAAGGTCCATACCGCGCTGCGGATCGCGCCCGCCTATGCCGGACCGGTCGTCCATGTACTCGACGCCAGCCGCGCGGTCGGCGTCGCATCGACCCTGCTGTCCGACACGCAGCGCGATGATTTCGTCGCAAAGACCGCCGCCGATTACGAAGCGGTGCGGGTGGCGCGCGCGAACAAGGGACAGAATGACCTCGCGACCCTGGCCGAGGCCCGCGCCAATGCCTTCGTCGCCGATTTCGCGCTGAAACCCGAGGCGCCGAAGCAGCCGGGCCGCCATGTCTTTGCCGACTGGCCGCTGGAGGATCTGCGCGAACTGATCGACTGGACGCCCTTCTTCCGCGCCTGGGAGCTGGCCGGCAATTATCCGGCGATCCTCCAGGACGAGATCGTCGGCGAAAGCGCGCGCGGCCTGTTCGAGGACGCGCAGAAGATGCTCGACCAGATCATCGCCGAGAAATGGCTGACCGCTAAGGGCGTCGCCGCGCTCTGGCCGGCACATGCCGAGGGCGACGATGTGCTGGTCCAGACCGAGGCGGGCGAGATCCGGCTCGCCTTCCTGCGCCAGCAGATCAAGAAGCGGGAGGGGCGCGCCAATATGTGCCTGGCCGATTTTATCGACCGGCAGGATGACTGGTTCGGCGGCTTTGCGGTCGGCATCCACGGCATCGAACCGCACATCGCACGGTTCAAGGCGGACCATGACGATTATCGCGACATCCTGCTCAAGGCGCTTGCCGATCGCCTCGCCGAAGCCTTTGCCGAACGGCTCCATCTTCATGTCCGCACGACGCTGTGGGGCTATGCCGAGGGGGAGCAGCTGACCAACGAGGCGCTGATCAAGGAGCAGTATCGCGGCATCCGGCCCGCACCCGGCTATCCGGCCTGCCCCGATCACAGCCACAAGCCGATCCTGTTCGATATGCTGAAGGCTGGCGAGAGCACCGGCATCACCCTGACCGAAAGCTTCGCGATGCTGCCGACGGCGGCGGTATCGGGCTATTATTTCGGCCATCCGGAAGCCGCCTATTTCGGCGTAGCGCGGATCGGGCGGGATCAGCTGGACGATTATCGTGCGCGGCGCGGTGTCGATGCGTCGACCGCCGAACGCTGGCTGCGGCCCAATCTCGACTGAACCTTGCCGTCATGCTGAACTTGGTTCAGCATCCACCGCGCCACGGAAGAGTGGGTGCGGATGATGGGCGGATGCTGAAACCAGTTCGGCATGACGATAAGATGTTGCTCAGCCTTTCCGTGCTAGAAGGCTGGATGCGCTTGTTGCTCGTTCTGCTTGTCGTCCTTGCCTCGCCGGCAATGGCAGCCCCCTTCATCGTCGAGGAAAGCGGCCGATCCTATCCCAGGCTGATGGACGCGGTGTACGCGATCGGCGATGGGGTGGGGACGATCCGCATCGCCCCCGGGCGTTACAAGGATTGCGCTGTCCAGGAGAAGGGCCGCGTCACCTACCGTGCCGAGAAGCCGCTGACCGCGATCTTCGATGGCGGCATATGCGAGGGCAAGGCGGTGCTGGTGCTGCGCGGGCGCGGTGCGGCGGTCGACGGGCTGGTGTTCGAAAATCTTCAGGTCGAGGATGGCAATGGCGCCGGAATCCGCATCGAGCAGGGGCCGCTCACTGTCGTGAACAGCCTCTTCAGAAATTCGGAGCAGGGCATCCTTGGCGGCGGCGACGATCCGCGGTCGGACATCGTCATCGACCGCTCGACCTTCAGGGGCCTGGGCCGCTGCGATCGCGGCCTGGCCTGCGCCCATTCGGTCTATCTTAGCGCCTATCGATCCGTCACCGTCCGCCGCAGCCGGTTCGAAAAGGGCACCGGCGGCCATTATGTGAAGAGCCGCGCGGCGAAGATCGAGGTGACCGATTGCAGCTTCGACGACAGCAACGGCCGCGCCACCAATTACATGATCGACCTGCCCGAAGGCGCGACCGGCCGGATCGCGCGCAACATCTTCGTCCAGGGCGCCGACAAGGAGAATCACGCCGCCTTCATCGCCGTCGCCGCCGAGGCGCAACGCAACAGCTCCAAGGGCCTCGCCATCGTCGACAACCGCGCTCGCCAGGTGCCCGGATCGACATGGCCGACCGCGCTGATCGCCGACTGGAGCGGTAGCGCCAAGACGGTGGTACGCAACCTCACGGACAAGCGGATCGAACTGCACATGGCGGTGAAGGCTGAAATGCCGACCTTCGCCAACAAGGTGAGGGCGCGGCTGCATTATTATGTGGGCAGGCTACGCGAGCGACTCGGCGGCTGATCGGCCGGATGGCGGCGCGGCTGTCGTCCTGACCAGCTCGACAACATCGAAGCTGTGCGATGCCCAGCCGCGCTGGGCGGCTGCTTCGGCCAGCGCGGTCTTCTTGCCCGTGGCCTCGCGCAGCGACTTGGCATGGCCCCAGAAGATTTCGGTCTTGCCGTTCGCCAGCACCGCCACCACCCGCCAATAATGGGTGAACTCGATCGCGGTCGGCCCGATCGTCTTCACGGCGCCATCCGGCAAGGTCGCGGTCAGATAATATTTCTTCTTCGCCATCCGGCCCGCCCGGTCACTTCGTACAGATCCCGCCGAGATCGAGGCAATGGCCGTCGACCGGCACCGGCGGCGTGATGCCCGCAGCCGCCGCCAGGGTCGGCGCTATGTCGACCGTCTCGGCTGGCGCCGGGCGGGTCTCGCTCGGGGCGCCCGGCCACCAGAACAGGATCGGCACCTGCCGGTCATGGTCCCAGATGCTGCCATGGCCCGCCACCGTGTCGCCGATCTTGGCCGGCACGCCGAAGCTGGTCCGCTCGCGGAACACCACCGCGATGTCGGCCGATCGGTCCTTGTCGTAGCTCTCGTTCAGGCGCTGGAGTGCGGTCAGCCTGTCCGCGGTCGTTCCGGCGGGTACGACGGCGGCTTCGATCTCGGCGCGGGTGTGGATATCCTTCACCTCGGGCCGCGCCTTCAGCCAGGTGATCGCGGCGTCGCGAATCTGATCATAAAGAGCGGGGCTTGGCCCGCCGGTGATGACGAGGCCCTGGGCATCGTCGCCGTCGATCGGATTGGTCTTGAGGTCGAGCTGCTTCTTCAGCGCTTCGTTGAGCTCCTTCACGAAACCGCGCGAATCGAGCCGGGCCGCCTGGGGATCATGTTCATGTTCGCGCTCGGCGGCGTCGGTCGCGCCATGGTCTGCGGTCAGCACCACCATCACGGGCACCTTGAGCGCCTTCACCGCGGCAATCAGCCGGCCGATCGTCGCGTCGAGCGCCGCCTGCTGCGCGCACATCTCGGCGCCACCATTGCCGAAGCGATGGCCGATATAGTCGGTAGCCGACAGGCTCACCGCCAGCACATCTGTGTCAGGACCCTTGCCCAGCTTCTCGCGTGCGATCAGCTCGATTGCGAAATCGGCAACGACGCTGTCGAACAGGGGCGAAGCGCGCAGTGCGTCCTGGAAGGGGGTGGTGTCGATGAACCAGGGTTTGTCGGTCACGCCCTTCGCCATCTCCGGCGGTACGTCGCCCGACATGTCGAGCTTGCCGAAGCGGTGCGGTTTGGCGAGCGGGGCGCAGGCTTTCGAGACGGCAGGCCAGAGATCGGGCGCGCGCTTGCTCCAGGCGACGCGGATCGCGGCGTTGAAGCCGTTGGCGGGGCCGATCACCCTGGCATCGGCGGGGCCGGCATATTTCGATGTGGTGAAGCCGGTGCTGTCGGTCCACCAATATACGCCATCGGCATGCTTGCCGGCCATCGTGATCGCCGCGCGGTCCTTGCCTGAGACCGCGAACGAGCGGGCGCCGGGCTGGGTCGCCTTGATCCAATCACCCAGCGTCGTAACGCGCATGTTCTGCGGCCCGCGCGCATTGGGATCGGGCTGGTTGGGTACGGCGACGCAATAGACCATCTGGCCAAGGCTCCGGTCGTACCAGGCGTTGGAGACGATGCCGGTGCCTGAGGGATGGCGCCCGGTCAGGATCGTCGAATGGCCGGGACAGGTCTCGGTCGAGGCGTGGCTCTGATAGCCTTGGGGATAGGCAATGCCATCGGAAAGCGTCTTCAGCCCGGCGCCATAGGTGGCGCGATAGCGGTTGAAGACCTCGCTTGAGAACTGATCGACCGAGATGGCAAGGATCAGTTTTGGTTTCGCCGGCGGCTGTGCGGCGTGGGCCATTGCGGGAATTGAGAAGAGGGCGGTGGCGGTGAGGATCAGCTTCTTCATGACGCTCCATTGCCTGCTTGGCGTGTCAGCATGATGACCTATTTCGCGACCCAGACGCGCTTCCCGCCGATCCATGTCTCGACTGGCCGGGCGGCGCGGATGTCGGGTGCCGCCGCGGTGAAGATGTCGCGGTCGAGGATCAGGAAATCGGCCATGTGGCCGGGCGCCAGACTGCCGATCCGGTCCTCGGCGAAGCCTGCATAGGCTGCTGTCTCGGTGAAGGCGCGGAAGGCCTGGGGCAGGGTAATCGCCTGCTGCACCTGCCAGCCGCCTGGCGGCGCGCCGCGGTCGTCCTGCCGGCTGATCGCGGCGGCGAGGGCTGGAAAGGGGTTGGGGCTTTCGACCGGATAGTCCGATCCGAAGGCGAGCGGCGCCTTGTTGTCGAGCATTGCCTTCCAGGCATAGGCGCCGCCCAGTCGGCCCGGCCCCAGCCGGGCCTCGGCCATGGTCCGGTCGGATGTCTGGTGGACCGGCTGCATCGAGGCGATGATGCCGTTCCTGCCGAAGCGGGGCAGGTCGGCGGGGTCGACGATCTGGGCGTGCTCGATCCGCCAGCGCCGGTCGCCCTTATAGGTGGCCGCCAGCTCCTCGATGGCGTCCAGGGCCTGCGCGTTGGCGGCGTCGCCGATCGCGTGGACGGCGACCTGGAAGCCATCCATCGCCGCCCGGCTCATCAGGTTGCGCAACTTGGCGTCGTCGAGGAACTGAAGCCCCTTCTGGCCGGGGGCGTCGGCATAGGGCGCCTTGAGCCACGCGCCGCGTGAGCCCAGTGCGCCATCGTCGTAGAGCTTGACGCCGACCATGCGCAGCCGCCCGTCATAGAGCCAGGGTGTCGGCCCCGTGCCGGCGATCGAGAGCAGTGCCGGAATGCCGCCGGCATAGGCAATGATCCGCACCTTGAGGCGCCCGGCATCGCCGGCGCGGCGCATCACCGCCCAGTCATCGATGCTGGTGCCCATGTCGGCGGTCGCCGTGATGCCATAGGCGAGCAGGATATCCTGCGCCTTTGAGAGGGCCGCGTCGCGATCCCGCGGCAACGTGGCGGGTACCGCGTCGCGGATCAGCTTCTGTGCGGCATCGACGAAGACGCCGGTCGGAACACCCTTCGCATCCCGCTCGATCCGGCCGCCGGGCGGGTCCTTCGTCGCGGCGCTGATCCCCGCCGCCGCCATCGCGGCCGAATTGGCGAGCAGCGCATGGCCGTCGACGCGGCCCAGCACCACCGGGCGACCCGGCGTGATGGCGTCGATGTCGGCCGCCGTCGGGAAGCGACCCAGGCCCCAGCGTTCCTGGTTCCAGCCGCCGCCGCCGATCCACGGCGGGCTCGGCCGATCGGCGGCATATCGGCGCAGCGCGGCCTGCATCTCGGCGAGGCTGTTGGTGGCCGACAGGTCCAGCGACAGGGCGACCGCCCCCAGGCTCATGACATGGCCATGCGCGTCGATCAGGCCCGGAATGACGGTGCGGCCGCGCGCATCGAGGCGGAAGTCCAGCTTTTCCGGTCGCTTGTCGTTGCGGTCGAGCAGCTTCGCGACCCGGCCCTTGTCGTCGAGCAGCAGCCCGTTGAAGCGGAGCAGCTGGCCCTTGCCGTCGAACGTATAGCCATTGGCGTTATCGATCAGGCCGTCCGCGAACGCAGGGCCGGCGAGGAACGCGAGGGCGATGGCCAGCCCTCTCCCTTTCCCCAGACGGGAGAGGGAAATCCTCATATCTTCGGCAGCCTCTTCACCACCGAGGAAATGTCGAGCCGGCCGCAGCCGAGCGCCTGGGCCTCGCCATAGAACTGATCGGCCAGCGCGGCGAAGGGCAGGGCAGCGCCGTTCGAGCGCGCTTCCTCGATCGCGATGCCGAGATCCTTGCGCATCCAGTCGACCGCGAAGCCGAAATCGAAGCTGTCCTCGCTCATCGTCTTCCAGCGATTGACCATATACCAGCTGGCGCCCGCGCCGCCCGATACGGCCTCGAATACCTTGTCGAGATCGAGATCGGCATTCTGCGCGAAACGCAGCGCCTCCGCCGCGCTCTGCATCGCGCCGGCGATGCAGATCTGGTTGACCATCTTGGTGGTCTGTCCCGCGCCCGGCCCGCCGACATGGACGATCCGTGAGGAATAGGCCTTCATCAGCGGCTCGGCCGTCGCCATCGCCTTGTCCGATCCGCCGCACATGATCGAGAGGGTTCCGGCCTCGGCGCCCGACTGGCCGCCGGAGACCGGCGCATCGACGACGAGCAGCCCACGATCGCGGCCTTCGACCGCGAGCTGGCGGGCGATCTTCGCGGAGGCGGTAGTATGGTCGACGAACAGCGCACCCTTCTTCATCGCCGCGAAGCAGCCGTCCTTGCGCAGCGTCACCGCTTCCAGATCGCCATCGGCGCCGACACAGGAGAATACCGCGTCGGCATCCTCGGCGGCGGCGGCGGGGGTCGGCGCCAGCCGCCCGCCATGCTTGTCCACCCAGGCCTCGGCCTTGGCGCGCGTGCGATTGTAGACGGTGACGTCGTGGCCGGCCTCGGCCAGATGTCGTGCGATCGGGGCGCCCATCGCGCCCATCCCGAGAAAGGTCAGCTTTGCCATAGCGTCCCCGCATAAGATGGATTTTCGGGTGGCGCTAGGACTCAGCGGACTATTCCGCTATGCCGCCCGCACTATGGCTAGCGTGCACAAACAGATTGACGCCGCAGGCGTCCCGGTCACCATCGACGATGTCCGCGCGGCGCATGCGCGGATCGGCGAGTCCATCGTCCGCACCCCGATCCTCAAGAGCCGCACGCTCAGCGAGATTACCGGCGCCAATGTCTGGCTGAAGTTCGAAAATCTTCAGTTCACCGCCGCCTATAAGGAGCGTGGCGCGCTCAACAAATTGCTGCTGCTGTCCGACGAGCAGAAGGCGCGCGGCGTGATCGCGGCGTCGGCCGGCAATCATGCCCAGGGGCTTGCCTATCATGGCAAGCGGCTGGGCATTCCGGTGACGATCGTGATGCCGAAGCCCACGCCGACGGTGAAGGTCCAGCAGACCGAAGGGCATGGCGCGCGCGTCATCCTGAACGGCGAGCGGTTCGACGACGCCTATGAGGCCGCGCGTGAGCTTGAGGGCAGGGAAGGGCTGACCTTCGTCCACCCGTTCGACGATGCCGATGTCATCGCCGGGCAGGGGACAGTCGCCCTGGAGATGCTAGAGGACGCGCCCGACATCGATACGCTGGTGGTGCCGATCGGCGGCGGCGGGCTGATCTCCGGTTCGGCCGTGGTCGCGCGGGCCGCCGCGAAGACGATGCAGGTGATCGGGGTCCAGGCCGAACTCTATCCGTCGATGTATGCCAAGATGAAGGGCCTGATGCTGCCGTGCGACGGCGATACGCTGGCCGAGGGTATCGCGGTGAAGCAGCCGGGCACCGTCACCAGCGGGATCGTCCGCTCGATGGTCGACGATATCGTTCTGGTCGGCGAGCGCGATACCGAAACCGCCCTGTCGATGCTGCTCCAGATCGAGAAGACGGTGGTCGAGGGGGCCGGGGCGACCGGGCTCGCGGCGTTGCTCAGCCATCCCAAGATGTTTCGTGGCCGCAATGTCGGCGTGATCCTGACCGGCGGCAATATCGACACGCGCCTGCTCGCGAACGTGCTGTTGCGCGATCTCGCCCGCTCGGGCCGCCTTGCCCGGCTCAGCATCCGCCTGCAGGATCGTCCCGGCGCGCTGTTCCATGTGGCGCGGGTGTTCGACGAGCAGTCGGTCAACATCATCGAAGTCTATCATCAGCGGGTGTTCACCACCCTGCCGGCCAAGGGCCTGATCGCGGAGATCGAGTGCGAGACTCGCGATGCGGCCCATCTCGAACGGTTGCTCAAGGCGCTGCGGGGCGAGGGCTATGACGTGACGCCGATCGAGGCGGCGTAATTTATTTGCGCCCTCAAACGCCGGGCGCCGGACATCCGTCCGGCTTGGCTTCCTCGCATAAGCTCGGGCGGCCTTTGGCCTTGCGGGACGCTGCGCGCCCCGACGCCGGGCGCTAGATTTTGACATTCAGAGGTTCGAAGAGAAGCCAAGCAGGGCGGATGCCCTGCGCCCGGCGATCGAAGGCTTCGACCTCCGTCGAAACCACTGAAAAGAATCAAGGTTAATGCTCTTTTCATGACGTTCGTGCGTAGGCATAGTCAGGCCAGGCGCATGGAGCGTCGTGTTGTGATGGGGCAGGCTTTCGCATGACGGCGCAGTTTCGCTTTCCGCGCTTCTTCGTGACGACCCCTGGCCCGTGCCCCTATCTGCCGGGCCGTACCGAGCGGAAAGTCTTCACCGAATTGTCGGGGCCGAACGCCGCCGAGCTCAACGATGCGCTGGGCCGGATCGGCTTCCGCCGCAGCCAGGGCGTCGCCTATCGGCCAACCTGCGTCGATTGCCAGGCCTGCGTCTCGGTCCGCGTCGTCGCGGGCGAGTTCAGGCCCAATGCCAGCCAGCGCAAGCTGATGCGGCGGCATGCAGATCTTGAGGTCAGCATCTGCAAGCCCTGGACGACCGAGGAGCAGTTCGCTCTGCTGCGGCGCTATCTGAAGGCGCGGCACCCCGGTGGCGGCATGGCGCAGATGGACGAACTCGATTTCGCCGACATGGTCGAGCAGACGCCGGTCAAGACCCATATCGTCGAATATCGCGAGCCCTCGGTCGGTGGCCGCCCCGGCAAGCTGATCGGCGCATGCCTGACCGACAGCCAGTCGGACGGGCTGTCGATGGTCTACAGCTTCTTCGAGACCGAGGACGATGCCCGGCCCGGCATGGGCACCTATATCATCCTCGAACATATCCGCCGCGCGGTCGAGAGCGGGTTGCCCTATGTCTATCTCGGCTATTGGGTCGAGGGCTCGGGTCGGATGGAGTACAAAACCCGCTTCCAGCCGCTGGAACGGCTTTCGGCCGGCGGTTGGCACCGTTTCGAGGCACCGCCGATCGCGAGCGATGGTCCCGCGAACAACTTCCCCGCTCCGTCGAAGCTCAGCCAGCTGATCTGATTCAGCCCGCAAGCGCCGGGCGAGCCGACGGATGTCGGTGCCGGCGCCTGAGGCCAATCATATTACCTTGCCGCCGCCGTCACCCGCCAGACCTTGCCGCCGACATCGTCGGTGACAAGCAACCCGCCGCGCTTGCCGACCGCCACGGCGACCGGGCGGCCCCGCGCCTTCTCGTCGGTGGACAGGAAACCGGTCAGCACGTCGCGCGGCTTGCCCATCGGCTTGCCCTGGGCGAAGGGGACGAACACCACCTTGTAGCCGGACAAGGGGCGGCGATTCCATGAGCCATGCTCGGCGATGAAGGCGCCGCTAGCATAGGCTGGGCCGAGGATGGCGCCCTGCGTGAAGGTCAGGCCCAGCGCCGCGACATGCGGCCCCAGCGCGTAATCGGGACGGATGACATAGGACTGGAGATCGTTGTCGGGCTCGGGCACGCGCTTGTCGATCACGCCGCCCCAATAATACCAGGGCCAGCCATAGAAGCCGCCGAGCTGCACCTCGGTCAGATAATCCGGCACCATGTCCGAACCGATCATGTCGCGCTCATTGACGACGGTCCACAGGTCGCCCGTGGTCGGCTCGAACGCCATGCCGTTCGGGTTGCGCAGGCCATAAGCGAAGATGCGATCCTGGCCGGAGGGGAGCTGGATCTGGAGAATCGCGTTTCGATTCTTCTCGAGGTCCATACCGAGCTCACCGATATTCGAGGCCGATCCGACTGCGACGTAGATCGATTTTCCGTCGGGTGCGAGCAGCAGATTGCGCGCCCAGTGATTATAGCCGCCGGGCAGCTTGGCGACGACCACGGGGCGAGCGTCGATCTTCGTCTGGCCGAGGCTGAAGGGGACGCGGACGAGCGCGTCGGTGTTGCCGATATAGAGCTGGCCATCGGTCCAGGCCATGCCGCTCGGCGAATTGAGGCCCGCGATCAGCACCGTTTTCAGTTCGGCCCTGCCGTCGCCATCGGCATCGCGCAGCAGGATGATCCGGTTGGGGGAGGGGACGCCCGCACCCGCCCGCGCCATCATCTTTTTCATGACGAAGCCGGTGATTCCGCCGCCGCCATTGTCCGCCGTGCGTGGCGGGGAATTGCTCTCACTGACGAGAACGTCGCCATTGGGCAGGACGTAGATCCAGCGCGGATGCTCCAGCCCCTCGGCGAAGGTCGCGACCGACAGGCCGGCGGCGGCGACAGGCTTTTCGCCGGCTTTCCAACCCACTGCCCTGGCGATGTTGACCGTCGGAATCAGCGTCTCATTGGGTTCGCTCAGTTCCGGACGGGCGCCGACCGTCTTGGCGAAGGGCAGCTTGGCCTGCTCGCTCGTGGCGAGGACATAGACCGCCACCAGTGCCCCGATGAGGATCAGGATGGGGAGGGCGATGAACAGCTTCTTCCTGGTCGTCACGATACTCTCCACATTTCGTTCCGGGGCGACAACGCGCATAGAGCAAAATCGTCGCCTGCCAGTGCTATTCTTCTATACGGCGCTCCGCCGCGACGGGCGGATGGAGCAGCAGCTTCTTGACCCGACGCTCATCGGCATCGACGATTTCGAGCCGCCAGCCGCAGGGATGCTCCAGGATCTGGCCCGGCTGTGGAACATGACCCGCCAGCGACGAGGCGAGGCCGCCCAGCGTCTCGACATCATCATCGATATCGGCGAGGCGCGGGTCGATCAGGCGGGCGACGTCCTCGAGTTCGGCCCGGCCATCGGCGGACCAGATGGCATCGCCGAGCGGGATGAGCAGGTCTTCCTCCTCTTCGTCATGCTCGTCCTCGATGTCGCCGACGATCTCCTCGACCAGATCCTCGATCGTCACCAGGCCATCCGTGCCGCTATATTCGTTGAGCACGATCGCCAGATGGGTACGCGTCTCGCGCATCTCGGCGAGCAGATCGATGATCCGCATCGACGATGGGACATAGCGCGGCTGGCGGATGAGGGGGGTGATCGTGTCGGGCTTGGGCGCGCCCGTCGCGATGATCCGGAACACGTCCTTCACATGGACCATGCCGACGACATGGTCGAGATCCTCGCCATAGACCGGCAGGCGGCTATGCTCCGCCTCGGCGAAGCGCGCGACCAGATCGTCGAAGCCGATCGTCTCTGGCACCGCGATGATGTCGCCGCGCGGTACGCCGATGTCGCCGACATTGCGCTCGCCGAAGTGGAGGATATTGCGGAGCATCTCGCGCTCGGCGGTGGAGAGGTCGTCCTCCTCACCGGCCTCGGCGTCATGCTCTTCGATCGCTTCCTCGATCTGGTCGCGCAGGCTGGGCTCCTGCTCGGGCGCAAATAATGCGCGCAGCCCGCGCCACCATCGTCCGCCGCCGTCCGCGGCGCTGCTACTACTGTCGTCGGGCATCGTCTTTCTGGTATCGTTCCCTGTTTGCCGGATCGCTATCCGATTTCATGGGCAGCGGGCAATCAACTTCTCGATCAAGCTGGCTCGATGACGAATATATCGGCGTCGAATTCCGTGCTCAACTTTCGGTAATCACATAGGGGTCGGCAATGCCGAGTTTGCCCAGCGCAGTGCGCTCCAGATCCTCCATCGCCTCGGCCTCATCGTCGGCGATATGATCATAGCCGACAAGGTGCAGCGTACCGTGGACGATCAGGTGGGTCGCATGCTCCTGCGTGGCCACGCCCTTTTCGGCAGCCTCGCGCTCGCACACGACGCGCGCGAGGATGATGTCGCCGAGCAGCACTTCCCCATCGTCGCTGTTGTCGAGAAGCTCGAGCAGATCATCCTGCACCATGGGAAAGCTCAGCACATTGGTTGGCTTGTCCTTCTGGCGATACTGGCGGTTGAGCGACTGCACCTCATGGTCGTCGGTTAGCCGGACCGAGATTTCGGCCATGTAGCTGGCGGTCAGGATCTCTGCATAGGGCGTCGTCCGAAGCGCGGCGGTTACGGCCTCCGTCGCAAGGGCTTCCCAGTCCGTGCCGTCATCCCAGCCCGGTTCATTCTGAACGGCGATCTCGATCACGCGCATTGTCCTTCGGGAAGGCGGTGTCGCAAGGGTTCAGCTATGCTGAACCCGAACTCACGCATCGTCGGGCCCTTCGTAGGCCTGGACGATGCGGCCGACGATCGGGTGGCGGACGACATCGGCGGCGCCGAAGCGGACCGTGGCGATACCCTCGATGCCCTCCAGCTTGGTGACCGCGTCGGCCAGCCCCGACTTGCCGATGTCGGGCAAATCGATCTGGCGGGGATCGCCGCATACCACCATCCGGCTGTTCTGGCCGAAGCGGGTCAGGAACATCTTCATCTGCGCCGGTGTCGTGTTCTGCGCTTCGTCGAGGATGACGAAGGCGTCGCCCAGGGTGCGGCCGCGCATGAAGGCGATAGGCGCGATCTCGATCTCGCCGCTCGCGATGCGCCGTTCGACCTGTTCGGTTGGCAGCATGTCGTAGAGCGCGTCATAGAGCGGGCGGAGATAAGGATCGACCTTCTCCTTCATGTCACCGGGTAGGAAGCCCAGCCGCTCGCCCGCCTCAACCGCGGGGCGCGACAGGATCAGCCGGTCGACGGTGCCCTGGATGAGCTGCTGGACCGCTTGCGCGACCGCCAGATAGGTTTTGCCCGTCCCCGCCGGCCCAAGCGCGAAGATGATGTCGGAGCGGTTGAGCGCCTCCATATAGCGGATCTGGGTGGCCGATCGCGGGACGATCGTCTTCTTGCGCGTGCGGATCATCACCTTGGGCGGATCTGACACGTCGTTGCGGATGATGCCGTCGAGGGTCGGCTCAGCCGACATGGCGATCACCGCCTCGACCGCGCCGCTGTCGAGATCCTGCCCCTGGACGATCCGGTTGTAGAGGCCGGTCAGCACCTCACGGGCACGGCCCGCGGCTTCCGCTTCGCCTTCGATCTGGAGCTTGTTGCCTCGCGCCGCGATATAGACCCCCAGCCGGTTCTCGATCGCTACCAGATTCTGATCGAACTCGCCGAATAATCGGCCGAGAAGCTGGGGTCTGTCGAAGACGATCTCTAGCCGGGCGCGATCTCCGGCCTGCGCGGGAACTGGCTTGCGCGACATAAGGAGCGGCAGCTTCCTTTCTATGTTCGACCCGGATGATGGTCATCCGATGACAACGATCCTACGCGCATTTGGACCCATGCGAAGGGGGAAAGCGGCGCGATGGAGGAGTTATCCACCGGGGATGTGTCTATTGGGTGACGGTGCCTGCTTCTCCTGCCGGGCAGGGGGCAGCGGCCCGGAGAGACGATCAGGCCGCCCTCTGCCCCGCCACGATCGCCCCCGTCATGCTGTTCGGCCCCGCCGCTACGATGTCCGTCGTCACCAGTTCGCCGATCGCCGGGCCGTCCTCGACGATCACCGACTGGAGCCAGGGAGACTTGCCGATCCGCTGGCCGGGCCGCTTGCCGTCACGCTCGATCAGCACCTCGCAGCGCGTGCCGACCGTGGCGAGGTTGAAGCCATGCTGCTGCTCGTTGAGCAGCGCCTGGAGCCGTTGAAGGCGATCGTCCATCACATCGGCCGCGATCTGACCCTCCATCGTCGCGGCGGGGGTGCCTGCGCGAGGGCTGTATTTGAAGCTGAATGCCTGGGCGTGGTTCACCGCGCGGACGACGGCCAGGGTTTCCTCGAACTCGGCCTCGGTCTCGCCGGGGAAGCCGACGATGAAGTCGCCCGAAATCGCGATGTCGGGCCGGGCCGCGCGCACCCGCTCGATCAGCCGCAGATAGCTCGCGACGTCATGGCTTCGGTTCATCGCCTTCAGGATGCGGTCCGACCCCGCCTGCACCGGCAGGTGGAGAAAGGGCATCAGCTTCGCCACGGCGCCATGGGCGGCGATCAGGCCGTCGCTCATGTCATTGGGGTGGCTGGTCGTGTAGCGGATGCGGGCCAGGCCGTGCAGCCCATCGAGCACGCGGATCAGGCCGTCGAGGCCCTGTAGCCGGCCCTTGTCGTCCTCTCCGGTCCATGCGTTGACGTTCTGGCCGAGCAGGGTGATCTCGCGCGTGCCGGCATCGACCAGTGCCTTCGCCTCGTCGATGATCGCCCCCCACGGCCGCGAGATCTCGGCGCCACGGGTATAAGGCACCACGCAATAGGTGCAGAATTTGTCGCACCCTTCCTGCACGGTCAGGAAGGCTGTCGGCCCCTGCCGGCGCCTTTTTGGCAGCGCATCGAATTTAGACGCGGCCGGCATGTCCGTGTCGAGCGCGCGCCGCCCCTCGGCCGCGTCTGCGACCAGTCGGGCCAGGTTGTGATAGGCCTGCGGGCCGACGACGATGTCGACGGCGGGCGCGCGACGTGGAATCTCGGCGCCCTCGGCCTGCGCGACGCAGCCTGCGACCGCGATCATCGGCTGCTGGCCGCCCCGCGCCTTCTTCACGATCCGGCCGATGTCCGAATAGACCTTCTCGGCCGCCTTCTCGCGGATGTGGCAGGTGTTGAGGACGATCAGTTCTGCGTCGTCGGCGCTGTCCGCCGCCGTCATGCCTTCGGCCTCGAGCAGTTCGGCCATGCGCGTGCCGTCATAAGCGTTCATCTGGCAGCCGAACGACTTGACGTGGAAGCTCTTGGGCGTGGGGCGCGACATCGCGGCGCCTATAGGCCAAGAGGCGGCAAATAAAAAGGCTCGCCGCCGCTGGCCCGAACGCCGCTAGAGGCCGAGCGCCGCCGTGATGGACGCCTGCGCCTCGGCGGCGATCCGCTTGCGGTCGTCGGATGGCGCGAGCGGCGGAAGGAAGCGGATGACGCAGGCAAGCCGGCCAGCCCGGCCGAGCACATGGCGGGCATTGGGGCCGAGCGCGTCATCCCCCGTCCATGCGATTTCGGCTGCGGCCGGACCATAGTCGATCGCCACCGGCTGGACGACGATGCCAGGTGGCGGCGGTGCAACCGAGGCGAACAGGGCGGGGCGGAAGGGAAAGAGCGTGATGCCATCGCCCGTCGTTCCTTCCGGGAACAGGGTGATCGGATGGCGGGACAGCAGGGCCTGCCCGAGCTGGTCGACCTGACCGCGCGCGGCGCGGCGGCTCTCGCGATCGATGAAGATCGTGCCGCCGATGCGCGCAAGCATGCCTACGAGCGGCCAGGCACTGACGTCATCCTTCGATATGAAGAAGGTAGGCGTGGCGCCGCCCAGCGCGAGAATGTCCAGCCAGGTCACGTGATTGGCGACATAAAGAACGTCGCGGCCGATCGGTTCGCCCTCGATCCTGACATCGAGGCCCAGCGATTCGCCGAACCATTGCAGGAAGAATCGCGGCCAGCCGATGCGCCTGCGTACGGGCCAGGTGAGAACATGGCCGGTCAGGCAGAAAGCGAGGACGAATAGCGCGAAGCTTAGCCGCCCGATCATCCGGTATCGCGTCACCGCAGCCTATTTCGGACGGTGGGCCGAGACGCCGTACAGTTCGAGCCGGTGGTCGACGAGCCGGAAGCCCAGCTTCTCGGCGATGCGGCGCTGCAATTCTTCAAGATCACGGTCGACGAACTCGATCACTTCGCCGGTCTCGACATTGATGAGATGATCGTGATGGGTTTCGGGCGCCGCCTCGTACCGGGCGCGGCCGTCCCCGAAATCATGGCGTTCGAGAATGCCCGCATCCTCGAACAGCCGCACCGTCCGATAGACGGTGGCGATCGAGATGCCCGGATCGATGGCCGCGGCGCGCTGGTGGAGAAGCTCGACATCCGGATGGTCGACGGCATCGGACAGAACGCGGGCGATGACCCGCCTCTGCTCCGTGATCCGCAGCCCCTTGTCAGCGCAGAGTTGCTCGATGTCGATCTTGCCGGCCATGAAGCCTTGTTAGCCGTATCGCAACTGCGAATACAAGGTCGCGCTATGCTTCAAATGCGTCAGGGGAGCAGATTTCTCGACTCCCCGCGCAATTTTTCGATCAGCGGGTGCGGCGCTTGGTGCCGAGACCGATCTTCTTGGCGAGCGAACGCCGCTGCTCGGCATAGTTGGGCGCGACCATCGGATAGTCGGCGGGCAGGTTCCACTTGGCGCGATACTGCTCGGGGGTCATCTGATAATGGGTCATCAGATGGCGCTTGAGCATCTTCAGCTTCTTACCGTCCTCGAGGCAGACGATATAATCCGGCTTGATCGAGGCGCGGATCGATACGGCGGGCTCCTGCTTCACCTCCGGCTCGACCAGTTCATCGCCCAGCGACGCGAGTGCATTGTGCACGTTCTGGATGAGCAGCGGCAGATCCGAAACCGCGACACTGTTGTTGCTGACATGCGCGGAAACGATGTCCGCGGTCAAAGCAATCAAGGTTTCGGTAAGGCCGTTATTGTCCGACATGAGGGGTCCCTTATTCACTGATAGCGGTAGAATAAACCGTGAAATGCATTGCAGGCGCATTCAATCCTGGCGCTCTGCCCCCATTTTTTTGTTATTGCAACGTGATTCAGAATGAAAATACACGTTAAGCCTGCGACAATGTACAGGATAAGGTTAGTGCATCGTGAATTTGTCCATTAGCGCCGTGATAGTAACCGGGCCTGCGGCCAATCTGTACGAATCCTGCCCTTTTATATAGTTCGTTAGCAGGATTATTGTGTCGAACTTCAAGATGCAGACGATTGCCGTTACGCTGCCGCAATATGGCGCGACTGCGATCGATCAGCGCCATCGCCACGCCCTGGCGGCGGTGTTCGGGCGACACCGCGAGCAGGAGTAGCTCGGCCTCGTCGAGGATCTGGCGATTGAGGGCAAAGCCGGCCGGCCGCTCACCGATCCAGGCCAGCGACAGCCATACGCCCGGCATGGCGAGCATCGACATGGTCTGGACCTCGTTCCACGCTTCGCCATAGCCGGGATCGAAGGCGGCGTTCATGACCTCCATGACCCGATCAATAGCGGAGATGCCTGCTTCGGTGATGACGATATCGCTCATGCGGCCGGCTTCGCATCGGCGGCGCGGCCATATATCGGGCTCGGCGGCAGGGCGGCGAGGGCCGGCGGCAGCTGCCGCGCATCGGCGGCGCGGGGCAGGCGGTCATGCGCCGTCCCGCTGCCTCGTGCTGCAACGAGCTGCGCCGCTCCCGATCCAAAGATCAATGCATCGGGCAAGGCCAGCGCCGCGGCGATCGGCGCCAACGATGCAAGCCCGGTCAGCGCGGCAAGCGGCCGGGTGGCGTAGCGCTGGACGAACAATTCGCCATGGCCGCCGACCAGCGCGATACCGATCATCTCCTCCGCATCGCCGGCCGCCGCGGCGATCAGGGCGGTGGAGCTGAAACCATGGACAGGTACACCCCAGCCAAGCCCCAGCGCGCGGGCGGCGGCAATGCCGACCCGGATTCCCGTGAAGCTGCCCGGCCCGCAATCGACCAGGATCGCGTCGGCGCGTCCGCCATCGGGGAGCGCCGCGATCATCGGCATCAGCCGCTCGGCATGGCCGCGGCCGACCTCTTCATAGGTCTCGGCGAGGAGCGAGCCCGCCGCGATCAGCGCCACCGAGCATGCGGCGGTGGCGGTATCGATCACCAGCGTGCGCTGCATCGGCCCGATTCAGGCGATCTGCGTGAATTCCCCGAACGCCGGCCGGGGCAGGCGATCGAAGATCGATGCCGGATCGCCATAGCCGAGGGTCGAGATGAAATTGGATTTGATCGTGGTGCCGCCGAAAAACTCCGCGTCGACCGCGGCATTGTCGAAGCCCGACATCGGTCCGGTGTCGAGCCCGATCGCGCGGGCCGCCATGATGAAATAGGCGCCCTGGAGCGAACTGTTGCGAAAGGCAGTAGGCTCGGCATGCGCGCCGACATTGCCCTGTTCGTCGACGAACCAGCTGCGCGCATCGGCGACGGGGAACAGCCGGGGCGCATGGTCGTAGAATTTGGTGTCCATGCCCAGGATCGCGGTGACCGGCGCCTTCAGCACCTTGTCATTGTTGTTCCCCGACACGAGCCCGGCGAGCCGCGTCTTGGCGTCCTCGCTGACGCACCAGATGATACGCACCGGGAAGAGGTTGGCCGAGGTCGGGCCGAACTTCATCAGATCCCAGATCTGGCGAAGCTGATCTTCGCTGACCGGCTTGTCGAGATAGCCGTTATAACTGCGCGCCGCGCGGAACAGCGTGTCCAGTCCGGCTTCGGACAAAGGTTCGCCCATCGATAATCCCCCTTGAGTTCGGCTGCTGGAATCCGGCCTCAGGCGGCCCGGACCTCCGTGACTTCGGGCACATAATGCTTGAGCAGGGTCTCGATGCCCTGCTTCAGGGTCGCGGCCGATGAAGGACAGCCCGAACAGGCGCCCTGCATCGCCAGATAGACGGTGCCGCGCTGGAAGCCGCGATAGATGATGTCGCCGCCATCCTTGGCGACTGCGGGCCGGACGCGCGTATCGATCAGATCCCGGATCTGGGCGACGATGTCGGCATCCGCCGGATCTTCCTCGAAATCGCTATCATCGATGGCGATGTCGGTCGCACTGCCTGGGCGGAACAGCGGTGCCTCGGACGAGAAATGATCGAGCAGCACACTGAGCACCTGGGGCTTCAGCCCGTGCCATTCGGAGCCTTCGGCGGCCGTGACGGAAACGAAATCCTTACCGAAAAACACGCCCGACACGTCGCCGAGCGAGAAGAGGGCCTCGGCCAGCGGCGAGGCTCCGGCTTCTTCCGGATCGGCGAAGTCGCGCGTTCCAGCGCTCATTACCGCCCGGCCCGGCAGGAATTTCAGGGTCGCCGGATTGGGCGTCGGCTCGGTTTCTATAAGCATGAGCGTCATTTGGGGATAGATTGCGGGCGGATCAAGCCATTCCTTCTTTACCTTGGCCGTCTCTGGCTTGATGAGGGGCGGGCAGGTTTGACGGACGTGGGGCCCGATGTTTCTCTGGAAGAGCGCTGTCGTACTGGTCGGGCTGCTGGCTATCGCCACCTGGCCGATGACGATGCTCGTCCGCGAGCGCTGGGAGAAACGCTATGTCGCCCGGCTCGTGATCTGCGCCACCCTGGTTGCCTGCCTCGCCGTTTCGGCACTGCCGATGTTGTGGACCCAGCTCGTCTTCATGCTGCTGCTGGTCGCCTGCTTCGATCGGCGGGTGCCGATGGCGGGAAGCTGGCTGTTCTTTTTCTTCTGGACGCCGGCGGCGGGATCATTGCTTGCGGTGGCGGGCGCCTATATCGCGCCGATCACGCCTTTCTTCTTCTTCTCGCTGGCGCTGCTGCTCGGCTATCTCATCCATCCCGAAAACCATCTTCGCCGCCGGTTGGAGATGAGCGACATCTATATGCTGCTCTTCATACTGGCCTTCTGCGCTTGCATGTCGCTGCGCGCCCCGCCGACCACGATCGCACGCAATATCTTCACCTATTTCGTGCCCTATCTGCTGACCTACCAGATATTATCGCGGACGCGGATCGCGCGGCCTGAACTGCTGCTCCGGCTGATGCTGTTCGGCGCGGCGGCGGCGGGGCTGCTCTGCCTGTTCGAGACGGTCCGGTCCTGGCCGCTTTATTCGGGGATCATGGGGGTCAAGCGGGATCTGTGGACGATCGATTCTCCGCGCGTCTGGCTGCTGCGGGGCGGCATCTCGCGCGCCTATGGGCCGTTCGCCCACCCGCTGACGGGCGGGGCGATGCTGGGTCTGGCCGCGATCGGGGCCTGGGGATTGTGGCAGCTGCGGGGCCGGTCGGGGCCGCTGGCCTTCCTCGGCCTGGCGACGGTCGGCGGCCTGGCGGCCACCCTGTCCCGATCGGGCCTCGTCGCGCTGGCGGTCGGCATCATGGTCTATCAGATGCTGCGCGGCCGCTATCTGCTGGCGGTGGCCACGCCGCTTGCCGGTCTGGCGGTGCTGGTCGGCCTGCCGATCCTTGGCGGCGCCGACGCGCAATTCTCCACCGATTATCGCCTGGGGCTGATCACCGGCGTACCTCGGGCGCTCGGCAGCCATGTCTGGTTCGGCTACCGCGAGGCGGTGGGCGAGGGCCTGCTCGATATCTTCATTCAGGGCCAGGGTATCGTCGATCTGGTCAATGTCTATCTGGCGCTGATCGTCGAGGGCGGCATGGTGTCGCTCGTCCTCTACATCCTCTTCCTGCTCTCCGCCTTCCCGCATTATCGGGCGATCCGGCGGCTCGATCCTGATCCCGAGCACCTCATTCTCGCGCGGGTGCTCATCGCGACCCAGGCGGCGCTGCTGCTGTCGCTTGCGCTGGTCAGCAGCTGGGTCGCGCCGATGCAGATGAGCTTCGTCATGGTCGCGCTGCTGGTCGCGCTGCGCACGGAGCTGTCCGCCACGCATCGCGCGCGACGGACCGCGCCGGTGCCCCTGGTCGCCACTGCGCCCGTCGAGGAGGGCGAGCGGCTGCCCGCGCTGCGATGAGTGGCGGAGCGATCCGGGACTGGAGCAGCCGCCTCGCCCGCAGCGGTGCGGGGACGATGCTGATCGCCTTTACCGCCGCGACGATTCTGTTGCGGCTCGGTGGAAATATCGTTCTCACCCGGCTGCTCGATCCGCAGGCGTTTGGCGTCGTCGGCGTGATCGTGTCGGTTATGATCGTGCTGACGATGCTGTCCGATCTCGGCGTATTCGATTTCGTGATCCGTCACCGGAAGGGCGCCGACCGGCATTTCCTCAATGTGATCTGGACGATCCGGCTGGGGCAGTCGGGGCTCCAGACGGCGGCGATGCTAGCGTGCGCGTGGCCGATAGCCCTGTTCCTCGGCAAGCCCGAGCTGGCCGCGCCGATCGCGGCGACCGCGCCACTTTTTCTGCTCAACGCGCTCTGCCCGATGTCGCTGCTGCTCGCTCAGCGCGAGGGGCGGGTACGGGCCACCTGTGCGGTCGAATTGATCGCGCTCGTCATCCAGATCGGCGCCAATCTGGCGCTCACGCTGGTGATGCCGGATTATCGCGCGCTGGTGATCGGCCTCTATGTCAGCGCGGTCGCGCGGATCGGGCTCACATATCTGATCATCGGCGGCGGCTCGCGCCCGGCATGGGACCATGGACTGGTGCGCGAGTTCCTCGGCTTTTCGCGCTGGATCATGGCCTCGACGGTCGTCACGCTGCTGATCACCCAGTCGGACAAGATTCTGTTCGCCAGGCTGTTCACCGTCGCCGATTTCGGCGTCTACATGCTGCCCGCCAATCTCGCGCTGGCGGTCCAGCCGTTTGGGCGCAACTATGTGGAGCGCTATTTCTTCCCGCTGGTCTCGCGCGTCTGGAACGAGACGCCGGCCGCGCTGGGCGGGGTGTTCTACGCGGCGCGCACCCGCCTCTACCTGCTGCTGTTCGCCGGCCTGGGATTTGGCATCGGCTTCGCACCCGCGCTGTTCCGGCTGCTGTTCGATCATCGCTACGAATATGGCTGGATCTATTTATCGGTGATGCTGCTGCGCATGGCGTTCGATCTGGATAGCTTCACCAACATCCAGACGGTGCTAGCGATGGGGCGGACCAGTCCGCTGTTGCGTGCGAATCTGATCCGCCTGCTCCTGTTCGCGCTGTGGGTGGCCGCGCTGTTCCGACCGATCGGTCCGCTGGCCCTTCCGCTGGCGCTCACCCTCGCCGAACTGGGCGCCTTGCTCTACACGATCGCGCTGTTGCGCGGCGCGGGCCTGTTCCGGGCACAGATCCACATGCTCTATTATGCCATGCTCTTTGGCGGAGCGGTGGTAGGGACGGGGATCAGCCTGCTCTGGGCGCCCCATGTCGTCATGGCCGGCTTGGCGATTATCGGCCAGCCCTAGTCGCGGTCGGTCCGCACCCAGCGCTTTTCCGGGCGCAGCAGGGCGGCAGCATAGAGCGGCAGTTTCCAGATCATGTATAATGGGATCAGCAGCAGCTGGCGGGCCGGGAGCTGCCGGCGGCCGAATCTCGCCCAGCTCAGCAGCAGCAGAAGCCCGAGCAGTCCGAGCAGGGCGGCAAGAATCGCAAAGGGCAGGGACGTGGCGTCGAGCAGCAGCAGCGCACCCAGGTCAACCAGCATGAGCAGGGCGAGCGGCGGCACGGTCAGGTGAAGGCCGAGCCAGAATAATGGCCAGCGGCCGGCGCAGATCAGCGGCGGTGCCGCGCGTCGCGCGGTGTGCAGAAACCCCTGTTCCCACCGCGCTCGCTGGGTCAGAGTGGCGGAGCGCCGCGCGGGATCGGACAGGGTCACTACGTCGTCGAGGAAAGCCGGGGCAAGGCCCACCCGTGCGAGGGCTATGCCGATCGCAAGGTCCTCCACCAGATCGTCGCTGTCCAGCGGGGCCGCGGCGAAGGCGCTCCACGGAAAGGCCATGCCCGATCCGGTGAGCAGGGCGGGCGCGGCGAGCCGGGCCAGCCCGCGCTGGCGGACAAGGTTGCGCAGCAGGAACGCGAAGCCGGACAGGCCCACCAGCGCGCCGCGCTCCGGCCGGGGCCGCATCAGATATGCCGACTGGACCGGGCGCCCCAGCGCCTGCGCCGCCGCGGCGAGATGCGCGATGCCATCGTCCGCGATCATGCAGTCGGCATCGAGGACGATCACAACGTCGGGCGGATCATCAGCCAGATGGCGGCGCGCGAAGCCGAGCGCATAGCCCTTGCCGCGTTGCATCGGATCATGCCGCTCGATCGTTTCGGCACCTGCCGCTCGGGCCCGTGCGGCGCTGTCGTCGCTGCAATTGTCCGCGACGACGAGCAGCCTTGTATGCGCCGGCGCGGCGGATCGCGCGGCGTCTACCGCATGGCTGATGCCGGCGGCCTCGTCATGTGCCGGGATGATGATGGCAATCGACGGCGAGCCGCCGGCCGGGATACGCCGAGCGGGCAATTGCGCCGCGAGCAGCTCGGTCGCCAGCACCAGGGCCGGCCAGGCCGAGACGATCAGCAACGCCCAGGCGGCGGCCTCGATCATGGCGCCTTATACTCGATCAGCCGGCCGCGCCGCAGAAAGCGCTGGTCGAAATGATAGCGCATCAGCCCTATCATCTCGGCATATTTGCCGATCGCCAGAAACAGGCTGAGCGCCCAGGCGCGGCGGAATGGATGATGGCGGCGTTCGCACAGAGCGACGCGAAGGATCTGCGCTGCGACGAGCAACATCGCACCCGGCGCCAGCAGGCCCCAGCGGGAATGGCCCATGGCAGCGAGCAGCAATCCTCCCAAGAAGAGTGCGGGCACCACGCCCGCCCAGAACAGGATGCGCAACTCGTTGCGGGCGAAGCTGTGGAGCGGCGAATTGCGGTGGCGGTCGGCCAGTTCGGCAAAGGCATGGCCGGCGCGCATCGTCCGCCGCCACCATTGGCTGAAGCGGGTCATTGAGGAATCATGCGTTGCCATCGTTGCGGCGAGGCAGAGCAGCCGCCAGCCGGCGGCGCGCATCCGGATCGCGAAGTCGGGGTCCTCTCCCGCGATCATCCCGGCGCGATAGCCCCCGGTGGCGCGCAATGCCGAGGCCCGGAACAGCACGCTGCCGCCGAAGACGCCGGCAGGCCCCGCGGGGACCGCCCACTCGACATCGCACATCCAGCTGTAGATCGACAGATCGGGATCGCATTCACGCAGTTGGCCGAACGCCGCGCCCAGGCCCGAATCCCCATCGAGCGCCGCCGCTCCGGTTGAAATCCAGTCAGGATCGAGCGCGCAATCGCCATCGAGCACCTGGATATACCGGATCGCGGGGTCGGCCAGTGCCTGAATGATCCCCGCATTACGCCCGCGTGCGGCCGAATAGCCGCTGGCCGGCTCAAGCTCGATCACTTCGGCACCTGCCGCCCGTGCACGATCGGGGCTGCCGTCTTCGGATCCGGAATCGACATAGATGGTGCGATACCGGCTGGCCGAGGCCAGGCTGCGATCGAGCCGGGCGCCTTCATTGCGGCCGATTACCACCACTGCGACATCGGTCCGGAACATTGTTTACGCTTTGCCCTATTGATCGCGTAGGTCCACCCGGGTGTAATCAGACGGAAAGGGGCGGCTGGCAAGAGATGGCTTCGGTTGTGGCACGCATTGTGGCGGCAGCGGCGCTGTTCGTGCTCGCCGCATGCGGTTCGTCGGAGCAGCGCGCCGAGAAAGCTGCCGTTCGCGCCGATGTCTTCTACGCCCGGCGCGATCTCTATTCGGCGCGGATCGAGATCAAGCGCGCGATCGGCGCACAGGATGACGTGCCGGAATATTGGGCCAGGCTCGCGCGGGTCGAGCTGGCCGATGGCCATTATCTGGAAGCCTATCAGGCCTATGCCCGTGTCGTCGAACTCGATCCCGACAATGACGAAGCGATGCAGACGATGGCCGAGCTGTCCTATTCGGCCGGATCATTCGAAGATGCCGAGCGGCTTGCCGACAAGATATTGGAGCATCAGCCGCGTTCGCTGCGGATGCTGCTCGTCAAGGGCGCTGTGGCGGCGAGCCGGCGCCAGATTCCCAAGGCGCGCGAAATCGCTGAGCGGATGCTCTCGATCGATCCGACGAATGAGGGTGCCACCATTTTGCTCGCGCGGGTTATCAACATGGGTGGCGACCGCGAGCCGGCGATCACGCTGCTCGAGACATCGATCGCCAAAGATGGGGAATCGGTCGGCAAGCTGATGGCGCTGCTCGATCTCTATACGGGGCGGGACGATTTCCCGCGCGTCGCGCGCAGCTTTGCCCGGCTCTTCGCGCTGCAGCCCGGCAATGCCGATCTCCGGCTGGAATATGCCAAGCTGCTCTATGAGCGCGGCCGGCCCGATCGTGCGCTGGGCATGCTCGCCCGGCTGAGCCGGCGGCACCGCGGCGATCCCGCGATAGAGCAGCGGATCGTCGATCTGTGGACCGAAGTGGGCAGCGACCGTGTCGATGTCGACGCAGTGCAGCGCTTCGTGGCGACCACCGGCGATGCGTCGATGAAGGTAGCGCTGGGCCATCTGCTGCTCGATCAGAAGCGATATGCCGATGTCGAGGCGGTGCTGCGGCCGCATGTCGACAAGGGGGAGGTCAGCGCGGCGAAGGTCGAAGCCGACGTTCTCTATGCCGGGGCGCTTGCCGGCCTGGGGCGCAGCTCCGAAGCCCTGGCGATGGTGGACAAAGTGTTGAAATTCGATCCGAGCAATCCGCGCGCGTTGCTCATGCAGGTACGGGTATCGGTTGCCTCCGGCGACCTCGCCCGCGCGCTGAACGATGCCCAGACGTTGGTACGCGACAACCCCGGCATGGCCGAAGGGCGGGTGGCGCTGGCCGGCATCTATGTGCGCCGCAACGAAAAAATCCTGGCCGATGCCGCTTTCGCGCGGGCCATGAACGAGCTGCCCGACAATGCCCAGATGCTGACCGCCTATGTCGATTATCTGCGTGGCACGCAGCGCGAGGCGATGGCGCGCGAGGTCGCCAAGCGCTTCTCGCGCAACAATCCCCGCATGCTGGCCGGATGGAAGGTGCGGACCGAACTATGCCTTGCGGCTGACGACAAGCCCTGCCTGACGGAGACGCTCTACGCGCTCGACCAGGTCGTCGGCGCCCGGCAGGTGCGGCAGAAGATCGAGGCGCGTATGCCCGCCTTCGCCGCAGCGGTGAGGGCGGCGGTCACGAAGCGCGAACAAGAGGACAAGAGGAAGGCTTCCGGCGCGATGAACATACCCGCTGGGCAGGAGACGCCATCCTGTGGCACGACGAGCATGCCATGCTGAGCAAGGTAAGGGGGGAGATCGCGGCTTCGGAACCCCGGTCGCGCAAATATCGATTCACCTCCAACGTGATCGCGACGATCATCGTGGGGGTTGACCTGTTCTGCCTGATCCTCGGGCCTCTGCTCGCGCCGCTCGCCTATGAGCTGTTGCTCGGCCCGCAATATTTCATCGAACGCCATGTCAACGTCGCGGTGGTGATTTCGGTGAACTTCTTCCTGATCCGGCTATCCCGCAACAGCTACGCCCATCCGATGGGACGTGGGGGAGACAGCGACCAGGCCGTAGCCTTCGAATTTCTGCTGGCCGCGTTGCTGGTCTACGCCACGGTCTGGCAGCTCGGCGCGGCCAAGCCTTTTTCGACAGGCCTTGCGCTCTGCTATCTCACCATCACGCCCAGCCTGTTGTTCGTCAGCCGCTTCGTCGTGCGCAAACTGGTCTGGTATCTGGTCCAGGCGGGCTTTATCGGCCAGCGCATAGTCATCTATGGCGCGGGGGAAGACAGCTCCAACCGGGTGCTGCGGCTGCTCGACCTGGAGCGGCTGCCCTATGTCCGCGTGGTCGGGATTGCCGACGAGCGGACCACCCGGATCGAACGCAGCACCCCGTGGGAAGTACCTTTCCTGGGCGGGCTCGATGCACTGGTCCGTCGGATCGCACAGGGCGATGTCGACATGGTCGTCATCGCCCTGCCGATGATCAGCCAGACCCGGCTAGACCAGATTACCGAGCGGTTGCAGCAGGTCTCGGTCGATATCTGCATGATGCCGCGCGAAGCGCTCGACCTGTCCCAGCAATATACGATGCGGTTCATCGGTTCGCTGCCCCTGTTCGCCTTGTGGCAGCGCCCGATGCGTGACTTCAACCGGCTGCTCAAGGCGGTCGAGGACCGAACGCTCGCGCTGGCCGGGCTGATCCTGCTGTCGCCGCTGTTGCTGCTTACCGCGCTGATCATCAAGCTCACCAGCCCGGGGCCGGCGCTGTTCCGGCAGGAGCGGTTCGGATTCAACAATGTCCGGATCAGCGTGCTCAAATTCCGATCGATGTATGTCGATCGCCAGGATGTCAGCGGCGCCGAGCGGACGACGCGCAGCGACTCCCGCGTCACCCCGTTCGGGCGAATCATCCGGCGCCTGTCGATCGACGAGCTGCCCCAGTTGTTCAACGTGCTGACCGGCGAGATGTCGATCGTCGGCCCGCGCCCGCACGCCACCGAGATGAAGGTAGGCGACGATTATTATTTCGAGGCCGTGCGCGGCTATGCGGCCCGCCATCGCGTCAAGCCCGGCATCACCGGCCTTGCCCAGGTGCGTGGTCTGAGGGGTGAGATTGCCACGATCGAGCGCGCCAAGCGGCGCGTCGAATATGACATGTATTATATCGAGAACTGGTCGCTGCTGCTTGACCTAAGGATCATCCTTGAGACGGTGTGGCGGCTGATCTGGGACCGCAACGCCTACTGACCCTTCAGGATCGCACGCATGGGCTTACGCCTCCGCGGTGCCGATACACCGCCCGTGACGGCAGGTACGAAGACCCAGGAGTGGTGCTGCGGCCCCGCGCGGAACCGCCACAAGGCAAAGCCGGGACGAACGCCTTACTTGGCGGCTTGCTTCTTCGCCTGGCTCGCCTTGATCGCCGACTTGTCGGGCTCATAGCCCGGCTGATACTGGATCTCGGCGGTCGAACGGGCTCGGGCGACCTGGGCCTTGCTCTCCGACACCAGTTCCTTGCGGCGAACCATTTCGGCGGCGGCGGCCTTTGCAACCGGTGTCGGTGTCGGGGTCGCGTCGCGGCCGACGATCACGCTGGCTACATATTGGCCGTTGGACGGCAATACGAAAGGCTCGCCCGGTGGCAGCTGGTTGATCACCTTGATCAGCTGCGGGTCGAGCCGGCCGGTATCGATCACGCCCTTGCCGCGCGTCATCGGCAGGCCGAGCCGCTGAATCCCCACGGCAAGATCCTCGAGCGAGTGCGCGTCGCGCAGGGTCAGCAGCTGTTTGACGTCCTTCGGAGCGCCGAACTGGATCTGGTCGAGCAGCAGCCGCTCACGGCCGCCGAACTGGGTGGGATTGTCGGCGATATACTGGGTGATGTCGCGATCATCGGGCATCGGCACCTGCGCCGCGATCTTCTGGCCAAGCAGTGTGACGAGGAGATTCTCCTCGAGCCGCCGCTGCTGGGCGATGAATTCCGGGGTCTTGTCCAGCCCCTGCTCCCGCGCCCTCTGGACGATCAGCTTGCGGTCGATCAGCCGCTGGAGAACCTGCTTGCGCAGGACCTTGCGATCGACGGAATCGGGTATGCGGGCGCCCTGAAGCTCGGCATTGAGCTCCTGCATCGAGATTTCCTCGCCATTGACGATGGCGAGAATCTGACCCTTGGGTTCCCTGTGGCAGCCCGCGACGAGCAGGGCAGCAGCAACGACGCTGCCCAAAAGTGCAGTCTTTACCTTCACTTCTCTATTCCCCCGACGCATGTGTGACACTTGCCGCTATGAACTGCTACATGATTGCCAGCCCCGGCGACAAGCCTGTATGACACCAATCTGGCTGGGAGGGCGTTGATTTGGAAACAATTTACGATTGGATCACCGTCGCCATCTTCGCGGGGCTCGTCGTTCTGTTTCTGCAACGATCAGCGGGAGAGCGCCCCCCGGGCGACTCGATGCTCAATTATCTGCTGGCGTCCGCTGGCTGTGCGGTTGCCAATTATTTCGGCAACAAGGCGGTCGGCGGCGGCGGCATTGCCTATCATCTGCTCGCCATCGCGATCATCGCCGGCACGCTGGCCTTCGTCCATATCGTGCTGCGGCCGCTCGACAAGCCGTCGCAATAGAGCTCGGGTCAGGCCTTGGGGGCGGGTGCCCCGGCCTCACCGAACAGCAGGCGCCGCGCGGTTGGCGATAGCGCCTGGAACAGCGGTGTTATGAAGCGCCTGAGCGTCCGGATCGCGGTTTCGTCATCGGGTGCCGCAGTCGAGAAGCGGATCAGCACCCCATCGGGGACCCGGCCCTTCAAATTCTCCTTCGCCACCGCCCAGTGCTGTCGCCACCACTGGACCGGGAATTCGTTGCCGATGCGGGTCCAGTAAATCAGCTGTTCGTGGCGGCTGACGCTGCGCGCGGACAGATAGTGACCCGGCACCACGACGCCGCCGCCCGCATCGAGCGGGATGAAATGGTCGCGCTCGACCTGATAGCCGGCCGCAGGGTAGCAGACTTCGGGACGATGCACCTGAAGCATGCCGTCCTGCACGCCATTATAGGCGACGAGCATCATCACCGGCAGGTTGGTGGGTGAGGCGTAATAGCGTGTGATGATCGCGTTGTAGAGCCGGTCGCTGAGCTGGTCGGGCGGCGGCAGGACCAGACCGCTGCTCGTCTGATATTCCCAGTCGCCGACCTTCCACGGGAAGAGCGGGTTCAGCTTGGGCCGCTTTTCCGGAAGCATCTTGAACGGCTCGTCGGGGCGCCGCGAATTGGCGATGCCGGCGGCGCCGAGGAGCAGCCCGCCCGCGATCAGCGACCGCCGCGATAGCTGCTTGTGATCCATGTCATCGCCGCTCATGCCGCCCGGTCCCGGCGGGCAAGACGGCGACGCAGCGGCGAGGCGGCGGCATCGACCGCGAAGATGCCGAGCACCGAGAAGAGGAACATCGTGATCCCCGAGAAGGTGTGGAGGAAGCCCTGCGCGGCCTCGTCGCCCAGATAGTGGGTGATCATGATCAGGGCGAGCACCCGGACGAAATTGGCCATCACGGCGACCGGCACGATCGCCAGCATCAGCAGCATTGCGTAGCGCCAGTTCGCATTATGGCGGATGTAGATGTAGAAAAGCCCGATCGCGGAGAGGCTGATCAGCGAGTTGAGCCCCGCACAGGCCGCCGCGATCAGCAGCTGATACTGGCCGATGATGATCATTACGCCCGATCCCGCGATCGGATAGCCCAGCGCATAGAGCAGATTGATCGCCGCCTGCGAGATCGCGATCTTGAGCGGTTGTGTCACCATCGCCACCACCGTGTCGGGCGGCGGGAAGATGAACAGCATGTAGATGATCGGGAACCACATGGCGCGCATCGGCCGCCAGCCGATCAGCCAATAGGCCGCGACCAGCAGCAGCGCATACATCATGAAGCCTTCGACCTCGATGACGTTGATGATGCGTGCGACGATATAGATGGGTGCAGCGATCAGGAAACCGGCGAGCGCGATCCGGGTGTCGCCGGGCCGGGCGAGCGCGCGTACCTCGGTCCAGCGGCGGGCGAACAGCCATAGTGCGGTTGCCAGCACGATCGGGCCGTGCGCGCCCTGTTCCGTAATCCAGCTCTGGCTGGCGACACCATAGAGGGTGGGGCCGACAAGCGCTGCGGCGCCGATCGCCAGCAGCCAGTGCCGACGCAGTGCTTCGCCCAGCGGCTTGAGGTCCGCCAGCCCGTATCGCTCCGGGCGGCCGCCGCGCTGTTCTGTTCTGTCCCGCGCCAGTTCGCTCAAAGGATCTACGCCAATCTCAACCATCATGTCGCGATGCCGGTCTGGCCGCTTCCAACAGGGCCATAGCGGATCGCCGGGCGGGGGAACAGCGGGTAGCGACGGCAGGCGGCGGCGATTTTGCACATGTTTACCAACGCCATTTTGTAGTCGCCGTGAAAATATGCTATATCCCGCCTGCACGCATTTGCGTGGGGGTGTAGTGGGGTAGTTCTTCATGTTGAAGGAAGCAGTTGCGTCAAAAGCTGCCAAGTTGCTGATGACCTGTGTCTGCCCGGTCGCGGGTACCACGGCGTTGAGCCTTGGCGTTCCTCAGGTCCGCGATGCGGTGCACAAGGCTACCCAGCCGCGCCAATATGCGAAGCCGAAGACGCGCGTGCGCGCCACGCCGGAAGAGGAGGGCGTTCAGGTGGCTTCGGCCGATACGCCCTGCCCCACCGTTACACCTTTCGCGCTGTCCAACCTGCCGCAGCAGACCCCGGTACCGATGGACAGCCCGCCGATCCAGGTCGCCGAAGCGCCGCCGCCCGATCCCTCGGTGCCGCTGACGCCAACCATCTTCGTGCCGCCTACCGTCGGCGCCCCGCCCACCGACGACATGCCCGGTGTTCCGGAGCCGTCGACCTGGGTGCAGCTGATGCTGGGCTTCGGCCTGATCGGGGGCGTGGCCCGTGTGACCTACAAAAAGAACGGCAGCCGGCCGGAAGGTGATCCCGCCGAGGCCTGATCCTGGCCCGCCCTGCGACGGCCCTTGGGAGCATCGCAGGGCGATCTTCACCCCGGCGTTGACCGGCGGGCCGGCCTTTCCGTCGAGCGCTTAGCTTAGAAGGGCTCTTCCCCGATCACATTGCCGCCCTCGCTGTAGCGGCACACCAGGAAGTCATCCTCGCGGCCATGCGCCACCGCGCAGCCGACCGCACGGGAGCTGCGCCACATCACCTGCGTATAATGGGCGACATTTTCAAGATCACCGCTCAGGCTGTTGTTCGGGAAGATGCCCGGCTTGAAATCCTTCTTCTCGGCGACCCACAGGCCGACCATCTGTTCCGGGCCATAATAGCCATGGGTGCCGGCCCACAGATTTTCGCCCTGTGGCTCCACCTCGCCCGGATCGTCGACCGAATGTTCGAGACGGCCGATCCGGGTCAGTTCCTCGGCATAGATCCGGGCATCTCGCTCCAGCAGCTCGTTCCAGGCGAGCGGGGGGATGCCGAGGCTGGCCCGCTCGCGATTATGGCCGGCCAGGAGGCGTTCCTCGATATTGTTGCCGAGGCCGGTCGCGCCCTGCACCAGCGGCGACGCCAGCGCGAGCGCCAGGGCACCGGCAAGCTTCATTCCGTTCGTGCGTCCCAGGGCGAGGCCCATCGTCATGCTCCCATCGATCCGACGGGGCCAAGTTACCGACAGTGGGTTTGCCTATGGTTGGCGAGATTGGTGAAGGCTGCGTTGATCATCATTCCATATGATCGACCAGGGATTCGGCGCAGTTTTGCGTGATCGGGGCAGCAAGATGTACGCGCGATTCACCAAATAGCGGGGGCGGCATCGATGCGATTGGACATCATGTGGCAGCGGAACTGCGGTCCGGTTTTTCTCCCGGCTCGGGATCGGCGTGTGCCGGATCCTCGATTTTACCGCAGCCACCACGTCCTGCACGCCGTACCGGACTTTCACCGGTGCATTACCTCTCCCGCGAAGAGCCCCGCTTATGGTGCGAGTGTCTCCTGCCGACGCAGCGCAGCCGATCTATCGCATCGGATGCTGCGGAGCCAGCATCGGCTGATCAAAAGCACCGCGCCATCTCTGCAGTGACGAGATTCCCCCGCACCTGTTGCACAGACGTCACGCTTTGCCGCGTCTCAGAAACGGGCATCCGCATAGACCCGCGAAAGATCGCCGCCCCAGGGGCCATGATAGAGATCGAGAAGCTGCTCCGCCGGGGTCTTGCCCTTGGCGACGATCTCGCGCAGCGGCGCCAGATAGCCGGTCTCGTCGTCGCCCGCTCCGTTGAGCCGCGCCCGCGCCCGGAGCCCATCGGCGGCGATGTCGAGCACCGTTCCGGCCAGTTGGAGCAGGGTCCGGCCGCGCGGTCCCTTGGCGCGCAGGCCAAGCCTGGGAACCTCGGCGCGGATGCGGTGATGGTCCTCGATCGTCCAGTGCTTGACCAGGTCCCAGGCGGCATCCATCGCCGCGTCGTCATAGAGCAGGCCCACCCAGAAAGCGGGCAACGCACAGATGCGGCTGTGCGGGCCGCCATCGGCGCCGCGCATTTCCAGAAAGCTCTTGAGTCGGACCTCGGGGAAGGCGGTCGAGAGGTGATCGGTCCAGTCGGCGATCGTCGGCTTCTCGCCCGGCAGCACCGAAAGCTCGCCCTTCAGGAAGTCCCGGAAGCTGAGGCCGGCCGCATCGACATAACCGTCACGGAAGGCGAAATACATCGGCACATCGAGCATATAGTCGGCATAGCGTTCATAGCCGAAGCCATCCTCGAACACGAAGGGCAGCATGCCGGTGCGATGCGGATCGGTGTCGGTCCAGATGTGGCTGCGATAGCTGAGGAAGCCGTTGGGCTTGCCGTCGAGGAAGGGCGAGTTGGCGAACAGCGCGGTCGCGAGCGGCTGCAGTGCGAGGCTCAGCCGGAACTTGCGCACCATGTCCGCCTCGCTTGCATAATCGAGGTTGGTCTGGATGGTGCAGGTGCGCAGCATCATGTCGAGGCCCATGGTGCCGACCCGCGGCATATGGCGCAGCATGATGCCGTATCGGCCCTTGGGCATGATCGGCAGCTCTTCGCGGCTCTTGTCGGGCCAGAGGCCGAGGCCGAGGAAGCCGATGCCGAGTTGATCGCCGATCGCCTTCACCTGTTCTAGGTGGCGGCCGGTTTCGGCACAGGTCTGGTGCAGGTTGTCGAGCGGCGCGCCGGACAGTTCGAACTGTCCGGCAGGCTCCAGGCTGACATTGCCGTCGGCGCCTTCGAGAGCGATGATGTTCTCGCCTTCGTACACCGGCTTCCAGCCATATTTGGTAAGGCCGATCAGCAGCGCGTGGATGCCGCCCCGTTCCTCATAGGACGGCGCCCGGTGCGAATCCTCGAAGAACACGAATTTCTCGTGCTCGGTACCTATCCGCCAGCGATCCTTGGGCTTTTCGCCGTCAGAGAAGACCGAGATGAGGTCCTCACGCGATTCGATCTGGGGATCTTCGCCGTCGGCTGCCTTGCGGGTGCTCATGAAGCGCGCCCATAGCGGACCGATCGGTACGTGGCTAGTGCCTCGATGCAATCATCCTGTGCCCAAGCCGAAATCTACCGCCAATCGCCTGCCAGACCCATCCACAGCGCCACCGCCGCTGCCATCGCTGTGTCGGCACGCAGGATGCGTGGCCCCAGCGACACGCCCACGGCTTGAGGAATGGCCCTGATGGCAACGCGCTCCTCGTCGGTGAAGCCGCCTTCGGGACCGATCAGGATCGCAGAGGGACCGGGCTGTATGGCCTGCGCCATCGGCACGCCGCCTTCCTCATCGGCGAAGATAAGGGCGCGGTCCACAGGCCAGTCCTTCAGCAGCCCTGCGAGCTTTACCGGCTCGTCGAGGATTGGCAGCGCGGTACGCTCGCACTGTTCGGCGGCTTCGATCATATGCGCGCGCAATCGGCCGAGGTTGAGCTTGTCGACGATGGTGCGGTGGGTGATCACTGGCCGGAGCCGGGCTACGCCAAGCTCGCAGGCCTTTTCGGCGACCCAGTCGATTCGGCCTTTCTTGATCGGCGCGGCGAGCAGCCACAGGTCGGGCACCTCCTCGCGCTCGCGCAGTTTGCCGTCGATGCGCAGCTGGACATGCCGCCTGGCGACATGTTCGATCCCGGCGCGCCATTCGCCGCTGATATCGTCGAACAGGGCGATATGGTCGCCGGCCTTGAGCCGCATCACGCCCGACAGATAATGGGCCTGACCGCCCTCGATCATCAGGGTCACGCCATCGGCGAGCGGCTGGTCGATGAACAGGCGGGTGAGGCTGGCGGGCGGCCAGGCAGGGGTCTGGGCCATGGGACTTCCGAAGCGGGATATTTTCCCCTACCTGCCGCTCATGGCGAAGGAAGTCGAGGACATCGTGCCTGACAGCGAGTTGAAGGGGCTGGCGCGCCGCCTTCCCGATCGCCTCAGGCCTTATTGGTTGCTCGCCCGTTTCGACCGGCCGATCGGCAGCTGGCTGCTGTTCTGGCCGGGTGCCTGGGCGATCGCTCTGGCCGGGGCGGCGCTGGCGCGATGGGATCTTCTGCTCTGGTTCGCACTCGGTTCGGTGGCGATGCGCGGCGCGGGCTGCGTGTATAACGACATTGTCGACCGCGACCTTGACCGCAAGGTAGCCCGCACGGCCGCGCGGCCGCTGGCGAGCGGCCGAGTAAGCCTGAAGGCTGCCTGGGCGTGGCTGCTGCTGCTGTGCCTGATCGGGCTGCTGGTATTGGTCCAGCTCGATCGGGTCGCCGCGATCACCGCGATCGGCAGCCTGGGTGCGGTGGCGGCCTATCCCTTCATGAAGCGGATCACCTGGTGGCCGCAGGCCTGGCTCGGCCTGGTCTTTTCCTGGGCGGCGCTGGTGGGCTGGCCGGCGGTGACTGGTGGCTTCGCGCCGGCGCTGTGGCTGCTCTACGCCGGATCGGTGTTCTGGGTCATCGGCTACGACACCATCTATGCGCTGCAGGATATCGAGGATGATGCGCTGGCCGGAGTCAAATCCTCGGCGCGAGCGCTGGGGCCTCGGGCGCGGAGCGGGGTGGCGTTTTGCTATGTCGTGGCGCTGGCATGCTGGGCGGGCGCCTTCTGGCAGGTGCGGCCACAGTGGCTCGCGACCCTCGCCCTGCTGCCGATGGCCCTGCACCTGGGATGGCAGGTGGCGGCGTTGCGAACTGCCGATCCCGCCGATGCCCTGGCGAAATTCCGGTCGAACCGTTTCGCCGGGCTGCTGATGTTTCTCGCCTGTCTGGTGGTGGGCAGCACCGCCTGAAGGACCATTACCCTTTGACGTTCGGGGACTCGATACCTAAGTCGCCGACATGCTCAGCCTTTCCGAAGCCGAAAGCCGTACCGCCGATCTTGTCGCTGCCGCCCGCAAGGCCGGGGCCGACGCGGCGGACGCGCTCTATGTCTGCAACAATTCGACCCAGATATCGATCCGCCTCGGCGCGCTCGAGGATGTCGAACGCTCGGAGGGCGAGGAGATCGGCCTGCGGCTGTTCGTCGGTAGCCGCTCGGCCAGCGTTTCCTCCTCCGATCTCTCGGCCGATGCGCTGGCGCAACTCGTCGAGCGCGCGGTGGCCATGGCCCGCGAGGCCCCCGAGGACCCTTATGCCGGGCTCGCGCCCGAAGACCGGCTGCTGCGCGGCGACGCGGTCGATGTCCAGGGCGATGACGGCGCCGATCCTTCGCCCGCGACATTGCGGGCGCGCGGCGAGGCGGCGGAGGATGCGGCGCGGGCCGTGCCCGGCGTCACCAACAGCGAGGGCGCGGGCGCCTCGGCAAGTCGCAGCGTGATCGCGCTCGCCACCAGCACGGGCTTTGCGCGGGGTTATTCGACCAGCGGCTATGGCTGCTCGGCCAGCGTGATTGCCGGTGAAGGCGGCGGCATGCAGCGCGACTATGCCTATCATTCCGCGCGACACCTGAGCGATCTGGAGGACGCCGTGGCGATCGGCAAGCGCGCGGGCGAGCGCGCCGTCAGGCGGCTCAACCCCGGCAAGCTGTCGAGCGGGGCGATGCCGATCGTCTATGATCCGCGCGTCAGCTCGGGTCTGCTGGGGCATCTGGCGGGTGCGATCACCGGCTCCGCGGTGGCGCGGCGGACCAGCTTCCTGCTCGACAGCCTGGGTGAACAGGTTTTCGCCAGCGGCATCACCGTGCGCGACGATCCGCACCGTCCGCGCGGCCTGCGTTCCAAGCCCTTCGATGGTGAGGGGCTGCCGACCGCGCCGCGCGACATTATCGCCGATGGCGTGCTGACCGGCTGGATCATGGATTCCGCCTCGGCCCGCCAGCTGGGGCTCCAGCCGACCGGCCACGCCACCCGGGGGGTCGGCGGCCCGCCCGGCGCGGGGCTGACCAACCTCTATCTCGAGGCGGGGTCGCTTTCACCGGAGGAGCTGATCGCCGACATCAAGCTGGGCGTCTATGTCACCGAGCTGATCGGGCAGGGCGTCAACGGCGTCACCGGCGATTACAGCCGCGGGGCTTCGGGCTTCGTGATCCGCGATGGCCAGATATGCGAGCCCGTCGCCGAGATCACGGTCGCCGGCAATCTGAAGGATATGTTCCGCGAACTGACGCCCGCTTCGGATCTTGTCTTCCGCCGCGCCGTTGATGCCCCGACGGTACGGATCGACGGGATGATGGTAGCCGGTGCCTGATGCGCTCCTCGAGGCGGTAAGCGCGGTCGCGGCCGAGGTCGGGGCGATGGCGCACGCCTCATGGCGCGGCGATTTCAAATATTGGGACAAGACCCCCGGCAGCCCGGTCTGCGATATCGATCTCGCTGCCGATGCGCTTCTCCGCGAACGGCTGATGGCGCTCGATCCGGAGGCAGGCTGGCTGTCCGAGGAGACAGTCGACAGCGCCGACCGGCTGAACTGCGTGCGCGTCTGGGTTGTCGATCCGATCGACGGGACCCGCGACTATGTTCGTGGACGAGAGGGCTGGGCGGTATCGATCGCACTGGTCGAGGGCGGCCGGCCGATGATCGGCGTGCTCGATGCACCCGCGCGTGGGGAGCATTGGCGTGCCCAGGCGGGGCGGGGCGCGACCCGCAATGGCGAACCGATCCGGGCGTCGCAGCGCATCACGCTGCCGGGTGCGCGCGTGCCCGCCGATGTGCTGCCGCGCCCTGATGCCGATTTGGTGATGGTCGGCAAACCCAATTCGATTGCGCTGCGCATCGCGATGGTGGGCGCGGACGAGGCCGACCTGCTCGCCACGCTGAGATGGGGCCATGAATGGGACATAGCGGCGGCGGCGCTGATCGCGCAGGAAGCCGGCGCCACCGTGACCGACGCGCTGGGCCGGCCGCTGCGCTACAACAGCACCAAGGGCGAGCAGTTCGGCGTGCTGGCGACCGCGCCGGCGATCCATGCCAAAGCGGTCGATCGGCTGTCGGATCGGGCCGCAAGGGCGATCATCCGATAATATCGATCGCGTGGCCCTTACCGGGCGTGGATCGGATCAGAGTCCCAGCCTGGGAATCTCGATCGCCGGGCAGCGGTTGACCACCGCCCTCAGCCCTGCCGCCTCGGCGCGGCTCACTGCTTCGTCGTTGAAGACGCCCAGCTGGGTCCACACGGCTTTGGCGCCTGCCGCGATCGCTTCGTCGATCACCGGGCCGGCGGCGGCGGAATTGCGGAAGATATCGACCAGATCGATCGTCTCGCCGACCTCGGCGAGGGTCGCGACCACGGGCTGGCCGTGGATGCTCTGGCCGGCCAGCTGCGGATTGACCGGGATCACCGTGTAGCCCTTGTCCAGCAGGAAGCGCATCACGCCATAGCTGGGACGATCCGGACGGTCGCTCGCGCCGACCATCGCGATGGTCCTGGTGTTGCGGAGCAGGTCGGCGACGTCGGCATCGGAACTGAGCGGCATGGGCGGATCCTCGAAGAGAGACCCTGCTAAAATGATGCGGGTTTCGCCGGGTTCAACCAGTCGACGATTTTCTGCGCCAACGGAGCGAATATCATGTCTCCGTCGTCGGCCGCCGGCGGAAGGCCGGCGTCGGATGCGACGCGGATGGCGATGTCCAGCGGCACCCGCCCAAGGAAGGGCATTTCCATCGTCATCGCCGCCGCCTGCGCGCCGCCCTGGCCGAACGGGTCGGAAGCTTCGCCGCAATGCGGACAGACATAGCCTGCCATATTCTCGATCATGCCGATGATTGGCACGCTGCCCTGCCGGAAGAAATCGACGGCGCGGGTCGCGTCGATCAGCGCCAGGTCCTGCGGGGTCGACACGATGATCGCGCCGACCGGCTTATACTTCTGGACCATGGTGAGCTGGACGTCGCCGGTGCCGGGCGGCAGATCGAGGATCAGCAGGTCGACATCGCCCCATTCGGCATCGACCAACTGGCCCAGCGCATTGGCGGCCATGGGCCCGCGCCAGGCGATCGCCTGGCCGGGTTTGACGAGCTGTGCCATCGACAGCACCGGCACGCCGGAGGGAGAGATCACCGGATCCATCTTCTGCCCGGTCGCGGTGGGGCGCATCCCCTCGGTCGACAACAGGCGCGACTGGGACGGGCCATAGATATCCGCGTCGACCAGGCCGACCTTTTTGCCCATCCGCTTGAGCGCCACCGCGAGATTGGCGGACAATGTCGATTTGCCGACCCCGCCCTTGCCCGATCCGATCGCGATGATCTTGCGGCCCTTTTTCTCGGCCGTCATCGCGACCCGCACCGTTTCGACGCCTGGTACCGCGATCAACGCCTGCTTGACCGCCGTCTCCAGCTTGCTGCGCGCATCGCCCGAAAGGCCGGTGACGTCGATAACGACGCTCACCGTACCATCCTCGAAACGGGGTGCGGCAGCCCGGCCGGCGGTGATCAGACCGTTGCCGCTGATGGGGTCCAATACGCTGTCGAGCGCGGCGGGAAGTGATTCCGTCATGTCCATGCGCGGAGCAAATAAGCGCTCGCCGGGGAAAGGGCACTGTTTTTCCGTCGATCCGCTCCTATAATGATTGCATGAACCATAGTGACAGCAGCGATATGGCGCCGCGGCCCCTCCTCAATGAAGGTGGACCGTGGGGCGGCGGGGGATCAGGCAACGATGGGGGGAGTGATCCGAACCCATGGAGCCAGCCCCCGCGCGGGCGCCCCGGGCGTGGACCTGCAGGCCGTTCGGCTATCGACGAGCTTCTGCGCCGCGGCCGGGCGCGGTTCGGTGGCCGGGGCGGACCGGAGCCCGAGGCGGGTCGGATGCTGCTCTGGGCAGGCGTGGGCCTGCTGTTGATCTGGGTGCTGTGGACCAGCAGCCATATGATCAACCCGCAGGAGCGCGGGGTCATCACCCGGCTGGGCTCCTATGCCGGCACGCTCGAACCGGGCTTCTCCTTCACCTTTCCGGCGCCGATCGACCATGTGACGACGATCGACATCGAAGATATAAGGGTGAAGGATATCCCTGCCAGCGGCGGCAACGCGCAGAATCTGATGCTGACCGGCGATCAGAACATCATCGATCTCGCTTATTCCGTCCGCTGGAATATCCGCGATCCCGAACGTTATCTCTATCAGCTCGCCGATCCCGACGAGACGGTGGCCGAGGTCGCCGAAAGTGCGATGCGTGCCGAAATCGCGCGCGTTGCGCTCAATGACGCGATGGGCTCGCAGCGCAGCCAGATCGAAGGCAGGGTGCAGCAGCGCATGCAGGAGATACTGGACGGCTATCGGGCCGGTGTCGCGGTGCAGGGCGTCGCGATCAAGCAGGCCGATCCCCCGACTGCGGTGGTCGAGGCGTTCAAATCGGTCTCCGCGGCGCAGCAAGAGGCCCAGACCTATCTCAACCAGGCACGGGCCTATGCCCAGCAGCTCGGCGCAAAGGCCGAAGGTGAGGCCGCGGCCTTCGACAAGGTCTATGCCGAATATAAGCTGGCCCCCGAAGTGACCCGCCGCCGCATGTATTATGAGACGATGGAACGGGTGCTCGCCAAGACCGACAAGACGATCGTCGAGGCGCCCAACGTCATCCCCTATGTGCCGCTTCCGCAGCAACTGCCCAAGGCCCAGCAATGAATGTTTCCGATAATCTCGCCAGCCGTACGGTGATCGGTTGGGCGATTGCCGCGATTGCCGCGGTGATCGTGTTGAACGGCGTATTCGCGGTCGTGCCGGAGACGAAGCAGGCGCTGGTCGTCCGCTTCGGCAAGCCCGAAAAGGTGTACAACGCCTATAAGCCCAATGAGGATTTCGGGCAGACCGGAGCGGGGGTGATCATGAAGATCCCCTTCTTCGACGAGATACACTGGATCGACAAGCGGGTCCGCGACTTCGACATGGAACGGCAGTCGGTGCTGTCGACCGATCAGCTTAGGCTCGAGGTCGATGCCTATGCCCGGTACCGGATCGTCGATCCGCTGCGCATGTCGATAACCGCCGGAACCGAACGCCGGGTGGAGGAGGCGCTGCGCCCGATCCTCGGCTCCTCACTGCGCAACGAACTGGGCAAGCGTCCCTTCGCATCGCTGCTCAGCCCCGAACGCGGCGCGGTGATGGACAATATCCAGACCCGGCTCAACAAGGTGGCCCGGCAATATGGCGCCGAGATCGTCGATGTGCGGATCAAGCGCGCCGACCTTCCCGACGGCACCCCGCTGGATTCCGCCTTCAACCGGATGCGTACGGCGCGCGAGCAGGAAGCGCTGTCGATCCGTGCTGAGGGACGCAAGCAGGCGCAGATCATCACGGCGGAGGCCGACGCCCAGGCCGCCGGTGTCTATGCGGAAAGCTTCAACAAGGATCCGGATTTCTACAATTTCTACCGGGCGATGCAGTCCTATCGGTTCACCTTCGGGACCGATGGCAATGAAGCGTCCGGATCGTCCAATGCGATACTGTCGCCCGATAATGAATATCTGCGCGAATTTCGCGGGCGCCGATAACAATAGATGGAACGGCACCGTTCAAGCGGGGTTCAGCGACCGGGACCGAAATAAACCACCCCGGATATCGGCAACGGCAGGACAGGAGTTTTAAGGAGTTGGCAAAAGTGCGCTATGCCTATGCGATCACCGCAGCCTTGTTGGCCGGTGGTGCGACCGCAACCCTGACGATGCAGCAGCCCGTGGGGGCGCAGGTCGCGCAGAACGCGCCCGGCTCGATCAACGCCGAGGCACCGCGCCCCGGCGCGCCGATGAGCTTCGCCGATCTGGCCGCCAAGCTGCAGCCGGCGGTGGTCAACATCTCCACCACCCAGAAGATCCAGGTCCGCAACGGTGGCAACGCCTTTTCCGGCACTCCCTTCGAGGAACTGTTCCGCCGCTTCGGCGGCGGGGGCGGCGGGACCGATGACAGCGGCAAGCCGATCACCCGCGAGGCGACCTCGCTCGGCTCCGGCTTCATCATCTCGGCCGACGGTTATGTCGTCACCAACAACCACGTGATTTCGGCCTCTCCCGAGGGCGGGACCGGGGCGGTGGTCAGTTCGATCACCGTGACCCTGCCCGACCGCAAGGAATATAAGGCGACGATCGTCGGCCGCGACCAGACATCGGATCTGGCGCTGCTCAAGATCGACGCGAAGAATCTGCCCTTCGTCCAGTTTGGCGATTCCACCCGCACCCGGGTCGGCGACTGGGTGGTCGCGATCGGCAATCCGTTCGGCCTTGGCGGCACGGTGACCGCGGGTATCGTGTCGGCGCTGCACAGGTCGATCGGCGTCAACGGCCCCTATGATCGCTATATTCAGACCGATGCCTCGATCAATCAGGGCAATTCGGGTGGCCCGATGTTCGATCTTCAGGGCAATGTGATTGGCATCAACACGGCGATCTTCTCGCCAACCGGCGGCAATGTCGGCATCGGCTTCGCCATCCCCGCTGAGGAGGCAAAGCCGATCATCGATCAGCTCCGCACCGGAGAGCGGATCAAGCGCGGCTATCTCGGCGTCGGCATCCAGCCGATGACGCAGGATATCGCCACCAGCCTGGGTCTCCCGAAGGATCGCGGCGAGATCGTCGCGCGGGTCGAGCCTGGCGAGGCTGCGGCGCGCGCCGGAATTCGCCAGGGCGACGTGATCGTGAAGGTCAACAACCAGGACGTCACGCCCGACAACACCTTGTCCTATATCGTCGGCAAAACCCCGGTGGGCGCCCGCCTGCCGATCGAGGTGATCCGGGAAGGCCAGCGCAAGACCGTGACGGTCACGCTCGGCGAACGTCCTCCCGAAGACCAGCTCGCCAATGCCAGCGGCGTGGATGAGGATCAGGACGACGGTGTGGGCGGTGGTCCGGTCGCTCCCGATCAGGCGACGCGCAATGCGATCGGCCTTGGCCTCCAGACGCTCACTCCGGATATCGCCCGTCGGCTCGGTGTCGCCACCACGCTCAAGGGCGTGGTGATCAATTATGTCGATCCGTCGAGCGATGCCGCCGCCAATGGTTTCCAGCCGCGCGACATCATCCTGCAGATCAACAATGTGCCGGTGACGACCGTCCAGGCCGCCGCCGCCCAGATATCCGCCGCGCTGAAGGCCAAGCGGCCGACCGTGCTGCTGTTCGTTCAGCGTGGCAATACGCCGCCGCGCTATGTCGGCGTGCAGCTGCGAAACTGAGTGGTCGCTTCCCCTTTCCTGTCAGGGACGGAGGAAGGTCAATAAAAAGGGCCGGATGGTTTCCCATCCGGCCCTTCTTTTTTTGCGTTTGCGCGCTGATCAGAAGCGATAGCTCGCCGTCGCACGGATCGAATGGAACGCGAACTTGCTGAAGCTGCGCTGGAAGTCGGTACCCGATGCGTTCTGAACGGTGAACGGGCCACCCACGGGGCCGCCCGAGGTCCGCACGGTGCTCTTGTTGTTCTTCAGCGCCGTGAACGTATAGAGCGTGCCGATCGAGAAGGGGCCGACCTTCTGCTCGATACCGCCGCCATAGACATAGCCCCAGGCGTTCTTGTTCGGATCGTTCACGGTGAAGGTGTTCACGGTGTTCGACGACGAGAAGCTGTTGCGGATCTTGCCATAGGCAACGCCGCCGGTGCCGTAGAACAGCGTGCCGGTGTCGAGCGCATAGCCGGCGCGACCGCGGATCGCGCCGTCGCTCTTCAGCTTGGCCTGCATCTTGTACACCGCCGGGGTGGTGCTGAACGCGGTGACATTGTCGTACAGGTACGACTTGCCATATTCGGCTACCGCGCCAACGACGAAGCCGCTGGTCTCGCCGAAGCCGTAATCATAGCCGGCGTGGATCTTCCAGGCCGTCGAGTCATTGTCCTTGGTGCAGCCGGTGCGCGGGCTGGCCGAGGTCGGCGCGCCGCCGCACATGCCGCCATTGCCGGCCACATTGGGCTGGAAATTGACGAACGCGTCGCCAAAGTTCCCGTCAAGATTGCGGTCGAAGTTGACGACCTCGTCGCCATCCTTGGGCTGCCAGCCATAGCCGAGCTGCCCACCGACATAGAAACCGGTCCAGCTCGAAGCGCTGTTCTGCGCCGATGCAGCACTGGCGCCGAGCGCGGCGAGGCCGATCGCGGTGGTGGTGAGGAAAAATCGCATGAGTACAAACCCTTTCTACAGCCGTTACGGCGAAGCGGAAACGGTTCCCATACTAAAATGATCCCTGTGGCAAGATCGATTGTCACGAATGATGCATAAATGCCACAGTGTAGATCGAAAATTACCCAATATTTACAACGCTGTTCACTGTCCGAACTCTGGCTCCATCGCCATCTTCAACGCTTCGCGTGCTGCGGCAATCAACGCCCCCGATTTCGCTTCGCATTCGCGCTGCTCATATACCGGCTCGCTATCCGCAACAATTCCGGCGCCGGCCTGAACGTGCATGACGCCATCCTTCACCACGGCCGTGCGCAGCACGATGCAACTGTCCATCGATCCGTCTGGCGAAAAATAGCCGACACCGCCCGCATAAGGGCCGCGTGTCTCGGGCTCCAGCTCCGCAATGATCTCGCAGGCACGGACCTTCGGTGCGCCCGAAACGGTTCCCGCCGGAAAGCCGGCGAACAGCGCGTCCAGCGCGTCCTTCGCCGGATCGAGCCGGCCGACGACGTTCGAGACGATGTGCATCACATGGCTATAATGCTCGATCGTATAGCTGTCGGTCACTTCCACCGTGCCCGCCTGCGCGACGCGGCCGACATCGTTGCGGCCTAGATCGAGCAGCATCAGATGCTCGGCCCGCTCCTTGGGATCGGCGAGCAGGCTGTCGCGGTTGGCGGCATCCTCCATGGCGGTCTTGCCGCGGGGCCGGGTGCCCGCGATCGGCCGGATCGTGACCTCGCCATCGCGCGCCCGGACCAGTATCTCGGGCGAGGAGCCGATCAGGGCGAAGCCTGGAAGGTCGAGATAATACAGGAAGGGTGACGGATTGATCCGGCGGAGCGCGCGATAGAGATCGATCGGCGGCAGCGCGAAATCCATGGTGAAGCGCTGCGCCAGGACTACCTGAAAGACGTCGCCGGCGGCGATATAGTCCTTCGCCCTGAGCACCATCTCCTCATATCGGCCCGGCGCCAGCTGCGGAACGGGGACGAGCGTCGCCGGATCGATCTCGCTGCGGCTGCGCGGTGGCAGCGGCCCGGCGAGAATCGCGGCCTGTCCCTCGATCAGTTCGATCGCCTGCGCGACCTTGGCATCGGCGCTGCCCGGAGAGTCGGGCCAGAGCGGGGCCACAAGATAGAGCTGGTCGGCGAGCCGGTCGAACACCAGGATCAGCGTTGGCCGCGCGAACAGCATGTCGGGCAGGTCGAGCGGGTTGGCCGCAGGTCGGGGCAGCTTTTCGACCAGGCCGATCGTCTCATAGGCGAAGAAGCCGACGAGGCAGGCGAGCGCGCGGGGAAGGCCCTCGGGTACCGCCATGCGGCAGGCGGTGACGAGCTTGCGCATCGCCGTCAGCGCATCGTCTTCAAGGCGTTCGAAGGCATCCGGATCGGTCGCCCAGTGCCGGTTGACCTCGGCGCTGTCGCCGCGCGCGCGGAACATCAGGTCCGGTGCGAGACCGAGCAGCGAATAGCGGCCGCGGACTGCGCCGCCTTCCACCGATTCGAGCAGAAAATCGCCGCGTCCGGGCCGGATCAGCTTCAGCGCTGCCGCAACCGGAGTCTCGGTGTCGGCAACCTGGGTGCGCCAGACCAGTGCGGGTTCGCCGCGCGCGAGCGCCTCGCGCGCCGCCTGGTCCTGTCCCTGAGCCATGCGCCTGGGCCTTACTGGCCGCTGATCTGGCGCTTTACCGCCGCGATCGTCTCGGGATAGCGTTTGATCGTCGCGGCTTTTCCGGCGGCGCGGACGAACTGCTCGCCCAGCTCCGGGGTCAGCGTGCGTTCCAGGTCGGCGCGCATCTCCATGAGCAGTCCCGGCGCTTTGGACAGGTCGCCCGGTACGATCGTGTCGAGGACCGCGACGAACAGCGCCTCGCCGTTATCGCTCGGTATCAGCCGCGCCTTGCCCCTCTGCAGCGCGAACAGGGCGCGCACCGGGGCCGGTATCTGTGCGCCGCCCTGCTGCGCCCGTACGATATCGAGCTGACGAGCGCGGGCAGGTGCCGGCGCGGGCAGCTTGACGCCGCTCTCGGCCATCGCCTTGGCGAGCGGCACGCCGCGGTTGACCGCTGCCGTCACCTTGTCGCCGACGGTCTTGGCCTGCGCGGCGGCGCGCTTGGTGACGATGTCGCGGATCACGAGCGGGCGAACCTGCGCGAGCGGAACGGGCGTCGGCGGGATCACCTTGGCGACACTCAGCAGTGCGAAACGCTGATCCTTGATCACCGTCTCGACTGTCGGCCGGTCGGAAGGGTCGCCGTCGAATCCACCCTTGAGCAGGGCGTTGAGTTCGGGCGGTGCCTGCCAGCCCGGCGGTGCCGACACCGGCTGGCCGGTCGCCAGGAGGGGCGGAGTCTCGATTACGGCAAGCTTGTTGCCCGTGGCGATCTCGGCGAAGCTGGATCCGTCGGCGATCGCATCCTCGATCCGGCCGGCGAGCTCGGCCAGTGCCTCCTGCGACTTCTGCGTGGACAGGAGCGCGACGATCTCGGGCCTGACCTGCGTCAGGCTGCGCGCCGGAGTGCCGGTGACGCTGTCGACTTTCACCACATACCAGCCGAACGAGCCCTTGATCGGTCCCGCCACGCCGCCTTTCGCTACAGCAAAGGCCTGGTCGGCGACGGCGGCGCCTGCCGACTTGGCATAATCGTCGCGGTTCTGGTCGGTAAGGGTGACGGCTTCCAGCCCTGCCTTGGTCGCGGCGGCGGCAAGCGGCGTGCCGCTCTTGGCCTGGGCGGCGATGCTGCGGGCAAGCGCCTCATTCGGTGTGATCAGCTGCGACAGGCTGCGCTTCTCTCGCGCGGCATAGCTTGCGGCATTTTCACGATAATATGTGGCGATGTCGGCTTCGGTCGGCGTTGCCGCGGCGGCAATCTGCTCCGGGCCGAACAGGGCGTAGCGCAGCACGCGCGCTTCGGGCCGGGTATAGGCGGCGATATTGGCCTTGTAGGCGGTGGCGATCTCCGCATCGGTCGGCTGGCGCGGGTCGACGAAGGCGGCCAGCGGGATGATCCCGACCGAACCGATCCGTTGCTCCAGCATGAGCGCCGCATAGGGGCTGGCGACCTTCGTCGGGAGGACCGCGATCGCGGCGGTCGGGGTGAGGATCTGGTTGCGCAGCAGGTCGCCGCCGATATCGGCGCGGAGGTCGCGCTCGCTTATGCGGGCCTGCGCCAGCATGTTCCGCATCACATTTTCGTCGAATTGGCCGGTGACGCCGCGGAACGGTGCCATGCCTGCGATCTGCGCATCGATCAGCCTCTTGCTGATCGCGAAGCCCTGTTGCTTGCCCCAGGCTTCCAGCGCGCGACCGCCGATCAACCCCTCGACGACGCTCTCGAAGCCACCCTGGGCGATGAACGCCTTGGCGTCATAGCCGGGCTGCTCCCGACGCAGGCCTTCGATCTGATTCTGCGCGCGGCGCAGCAGTTCGTTGGCGCCGACCTTCTCGCCGCCGACCTTGGCCACAGTGCCGCCGGTGCCGCCGCCGCCCATCGCACCCGGCGTTTCGACGCCGGTGATAATGAAGGCGACCATGACGAGCGCGAGTATGCCGAGGGCGATCCACGACGACAGCGCTTTGCGGAAGAAGGTTATCATCGGTGTTCCGTCCGAGAGCAGATTGGGCGTTGCGCTGCCATAGGGGGCAACGTCCGCCACCGCAACGGGCGGGCGGTTGCGGGACGTGACTTTGCCTCCTAAGGGCGGTCGCGGAACCGAAAGCGGGGGTGAAGATGGCATTGCGCAAGCTGGTGGCGGGTAACTGGAAGATGAACGGGTCGCTCGATGCGCTCGCCGAACTGGATGCTATCGCGGAGGCCGCTCGTGCCAGCATATCGGTCGACGTGGCGGTGTGCCCGCCCTTCACCCTGATCGCCGCCGCCGCCCAGCGCCAGCCCGGACTCGCGATCGGCGGGCAGGATTGCCATGGCGCGGCAAAGGGGGCGCATACCGGCTGCATCAGCGCACCGATGCTCGTCGAGGCGGGCGCGAAGCTCGCGATCGTCGGCCATAGCGAGCGTCGGGCCGACCAGCATGAAACCGATGCCGAGGTGCAGGCCAAGGCGGCGGCTGCGATCGGCGCGGGCCTGATCGCCATCGTCTGCGTCGGCGAGACCGAGGCCGAGCGTGACGCCGGCCGCGCGGTGGCGGTCGTGGAGGGCCAGCTCGACGGCTCGATCCCGCGCGATGGGACGAGCGCGACTTTGGTGGTGGCTTATGAACCGGTCTGGGCGATCGGTACCGGCCGTACTCCATCGACCGCCGACGT
>CAZJXG010000001.1:0-74081 GCA_964549965.1 uncultured Sphingomonas sp. | reverse complement strand
GTCGGCCAGAAGGTCGCGATCGTCAGCCCCAAGGCGCAGACCACGCGCACCCGGCTGATCGGCGTCGCCATCGCCGGCGAAAGCCAGATATTGCTGGTCGACACCCCCGGCATCTTCGCGCCGCAGCGGCGGCTGGACCGGGCGATGGTCGCCGCGGCCTGGGGCGGCGCGCAGGATGCCGACCTGATCGCCTTCGTGATCGATGCCAAAACCGGCATCAACCGGCGCATCGCCGATCTGCTCGACACATTGGCGGCGCGGCGCGAGCCCAAGCTGCTGGTGCTCAACAAGGTCGATATCTGCCCCAAGGAAAAGCTGCTCGAACTTGCGATGCAGCTGCAGGACAAGCTCGCGCCCGAAGCGATATTCATGATCTCCGCCACGACCGGCGATGGAGTCGAGGATCTGCGCAAGACGCTGGCGGCGCGTATGCCCGAAGGCCCGTGGCACTTCCCCGAGGATCAGGTGTCGGACGCGACCGACCGGATGCTGGCGGCCGAGGTGACGCGCGAGCAGATCTTCCTGCAGCTCCACGCCGAGCTGCCCTATGCCTCCGCCGTCGAGACCGAGAAATATGAGGAGCGCAAGGACGGGTCGGTCGCGATCCACCAGCAGATCCTGATCGCCCGCGACAGCCAGAAGGCGATCGTGCTGGGCAAGCGCGGCGCGCGGCTGAAGGAGATCGGCTCCCGTTCGCGCGAGCAGCTGGAAGCGCTGCTGCAGCGCAAGGTCCACCTCTTCCTGCACGTCAAGGTGGCGGAGAAATGGGAGGAGGATCGCGGCCTCTATCGCGAGATCGGGCTCGACTGGGTGGATTGAAAACCCGCGATCCGCCCCGTCGGCGTCCGCCGGGTCGACGGGTCAGGACGCCAGAATTTCTTCCACCCAGGCGGGCACCAGCATGCTCGCCGGCCCCAAACGGCTTTCATGGAAATGATAGCTGCCCGCCGACGGCTCGAGATTGAGTTCCAGCGTGCGGGCACCGGCATGGCGCGCGCCCTGCACGAACCCCGCCGCCGGATAGACCGCGCCCGATGTGCCGATCGACACGAACAGGTCGGCGTCACCCAGCACCTGTTCGATCCGATCCATCGCATAGGGCATTTCGCCGAAGAAGACGATGTCGGGACGGAGCATGTCCTGCGCGCCGCATGCCCCGCATTCGGTGCCGTCGAGCATCGCGCCGCCATAGGGCGCCTGCGCTCCGCACGCCTCGCACAGCGCCGACATCAGCTCGCCATGCATGTGGAGCAGCCGTCGCGCCCCCGCCCGCTCGTGCAGGTCATCGACATTCTGCGTGACGATCAGCAACTCGCCCGGCCATGCGCGATCCAGCCGCGCAAGCGCGGCATGCGCTGGATTGGGCTCCACCGTTCGCAGCGCGGCGCGGCGCTGATCGTAGAAATCGAGCACCAGCGCCCGGTTGCGAGCCAGCGCCTCGGGCGTGCAGATATCCTCGACCCGATGCCCCTCCCATAGACCGCCCGGCCCGCGAAAGGTGTTCAGCCCGCTTTCGGCGGAGATACCGGCACCGGTCAGCACCACGATGTTGCGGATGTCGCTCATTCTTCCTCGCCCGGCTTCGGTATCTGGGTGATGCCGTGCTTCGTATCCCGGTCATAGTCGGCCTGGATCTTCTCGACCCGCGCCTGGACCTTTGCCGCGATCGCCCGGATATCGCGGCAGCTTGCCCCCTCCCCGGCTCTGGCGAAGTCGTTGCGATGGGCATGGGCGATACGCGCATGGCCGGCCTCGTGAATCTCCAGCCCGCGCAAGGTGCGCCGCCAGAAGCCTTCGCCAGCCGGCGTCACCTCCCGGCTGACGAGACGCGGCAGGACGACGAGGATCGACAGGCTCGCCATCGGATCGACCACGCGGCAGTCCGATCCGCGCCGCGTCTCCTGCCAGCCCACCCGCATATGCCAGGCGGTGTGCGCCACGCCGTCGCCCTTCTGGGGCGATCTGGCGCGCAGCGACGCGTAGATGTCGGTCGGCGTGCTGCCTTCGACATCATAATATCGGAATTTGACCCCGGGGATGCCGTCGAACGGATCGTCGGCGGCCCATATCGGCGCGGACGCGACCAGCCAGGCGACGGCGATCCCGCCGAACCACGTCCTCATTCGCCGCCCTTTGGCCCCCAGAAGATCACCCAGGTCGCGAAATCCTCGCTGAAATCCTCGAAATGATGATGGGCATGGGCCTCGACGAAGATCGCGTCGCCCGCCTTGAACGCCCGCCGGTCGCCATTCTTGACGAAATAGCCGGTGCCGGCCGCGACGATATAGAGCTCGTCCTGCTCGTGCGGTGCCTGATCGTCGGTGCCGCGCGGCGCATAGACGCCGATCCGCATCGATCCATGGCGGATCGGATAGGTCAGGCGCGCGCCTTCATCGTCGGGTAACGCCGCGAGCGCCGCGTCTAACGAGAACATCCAGTCGGTCGAGGTCATGGAGAACTCCCTGCCACGTTCATGCTTTCACCATGTTGAACCGCATAATGCCAGCACCGATCAGCATGCTTGCGTCCTCCGCCCGTCGCGGCCATGAAGCGGCGCAGTTTCGGCATATGGGGCAGAGCATGGCGACGATCGGCATTTTGGGCGCGAACGGGCGCATGGGCCAGGCCATCGCCGCCATCGCGGAAGATCTGGGCGCCACCCTGTCCGGCGGCGTCGATCTGGGCGGCGCGGTGTTCGGTCCCCATGGCGACGCGGCGGCACTCGCCGCCGCCAGCGACGTGCTGGTCGATTTTTCCGCTCCTTCCGCGCTGGCGGGTCATCTCGAAGCCGCGCTGGCCGCCGGCGCGCCCATCGTCGTGGGCACCACCGGCCTGAAGCCCGAACATCACGCGCAGATCGACGCCGCGGTGGCGCGGGGCCTGGCGGTTCTGCAGACCGGCAACACCTCGCTGGGCGTCAACCTTCTCGCCCATCTCGTCCGGGAGGCGGCGGCGCGGCTCGGCGACGACTGGGACATCGAGATCCTCGAAATGCATCACCGCCACAAGGTCGATGCGCCATCGGGCACGGCGCTGCTGCTCGGCACCGCCGCTGCCGAAGGGCGCGGCGGGGCCCCCGAGGCGCTGAACCGCTTCGACCGGATGGGTCAGGGCAATGACAAGCCCCGCGAGACCGGCACGATCGGCTATGCGTCGCTGCGGGGCGGATCGGTCGCGGGCGATCATATGGTCGTTCTCGCCACCGAGAATGAGCGGATCGAGCTGGGCCACCGCGCGGAAAGCCGCGCGATCTTCGCACGCGGCGCGGTCAAGGCCTGCCTGTGGATGGTCGGCAAGCCCGCCGGCCGCCATGCGATGGGCGACGTGCTGGGCCTGTGAAGAAGGCCGACATCTTCGAATTCTATCGCCGGCTGGCCGAGAATGATCCCGCGCCGGTGACGGAGCTCAACTATGTGAATCCCTATACGCTGCTGGTCGCTGTTGCCTTGTCGGCGCAGGCGACCGATGTCGGGGTCAACAAGGCGACCGGCCCGCTGTTCGGGAAGGTGACGACGCCGCAGCAGATGCTGGATCTGGGCGAAGATGGCCTGAAGCAGCACATCAAGACGATCGGCCTGTTCAATACCAAGGCGAAGAATGTGATCGCCGCCGCGCAGATATTGGTCGACAAATTTGGCGGCGAGGTGCCGCAGAGCCGCGAGGCGCTGGAAGAGCTGCCGGGGGTCGGTCGCAAGACCGCCAATGTCGTGATGAACACCGCCTTCGGCGCGGAGACGATCGCGGTCGACACCCATATCTTCCGCGTGTCGAACCGCACCGGCCTGGCGCCTGGCAAGAATGTCCTCCAGGTCGAGCTGAAGCTGGAAAAGGTGACGCCGAAGCCGTTTCTGCAGGGCGCGCATCACTGGCTGATCCTGCACGGCCGCTATATCTGCAAGGCGCGCAAGCCCGAATGCTGGCGCTGCCCGGTTGCCGACCTCTGCGCCTTCAAGCCCAAGACGCCCGCCCCAGCGGCGGCCGCCGCATAGCCGCCGCGCCTTTTTGGCAACCAATGTCCCCGCTTTGGCGTATAGTCGGACAGGGGATTGCCGGCGTCCGACCGTGCGCCCACGGCATAGGAGATCGCGATGAGCAGAATGATCGCAGGCCCGCTGATACTGATCGCGGCGGCAGCCGTTGGGATGTCGGCCGACGCCCGGCCGCTGAAACCCGAACAGGAAGCGAAGATCAAGCCGGCCGGCAATCCGGTGGACTGCATCCAGATCCGCTCGATCACCAGCAGCCGGGTGCGCGACGACAGCACGATCGATTTCTATACGGCGGGCCGCAAAGTCTATCGCAACAAGCTGCCGCACCGCTGCCCCGGCCTCGGCTTCGAGGAACGCTTCAGCTACGCGACCTCGCTGTCCCAGCTCTGTTCGGTCGATATCATCACCGTGCTGCGCACGCCGCCGGGGATTGGGGGGCCAAGTTGCGGCCTCGGCAAATTCCAGCCGATCAGCGGCGCGCCCAAATAAGCTGGGGCGATTTTCCGGAAAGGCTCTAGCCGTCCCCGGATCGCTTTGCTAAGCGCCCCTCGACGCACCCGTAGCTCAGCTGGATAGAGCGCTGCCCTCCGAAGGCAGAGGCCAGGGGTTCGAATCCCTTCGGGTGCGCCAGTTACCAGATTTCGGATGCCGACGCGGCGCTCAGATAGCATCCCGCCAGGCTGGATCGATGTTCGGAACGGGATAGCCTGCCGCGCTGTCGACATGCCGAAGGTCGCTCGTCGTGCGGCGCTGCGGTCAATTATAGGTGACGGTGACGGTCAGGTTCCCGGAATATGCACCGCGCGGCGTGCTGGCGGTAACGGTGATCGTGCCACCCACCCCCAGCGTCAGTGAACCCGTGCCGTCCAGCGTGCCACTGCTGCCGTTGGTCTTCAGCGTCGTGATGCTCAGCGTATTGGCGCCGCTCGACATGACGATATTGCCGGTCGGCGAATAGCTGACCGCGAAGGTCGTGCTGGGCTCCCCCTTCACGGTGAATTCGGCGCGGCCAAAGGCGGGCAGCGGCGCGGCGATCAGGTTGACATTACCGGTCTGGGTGCGGGCGCCCGTCGTCTGGTTGATCGTGACCTGCGCCGACGTACCCGATGGCTGCCGCACCAGCGAACCGAAGCGCAACGGAATCACCGGCAGTTCGATATAGAGCGAGCGGCGGATCGTGATGGTGGCCGCCGCGGTCAGGCCCGTGGTCGGCGTGATCGGGTCTTTCGCGACATAGACATAATAGGTGCTCGTCTCTGCCCCGGTGTCACCCGGCACACCCTCATTGTCGCCCTTGATCGGCAGCTTCGTGTCGAGGAAGAAGGTCTTGTTGCCGGTGCCGGTGAAGCCCGACACCACGAAATCGAGCGTCGACCCGGTCAGCGTACCCGTCAACACGCCGGTACCGGGCGTCGCGATGAACTCGCTGAAGGCCCGCGCCCGGCCCGTGCTGCTCAGGCTGCCCACCACCACGCGGGCGTTGTTTCCCGCAATGCTGCATGTGTTCGGGCTACCCGACCCCGCGCACCGGATCGTCACGGTCGCGCGGCGGACCGTACCCTTGATCCGCGCGCCGCTGCCGGAGACGGTGGTGACGGTCGTGTTGTTCTGGAAGAATATGGTATCGCCAGTCGCTGCCGCGGCGACCTCGCCAAATGCCGTGATCGGGCTGATACCGTTGACCGTGTAGGTCTGCGGCCATGCAGCCGTCGCCGAACAGGCGATGAACAGGCATCCGGCGCGGATCAACATAGCGGCCTTCACTGGAACAGCACCGTGCCCTGGACGTCGGGCGCAGGCCCTCCATTCGGGCCGATTATGAACTCGATCGGCGCTTCGAGCCGCATGCTCAGCCGCTTGGCCTGCCGCTCCACCAGCTCGATCCGGTAGCGGCCGGGCCGCAGCGCATCGAACAGATAGCTGCCGTCATATTCGGTCAGCCCCTCATGGGTTTCACCATTATCGCCGATCGCACGCAACATAACCGCCGAAAGCCCCGTTTTACGCTCCCCACGCCGGACGAAGATGCCGACGAGCACCTCACCCTTCGCCTGGATGGGGTAGTTTATTACGGCAACAGTTCCAGCGCGAGGAGTGAATTCGATCACAGGCGGCGGACCCGCGACATTATCGAGCGGAACATTGTCCAGATTGGTGCGAACCTGCGCCACGACGCCATAGCCAAGGCCGGTGACGACCGCCCTCCCCTTGGCATCGGTGACGATCTCCTCGCCCCCCGATCCCGGCATCGAAACGCCCGACACCGGCTCCTCGTCGCGATCGAAGCGGCTATTGCCATTGCGGTCGAGAAAGGCCTGAAACGCGGCGTTGCCGCCGGTCGCGGCACCCGGCCGGTAGAAGCCATAGCCACCGCCCAGCGGATTGGCGACAAGGCTGAACGCGAGTTGCAGGCCGATCCGCCAATCATGGCCGGGCCGGCTATATTGCCCGTCGAGCGACAGATCGGCGAAGGCCAGCCGGCGGATCGCCGACAGCTGTATCGTGGTGTCCTTGTCGCCCTGAAAGCTCTGCCCGAGGCCAAGGCGCAGCGCGCTGCTTTCGGACAGGTTACGGTCGGCCGTCACCGACAGCGCGCGCAATTTGGTGCTGGGCAGCAGTTCATAGTCGAGCGACGCCCGAAGCTGCCACTGGAACATGGCAAAGGACGACACCGTCAGCAGTCCCGAGAGCCGATTGGAGACATTGCCGATGGCGGGTTCGGAGCGTTCGAAGTCGAACCCGGTCGAAACATAGAGCCCGCCGATCGGGCTGGACGCGCGGAGCAGGCCGGACCAGTTGCGGTCGCCGCCGGCATATTGGTCGCGCGTCACCCGCAGCGACATTGGCACGTTGAGACCGAAGAAGGATCGCAGTTGCCAGTCGAGGTCCACCTCGCTCGATCGGGAGAGAGCGCGTCCGTCGCCGCCCCTGGGGATCGTCTCGTCGACGAAGCCGCGGCGATATTCGGAATGGCGCACCACGGCCGATACGCTCTGCATTTCGCCGGCCAGCGCCACGGCGGCCGCCGTCCCGCCCTTGTCGTCGCGCGCGACGTCGATCTGCGTCGCGATACCGCTCACCGACGTGCGCACGCCGACGGTACCCACCTTGCGGGAATCGAGGCCGGTCGGCGAATAGGTCGCGACGCCACCGGCCAAGGTTACATTCTCGGTCAGGCCATAGGCCAGACTGGCCGTGACCCGCAGATCGCCGACACCCGGGCCGGTGACGAGGTTCGAATCGCGCGAGGACAGGTCGATCACCGTGCGTTCCTGCTGCGCCGCCCCCACGTCCAGCACCAGCTGGCCGGGCTCGAGCTGACCACCGCCGACATTGACCACGCGGACATCCTCGGTCCGCTCGCCGCGCGGCCCATAAGCGACGATCCGGATGATATTGATGCCGCGCGTCAGCGGCACATCGCGGAACTCGTAGCGCCCCTGGACCGGCGTCGATTGCCCGCTGCGCAGCACATCGTTGACATACAGCTCGACATCATAGCCGATCGGGAGTTCGCCGCGCAGGTCGATCCGTCCGAATACGCTCGTCTGGGCGAGCGGCGCCGTGCTCAGCGAAACACCGCGCCCGCCCAGGCTGCGCGCGCCGAGCGACAGCGCGGGCGTATAGATGTCGCCGGCCGAAATACGGCTGATGCCGAGCGGCCCAAGCGCGTGGCCATCGGCGTCCCGCCGTTCGAGCAGCACCCGCGCCGTCACCGGCTTCCCCTTCTGGTCCGATCCGACGAAGCCCTGGAAATTGCTGAACAGCAGATCGCCGCCTGCGCGCACATCGTAGCGATAGGGATAGTTGGGCGTCCGCTCCTGGGCGCCGGCCTCCAGCGACACGTCGAACGACGGCAGGGTCAGGAACTTGGGCGAGGAACGCACCTTGTAGACCTCGTCCCGGGCCGCTCCGCCATCGCCCAGCCCGCGCAGCCGCGCGAGACGATCGAGGCGGGACTGGATCGGCAGCGGTTCGCGCGCGGCAAGCTCCAGCCGCAACGCCTGTTCGTCGAAATTCACGCGAACCGGCAGCAGCTTCTCCAGCAGCGAAGCGCGGACGAAGATGTCGTTGGCGCCGACCACCATGTCGCCCTGAATCAGGAGCTGTGTATTCCCGTCGACCCGGATGATGGCATTGGTCCGGTCGGCGACCACCGAACGGCGCGCCTGGCCGATCGTCCCGACGATCCGCTGCTCGCCGATCTGGACATTGATGTCGACATCCAGAAGGCGCGACAATTCGCCGACCGGGATGAGCAGCCCCGCCGGTGACGCATAGACGCCCAGCGAGTCGGTGACGGTCAGCCGGCCGAGCATCACCTCGACCAGCAGCAGATCGTCATCACGGATGAGATCGACGTCCGGCTCGAGCAGATCGAGCACGGGGACGCGTCCTATGTCGGTCGTCTGTGCGCGTATCTCACCGGATGCGGACGCGACCAACAGCGAAAGGGTTGCCGCGAGGCGCGGTCGCCTCAAGGGGCCGCGAGGGAGACCTTGCTGAGGACCTTACCCGGCGACGTATCGTCGTCGCGGAACTGGATTTCGATCTGTTCGCCCGACGCTGGCATGCGCGTCAGCGGGATCTTCACCTGCCGCCGATCGATTTCCGGATAAACGCCGATACCGCGCATCGCGCCGATCGGCTCGTCCCCCTTGCCCCTGCTCCCCCTCACTTCAAGATCGCCATAGAGCGAGTTCGCTCCCTGGCGCACGAGATCGAAATTCAACACTGCGGTCCGGACAGGTGCCGATCTTCCGTCGGTCGAGATATTATCGAAGCTGATCTTCGCGCCTTCGATCGCGGCGCGCACGTCGACCGGGCCGACCCGCAGAATCACCGGGATCGAGATCGCCAGTACCGAATTGATCCGGAACGATAGTTCGCCTTCGCTGCGGCCGGCGGCCTGCTCCGCCGTCAGGCCGGTATCGGCCGGCGGAATACCGGTTACGGTCAGGTGCGAACGATATTCGCCTGGCGCGAGATCCGTGCCTGCCCCGGCGCGGATGCGGATCGCCTGGCCGCTGCCCGGCGCCACGCGGAGGCGGCGCGGCGTCACCACCAGATAGGCCTTGGCGGACTTCAGGCGGGCCGCCTCGGGCGATGCGGCCGCATCCGCAACCGGCACGATCTGCCCGTCGGGCAGCATCACCCGGTCGATCAGCTCGACCGTATAGCCCGCGGCTGCGCCGCCGGGGTTGCCGCCACTTCCCACCGAGACCGTCGCCGACTTGCCCGGCCGATCGAAGGTGACTCGCTTCGGGTTGAGGTTGACACTGCCGCCGCCGGCCGTTGCCACCGGCGCGGGCTGAGGCGCGTCCTGTGCCTGCGCGACCGCGCTCGTCATCAGCATCGCCAGAGCCGTCAGCGTACCGCCTCCAACCCGCCGGCATCCGCCGCGCCGCTTCATCATGCTGTTATTGGCCATATGTCTGCATCATCCCGAACAGGCCGGCGGCGTGCCGCGTGCGCCCATATTAGTTATACTGGACCGCAACTATCAACACACCGGCATAATCGCCCGCAACCGCGGATGGCGTCGGCTGCACCTCGCCGCCGACATCAAATGCCAATGCCCCCGAACCATTGGCCGTGGCAAGCAGTCTCGTGCCGCCGGTGCCCCCGACCAGGCTGTTCACCGTGCTGAACTCGACTTCGCCATTGCCGCTTACCTGCAGCAGGGAAACGGTCTGCGGCACCGCGATCGAGATGATCTGATCGCGATCGCCGATGATCGTGAAACTCGCCTGCCGGACATCGCTCCGACTTATGACCTGCGACACCTGCCGCTCAACCGATTCGGTACCGATCCGCACATTCTGGAGCGCCGCCGCCCCTGACGGCAGTGGCAGGCTTGTCGCGCCCGCGCTCGCGCCGATATTGGTCATCAGCGGCACCGAAACCGCTCCGATCACCAGATTCTGTTCGGTTACGGCATTGCTTGGTTCAAGGATCGCCACGCTGCCGTTGGTCGTGGCGGCCTGTTGGCCCCAAAGCGGCACGGCGCCCGTGGCCAGGAAGGCCACGAACGCCGCAATCGGAAAGAGCTTCGCCAATCGGCCCATTACACGCTCCGCAGCCCGGAAGGCCTTTCGGCCAACCCATGCCCCCAGATACGAGAACGGATCAGTTATAGGCGACGGTGGTGGAGAAGGAACCGCTATAGTTGCCGCTGACGGTGCTGTTCGAAATGGTGAAGTTGCCGCCGACATAGAGCGTGCCGTCACCCGAGAAGTTGCCGGTGCTGCCGATCGAGCCGGTCAGCGTATCGGTGGCGGCTTCCGAGGTGAGGTTGACGGTGATGTCGTTCGAACCGCCGTCGTTCATAATGAAGCTGGCGGGAACCGTGATCGCGATCGTCTGGCCGCCTTCACCGGTCACGGTGTAGGACGCACGCGTCTTGCTGCCGCCGGCGACGATCACCGCGGTGCCGCTATCGACCGTCGGCGTATTCGATGTCGTCGACATGGTGATGACGCTGCTGCCCGAAGCCGGGCGGACGATGGTGCCGAAGGCGAGGTCCGTCACTTTGGTCAGCGCGATCGGCTGGATGATACGGACCGAACCGGTGGTCGATTCCGAATCACTCGCCTGCGCAAAGGCCGGAGCGCCTACACCTGCGACGAGGACTGCGGCGGTCAAAATCTTGGAGAACGCGTTCATACTAACCCCCGAAAAACGATGCTACAAAAACAACTTACAACCAAAAGGGCCCGGGAGAAAAACGGGCCACCCCCATCCGATATGAGGAAATCCACTCCGGAAACCCCCGTATCCTGCCCGTCATGTACCATGTCACGCTCGTTACGGTAAGAGATTATTTACGATATCCCCCGCTCTGCCGGCCCATATTGATCCATTTCGGCAATATGGGGGGCCAGCGGATTGGCGGTGCCCGTCACCGCCGTTGCGATAATGGCAAGCGGCCCCTAGCCTTAGCCAGCGGACGGCAGGCAGAAGGATTCGCGCGGTTGGGCATGGGCGGCAGCGCGATGGGTCATGTCGACCGGCTTCGGAGCGATATCCGGTCTTGACCGCGCAGCGCCCGATCCTGCTCGTCACCAATATGGTACCGCCGCTGATCGGCGGCACGCCGATGGTATATGACCGTATCGCCCGCCACGCCGCCGGCCGGCTCCATGTGCTGAGCGCGTGGCGCGATCCCGATCTCGCCCGCCCGATCGACGGCTGGCGCGAGAGCGACGCGACCCGGCCCTATCCTATCCGGCGGATTTCCTGGCTCCGCCCACCGATCGTCGAACGACTACGCCGCCGGATCGGCTTGCTCGATCTGCTGCTGATCGATCTGCCGGTCATGGCTTTCGTCTTCGTTGCGGTGATCTTCCACGCGCTGCGCAGCGGCGCCCGGACGATCGTCATCGGCGAATTGCAGGGCCTTGGCTGGCTGGCGATCTTGCTGTCCCTGCTCACCCCATGGCGCATCGTGATGTATACCCATGGCGAGGAGGTGGTGCAGACCGCCTATAACCGCCTGGCGCGGCTGCGCGGGCCTGCATTGCGCGCCAGCGATCTCGTCATCACGGTATCGCGATTCACGCGCGACCGGCTGGTGCGCGATTTCGGCGTCGCGCCGGATCGCATCAGGCTGGTTCCCCCCGGGGTCGATCTCGAACGCTTTACGCCGGGCCGCGCGAGCGAGCCCTTCGTCCTCAGCGTCGGACGACTGATCGAGCGCAAGGGCTTCGACCGGCTGATCGATGCATTTGCAATGATCGCCGCCGACTTTCCCGACGTCCGGCTGCGCATCGCCGGCGACGGTCCCATGGCCGCTACGCTGAAGCGTGAGGCCGGACAGCTGGGCGTGGCGGGCCGGATCGACTTTCTCGGCGGCGTCGGCGATGCGGAGCTGACCGATCTATATCGCCGCTGCATATTGTTCGCGATGCCGAACCGGACGCTGGCGGACGGCGACACCGAGGGCTTCGGCCTGATCTTCCTGGAGGCCAATGCCTGCGGAAAGCCGGTCATCGGCGGACGGGCCGGCGGCGCGACCGATGCGATCGTCGATGGCGAGACCGGCCTGCTCGTCGATGGAGACGACAAAGCGGCGATCGCCGAGGCGCTTCGCCATCTGCTCGGCGACCCCGTAGCCCGTGCGCGCCTGGCCCAGGGCGGGCTTGCGCATGCCCGCCATCTGGGCTGGGATCATAGCGCGAAACTCTTTCTCGAGGCGGTGGACGGATGACGGGACGCAATCAGGCACGCGGCCAGACGGGCTGGTGGTCGTCCCCCACCTATGTCGCGCTGCTGCTGCTGATGATGGCGGTACCGCTGCTCTGGCCCGCCTTTCCGCCGCTTGACGACGTTCCCACCCATATGGGCCGATTCCGCATCCAGGCGGGCATGGCCGACGCGCCGACCCTGGCATCGATCTTCTCGATCCACTGGATGCCGGTGGGCAATCTCGGCGTCGATCTGCTCGTGTGGCTCATCCAGCCCTGGCTCGGGATCGAGCTGGCGACGAAGATCGTCATCATCCTGATCCCGGTCGTCTCGGCCGCGGGGCTGTTGCTGATCGCGAAGGAAGCCCATGGCTATCTGCCCGCCTCCGCCGCTTTCGCGCTGCCGCTGATCTACGGCTATGCCTTCCAATATGGCTTCATCAATTTCTCGCTGGGTGCCGCCCTCGCCTTTCTGACGTTCGGGCTGGTACTACGCTATCAGCGATTGAGGCGCCCGGTGGCCTGGCGGCTGCTGATCCTGCTTGGCAGCGTCGTCATCTATTTCGCGCATATCTTCGGCTGGGTCGTGTTCGGGCTGCTCGTGGGCGGCAATGCGCTGTATCGCCATGTCACCGGTTGGAAGATCAGCCTGGCGACGATCCGCGCGGTCTTTGGCGAGGGCCTGCTCCTCGGCCTGCCGCTGATCCCGATCGTCGCGTGGCGCAGCGGCGACAATGCGGGGGAAACGAGCCCCTATTTCGACATCCTCAACAAATGGGGCTGGATCGAGAGCGCGGTGCGAGACCGCTGGGTGCAGTGGGACGGGCTGTCGGCGCTGGGCTGTGTCGGGCTGATCATCATCGGCATCATCGGCATCGCCCGGATGAACCGCCGGCTGCTCGTCATCTTCCTGGTGATGGCGGCCTTCTACATCATCATCCCCTACGCCTTTTTCGGCCTAATTTATGCCGACATGCGGATCGCGCCGGTGATGCTGGCGATCGGTGTCCTCGCGGTCGCGCCGAGGCCCGGCTGGGGCAGGACCGCCGCCGCGCTGGTGGCGCTGGCCGGTTTCGGCTTCGTCGCCGCGCGGACGGCTACCGCGACGATCAGCTATGCCCGCTATGCCCAGGATCATGACCGATGGTTGCAGGCGCTGCCCCATATACCGAAGGGGTCCAGGGTCGTCGCGTTCATCGCCCCGCCCTGCCCGCGCGGCTGGAGCGTGCCGCGGATCGTCCATCTGCCGAGCATGGCGATCGTCCGGCGGGGCGCCTTCGTCAACGACCAGTTCGACATGCCGGGTGCGCAACTGGTCGAGGTCGGCCCCTCGATACCGCGTGATTTCGCCTATCACAGCAGCGAGCAGGTCCGCCTGCCCGGCTGCGACCGGCCCGAGCCGCTGCTGGCGGAGCGGATAGCCGCTATGCCGCAGGGCGCGTTCGATCACCTCTGGCTTCTGGGCGTCGATCCGGCCAATCGGCCGAAACAGGCCTGGCTGAAACCGGTCTGGGCGGATGATCGCAGCGCGCTTTATGCGATCGTTCGACAGAAGCCCGCCACCGCTGCTAAGGGGCGTGCGGGGTAGCGTTTGCGGGGGATGCGCAATGAGTTTGATCGAAGGAAAGAAGGCACGCAAAGGCCGGCTGACCGCACCCGAACTCTCGATCGTCATCCCGACCTATAACGAACGCGGCAACATCGCCGCCCTGGTCGATGCCGTGCGCAGCGCGCTCGGCGACGTGCCGTGGGAAATGATCATCGTCGACGATGACAGCCCCGATCAGACATTCAGCGAGGTATCGAGACTGGCGCGCGAGGAGCCCAGGCTGCGCTGCCTGCGCCGTGTAGGCCGGCGCGGCCTGTCTTCCGCCGTGATCGAGGGGGCGATGGTGGCCAATGGCGGCGCCATCGCGGTGATGGATGCCGATTTCCAGCATGACGAGCGCATCCTGCGCACGATGTATGACAAGCTGATCGGCAGCAACGCCGATATCGTCGTCGCCACCCGCTATGCCGAGGGCGGCGGCATCGGCGAATGGGACGCCAAGCGCGCGAAGATGAGCGATTTCGCGACGCGGATGGCGGGCATGCTGGTCGGCAATCAGACCAGCGATCCGATGAGCGGCTTCTTCATGGTACGCCGCGATGTCTTCTCGGGCGTGATCTACGATCTCAGCCAGCAGGGCTATAAGATCCTGCTCGACATCATCAGTTCCTCTCCGGTCCCGCTGAAGATCGAGGAGGTCCCCTACACCTTCCGCACGCGGCAGGAGGGCGAGAGCAAGATCAGCGTCATGGTGCTGGCGCAGTTCCTGTTCCTGATCATCGAGAAGCTGACCCACGGGCTGGTTCCGCCCCGCTTCGCGCTGTTCAGCATCGTCGGCGGCTTCGGCCTGCTGGTGCACCTGCTGATCCTGAATGCGCTCAAGCTGGCCGGTTTCGATTTCCTCGCCGCTCAGTTGACCGCGACCGGCGTGGCGATGATCTCGAACTTCGTCATGAACAACGAATTCACCTATCGCGACCGGCGCCTGACCGGCCTGTCGTTCATCGCCGGCCTGGTCCTGTTCTGTCTGGTGTGCAGCTTCGGCGCGCTCGCCAATGTCGGCGTCGCCCAGATCGCGATCCATCAATTCGGCAACTGGTCTCTGGCGGGACTTGCCGGCGCGATCATGGGCGCGGTGTTCAACTTCTCGGCGGCGACGAGCCTGGTGTGGCGGCGCCCGCGCAAACGCATCTTCGCGAACGCGGGCTGAAACCCGTCAGCCGGCCGCCCGCATCCGCGTGATGGCTCCGACGATTTCCTTGCGTCCGTACGGCTTCGAAATCACCTCCTGCCCGGCGAAATCGGGCGACAGCTGTGCCTGCTCGCCATAGCCGCTGGCGAACAGGAATGGGATGCCCTGGGCCTGCAATTCCTCGGCAACCGTCAGGCTCGAATCGCTGCCGAGATTGATGTCGAGAATCGCGAAATCCAGCCCTCCATCAGCGATCGCATCGCGCGCCTGGCGTACCGAAGAGGCCGTGACGACCCTCGCCGCGCCCAGTGCCCTGAGCGCATCTTCGACATCGATCGCAATGAGCATGCTGTCCTCGACCAACAGCACCGAACGCGGGAAATTCTCGATCGATGTCGCGGGCTCCGCCTCGCCCCGCCCGGAGCCGCTGACGACCCCATCGCCGACCGTTATGAAACGCGCCGGAATGGTGAACTCGGCCTCGAAACCGGTCAGGCGATAGGTCGTGCGGGCGCGGCCGCCCAGGTCATAGGGAATCGATCGCTCGATGATCGTCGTGCCGAATCCCTTGCGCTCGGGCGCGCGGACGGGCGGCCCGCCGGTTTCGCGCCAGGTGATCAGCAATGAGCCGTCGATATCGACGCCCCAGCGCAGATCGACATGGCCACTGTCGCTGAGCGCACCATATTTGGCGCAGTTGGTGATCAGTTCATGCAGCACCAGCGACACCGTGTTGAAGGCGACCGGATCGAGCGCGACCTGCGGCCCCGATACGCGGATGCGATCACCATTATCGCCGAGATAGGCATTGGCCTCGGCCCGCACGAGCGGCTCGATCTCGGCCGGTCCCCAGCGCCTGACCGTCAGCTGATCATGCGCGCGGGCGAGCGACTGGACACGGCCCTCCAGGGTTTCGGCGAAATCCTCATAGCTCTGCGCGCTGCCCCGGGTCCGCGAGATCAGGCTGCGGACGAGGCTCAGCACATTGCGTACACGGTGATTGAGCTCGGCGATGAGCAGATCCTGCCGCTCATGCGCCCTGGCCTGGTCATTCTCGCGGCTTTCCGCCAGCAGCAGGACCACCTCCAGCAGCGAGGTACGCACCGCCTCGGCAACCCGCTGCTCGGCCGAACTGAACGGCTCCGACACGCCCTGGACAAGTTGACGCCACGCCTCGAAGCTCTTGCGCGGCGACAGGCGTACGCCGTTGGCATCCTCTTCCATCGCCTTTTGCGGATCGCCCGCCCAGCGCACCGACCGGACCTTCTCGGCCCGGAACAGGATCACATAGTCACGCGGCGCCCGTGAGATCGGAATGGCGAGCATGCCTGCCGCCCGTTCGGCATAGGTAGCCGCGGGCGGGTGCAGCCGGGAAAGACAATCGGTGGTGACGATCTGTGACGCGGCGCCGGTGCTGAGATCGCGGACGAGGGCGCGGAACTGCATCTCGTCGGGCGCCATCCCGGACAGCGATACCTTGCCGTCCAGATAGACGCCGACCCCGTCGTTCGGCACCGCGGCGCTGATCGTCTCCCCGATCCACTCGGGATTGTGAAGCAGATCGGAATCCTGGGCGACAACCGACATCAGGCGATCGGCGATCGCCCGCGAACGCTGTTCATAAACGGCACTCTCCTCGCGTTCGCGCGATTCGAGCATCATCGAGAACATCCGGCCAAACAGCTCCGCCGCCGTGCGCTGTTCCAGCGTCGGGCGCAGCGGACTATAGTGATGGCAGGCGATCAGGCCCCACAGGCGCCCCTCGCAGATCACCGAGATCGACATCGATGCCCGCACGCCCATGTTCGACAGATATTCGATGTGGACCGGCGATACCGAGCGCAGCACCGACATCGACAGGTCGATCGGCTGGCCATGGATATCCTTCACCGGCAGCACCGGCGAGCCGCGGTCATCGAGATCCGCAATCACCCGCAGCATGTTGCGGATGTACAGCGCGCGCGCCTGCTTCGGTATATCGGTCGCGGGATAGCGCAGGCCGAGGAAGGATTCGAGCCGCGACACGACCGACTCGGCGACCACTTCGCCCGCCCCGTCCTGATCGAACCGGTACAGCATCACCCGGTCGAAGCCCGTGATCGCGCGTATCTGGCGAACCGCGTTCAGCCTGAAATTCTGCATCGAGCCGGCCTGACTTTGCCGCATCAGCATCGATCGGACGGTAATGCCGATATCGTCATGTCCGGCGGGGCCGCTCGGCTCGCCCTCGATGATGATCATGCCCTGGCTGAAATGGATGGCGACATCATATTCCGGCGCATCGGGCTTGAGCTGCACTCTCAGCAGCCGCTCGACCGAATCCTCACCCTGCAGATAGGCGATCCGGTTGCGGATATCGTGGACCGCGCTCTCGGACAGCACCTTGTCGAGCGGCTGCGCAATCGCATCGTCCCAGGCGATGCCGATATGTTCGGCGAGATTTTCGGACGCCCGGCTCACCAGCCAGTCGGTCGCTACCGCCAGCAGGAAGCCGAAGCTCTGTATCGCACCGAGCAGGTGGATCGGTTCGCGATCGCAGACCGTCAGGTCTGGCTGTTCAACGGTGTCGGTCAACGGCTCAGCTTACCTTAAGGGGCGCACTGTCCGTAGCCTGCCAGGCCCGCTCGAAGAGCGCGAACACGAATAGAGCGTCATCAATGATTTCATCGGCCCTATCATAGCCGTTCTGATCCATCTGTAGCCTTGTCGACAATTGCCTCCACGCGTCGATCCGGGCTGATTCCGTCAGATAGGCGCCCGCACGCCGCGCCAGCGATGGCGATACCGCCGCCAGATCGCGCAATAATAGTGTCGAGCCCAGCCGCGAGCCTTCCAGCACATAGAGGTGGCCGATCGAGAGCTTGGCGGGCAAGGATGTCGCCAAGGGCCGTGGCCGATCCAGGCCCAGCGCGGCGAGGTCTGCGCGCAGCGCATCTGCCCGTGCGATCGATCCCGTGTCGAGCCGCGACCTCAGGCTTTCCCAAGCGCGGGCCTGTGCCAGCAGGAAACGGCCATAGCCCTGCTCGTCGCCGAGATCCGCCGATCCGAACAGCCCGTCTACCCGCGCATGCGCCGCCGCCGTTTCCCGCCGCAGCCTTTCCCGCAGCGATATTTCCGTTTCCACTTTACTCAAATCCATTGGCCCCGTGCTCGATATGGCCCATCAGGGCGCATGGCACCAAACGAGCAACGGCGCGTTGGGGTCCGTGCAAAATGTTACGGGGCCACATCAGACCCCTAAAAAGGGCGCCGATCGGGGAATGTCGAGCAAAAGCTTTCTGGCCGGGTCCAACTGCTGGCGGATTGAACCTGCGGAGCGCTTCGCGGTGATCGTCGACGCGGCGGATTATTTCCGCGTAGCGCGCGACGCGATGCTCGAAGCCCGCGAACAGATATTGCTGGTCGGCTGGGACGTCGATCCGCGCATCCTGCTCGATCCGGACCGGGTCGATCGGGGCGGAGATGACGAATCGCCCAATTGCCTTGCCGATTTCATCCCCTGGCTCGCGAAACGGCGCCCGGATCTCAGGATCAACCTGCTGATCTGGAACATGGGCTTCATCAAGATGCTGGGGCGTGGGCTGTCGATCTTCACCCTCGCCCACTGGCGGTTGATGCGCCATGTCTCGATCCGCTTCGACAGCAGCCATCCAATCGGCGCCACCCATCATCAGAAGATCCTCGTCATCGACGACAGCGTGGCGATGTGCGGCGGAATCGATATGACGTGCGATCGCTGGGACACGCCCGAACATCGCGACGGCGACAAGCGCCGCACCCGCCCGAGCGGCAAAATCTATATGCCCTGGCACGATACCGCGGGGATGGTGGACGGATCGGCGGCGAAGGCGCTGGGCGAGCTCGCCCGGGAGCGCTGGCACCGGGCGACCGGCGAGACGCTCCCCGTGCCTGCCACGCACGCGGCCCCCTGGCCGGCCTCCGTAGCCCCGCTCGTCCGCAACCGTCCGGTGGCCATCGCCCGCACCGTTCCGAAAACAGAGGGCGTCGAGGAGGTTCGCGAGATCGAGCAACTCTATCTCGACATGATCGCAGCGGCCAAGCGCTTCATCTACGCGGATAACCAGTATTTCGCTTCGCGCCGGGTGGCCGAAGCGATCGCGCGACGGCTGCGCGAGCGCAACGGCCCCGAAATCGTCATCGTCAATCCGACCAGTGCCGACGGCTGGCTCCAGGAAACGGTGATGGGCAGTGCGCGGGCGGCGCTGTTGGCGACCCTGGGCGATATCGACCGCCACGACCGCTTCGACATCTATACGCCCGTTACCGACGGCGGGAAGGCCATCTATGTCCATTCCAAGCTGATGATCGTCGATGACCGCATCCTGCGGGTGGGGTCATCCAACATGAACAATCGTTCGATGGGGCTCGACAGCGAATGCGATATCGCGATCGAGGGCGAGGTTTCCGGCGAAGCCGATCCCGCGATCCGCGACCTGCGCGAGCGGCTTATGGCCGAACATCTCGGCACCAGCCCCGAAGCGGTGCGTGACGCTTTCGACAAGACCGGATCGTTGATCGGCACGATCGAATGCCTGCGCGGACAGGGAAAGACCCTGATACCTTTCGATCCTGGCGACTGGAGCGACGCCTCCCTGGCGATCGGGGCTACCGAGGCGCTCGACCCCGAATCGGTCGACGAACGGTTCGAGCCGCTATCGAATCGCGGTCTGTTCCGGGGTTTTCTACGCCGCGGCACACGGCAGCTGTTCGAAACGGTACGCGAACGGCGGCGGCGACGCAGGGAGCGCAACCGCGGACGGTGGAAACGAAAATTCCGCCAGTTCTGGGACGCGGCGCGGGGCGACGGAGCCTGAGGACGCTATGCCGCCTCTGCGGGACGCTTCGGCCCCGCAGCGCTATCTAGCCCAGCCGTACCTCGAGGAAGCTGGGCACGGGGCCATTCCAGCCATCATCGGGCCCGTCATCCTGGTCATGACGACGATCGTCGCGGCGCGGCCGGCGATCGTCACGCTGTGCTTCGCGCGGCGCGGGCGTCCGGGGGCGCGGTTCGGCGCGTTCGCTACGCGCAGGGCGCTCAGCAGGTTCGCTGCGCGCAGGGATCTCGGCACGCGCGACGGGTTCGCTGCGCGGCGCGCGTTCCGGGCGCTCGGCACGCTCGCCGCGCCCGCCACGGGCGCTCCTGGCGCGGGCGGGACGCTCGGCACGTTCCTCGCCGGCCGGCTCGGGCGCTGCGGGCACGGCCTCGGGCGAAAGCTTGCCATGGCGCGCTATCTGGTGGCCGGTCAGTTTCTCGATCGCCTCGATGGCTTCGGCATCCTCGGGGGTCATCAAGGTGATGGCCTTGCCGGTCGCCCCGCCACGCCCGGTGCGGCCGATGCGATGGACATAATCGTCCGGATGCCAGGGCACATCGAAATTGAAGACGTGGCTGACACCCTTGATGTCGAGCCCGCGTGCGGCGACGTCGGAGGCGACGAGAATGTTGATCTCCCCCGCCTTGAAGCGATCCAGCTCGCGCAACCGCTCGGGCTGCTCCATGTCGCCATGGATCTGTCCGGCACGGAAGCCGTAGCGGGCCAGGCTCTGGGCGAGATCGCGAACCGTCGTCTTGCGGTTCGAGAAGACGATGGCGGTGGTGACGTCCTCCGCCTTGAGCAGATCGCGCAGCGTGTCCCGCTTGTTGCGGCTCGACGTCTCGACCACTGCCTGGTCGATCGCCAGATTGGCGCTGGCGGGACGCGACACTTCAATCTGCTTCGGGTTGGACAGGAACTTGTCCGCAAGCTTCTTGATCGGTGCGGGCATGGTCGCCGAAAAGAGCAGGGTCTGGCGCTGCGCCGGCAGCTTGGTGCAGATTTCCTCGATGTCGGGGATGAACCCCATGTCGAGCATCCGATCCGCCTCATCGATCACCAGCAGGCTGCAGCCGGTGAGCAGTATCTTGCCGCGCTGGAACAGATCCATCAGGCGGCCCGGGGTGGCGATCAGCACGTCGACGCCCTTTTCGAGCGCCGCAACCTGCTCACCCATGTTAACGCCGCCTATCAGAAGCGCCATGCTAAGCTTGTGATATTTACCGTATTTCTCGAAATTCTCGGCGACCTGCGCGGCAAGCTCACGCGTCGGCTCCAGAATGAGCGAGCGCGGCATCCGGGCACGGCTGCGGCCGTGCGCCAATATATCGATCATCGGCAGCACGAAGCTGGCTGTCTTGCCGGTCCCCGTCTGGGCGATGCCGATCAGATCCTTCATCATCAGGACAGGCGGTATCGCCTGCGCCTGGATCGGGGTGGGCTCAGTATAGCCAGACTCCGAAACCGCGCGGAGAAGTTCATCAGAAAGGCCGAGATCGGCAAAAGACATGCAAATATCCGGAAAAAGGGCGCCAACGGGCACCGTGACGCCTCTGCGCGCTTGGGCGCACGCCCGCACTTTGTCAAGAAATTTGGAGCTTCAGTCGTCGAGGACTAGCTTGCGGAATCGCTCTATCTCGCACTGGCCGCCTGCGCGCGTGCGGATCATGTCGCGTCCGGCACATATCCTGCCGTCGTCGGTCGGCAGGATATAAAAACCCGAATAATAGTCGAGCGCCGGGCAATTGGATGAAAAACGGGCGCGAAGGCGCTGGCCGCCCTTAAGGACCAGATCGATTGCGTCATCGGCGACGACCGCGGCCCCCGCGATCGCGTTCATCTCCACGCATTTCGGACCCTTCTTCGCTTTCCACTTGAGCGGCTTGGCGGGAATGCGGCGCGGTACGCGCACGATAAGGGACTGCTCGACGGTCAGCTGGGCTACCTCCGTGCCCTGCCGATCGGCGCCCGCCGGCATAGGCCAGGCCAGCGCCGCAAGCGCCGTCAACGGCGCGGAAGCACCCAGCAAGCGCGGCAAGCGGCCCGAGATCACAATCGAAATTCCACCCTTTTTACAGGCTGCGCCGTCTTCGCGGCTACCCTTAACCCGATCCTGTTTCCATGCAATCGCTTGAACCATCGATGAACTATGCGCAGCGGATTGGCTGGCAAATCGCCTGAGCCATGCATAATGTTCCCTCATGACCGGCCTCAACCCTCCCGATCAGGCATTGCTCGACCAGCTCGCCGCGCTGCTCGGGCCACAGGGATTCATCACCGATCGTGATCTCGTTGCGCCCTGGCTGACCGACTGGCGGAATCGCTATCATGGCGAAAGCGTCGCCCTGCTCGCCCCCAGTTCGAGCGAACAGGTCGCCGCGGTCATCAGGCTCGCCGCTGCGGCGCGCGTCGCCATTGTCCCCCAGGGTGGCAATACCGGCACGGTAGCGGGGGCGACGCCGCCCGCCGACGGATCGGCTCTCCTGCTATCGCTGCGGCGGATGAACCGGATTCGATCGATCTCGGCCGAGGACAATGCGGTGATCGCCGAGGCGGGCGTCATCCTGTCGGATCTGCACGACGCGGCGGCCGCGATCGGGCGACGCTTCCCCCTGTCGCTCGCGGCGAAGGGATCGGCGACGATCGGCGGTCTCGTCTCGACCAATGCCGGCGGCACGCAGGTGCTCCGGTTCGGGCCCATGCGCGCGCTAGTGCTGGGGATAGAGGCGATTTTGCCGGACGGATCGCGCTTCGATGGCCTCGCCACCCTGCGCAAGGACAATCGCGGCTATGATCTGCGCCAGTTGCTGACCGGCGCGGAAGGAACGCTCGGCATCGTCACCGCCGCGGCGTTGCGGCTCGTCCCCGCGATCGGATCGCGGGCGGTTGCCTGGGCGGGTCTGCCATCTCCCCAAGCCGCGCTCACATTGCTGCGCCGGCTGGAAGATCGTACCGGCGAGGCCGTCGAAAGCTATGAGCTCGTCCCCGCCAACGCGCTCGCGCTCGTCCTCGCCAACATCCCCGGCACCCGCATGCCACTGGCCGAACCCTCTCCATGGAACGTGCTGATCGAGGCCGTCGGCGCCGAGGGCGGGGGTGATCCGCTGGGCGCGGTCGAACGCTGCCTGGCGGACGCGATCGAGGACGGCCTGGTGCTGGATGCCACGATCGCGGCGAACGGAGCGCAGGCCGAAGCGCTGTGGGCGCTGCGGGAAGCGATTTCGGATGCCGAGAAGATCGACGGCCCGTCGCTCAAGCACGACATATCGGTGCCGGTCTCGGAAATGCCCAGTTTTCTGGTGCGGGAACGCGATCGCGTCGAACGAAGCTTCCCCGGTGCGCGGATCATCGCCTTCGGCCATCTTGGCGACGGCAATATCCATTTCAATCTTCTGCCCCCCGCCGGCACCGACCGGAACGCCTGGATCGCGGCCCATGGCGCCGTCGCCAGCGCCCTGGTCCACGATCTCGTCGCGGCCGTCGGCGGCTCGCTGTCGGCCGAACATGGCATCGGGCAGGCCAAGCTTGCCGAGTTCGCACGGCTTACCGATCCGGTGCGGCTGGCGGCGCTGCGGGCGATCAAGCAGGCGCTGGATCCGCTGGGCATCATGAACCCCGGAAAGCTTGTTCCCCTTGCGCCGGACGGCAAGGGCCAATAGACGGCGGCGGCAGCATCCGGGCCGCATCGGCCCCGATCCCGCCACCTTCAGGAGATTGCCCCATGGCGAGCGCCCCGGCCAACGCCCTGCCCCTTTTCTACAATGATCTGCAACCGCTATCGAGCCAGGTCCATGCGACCTGGAAAGCCCGGAATCTCGACAAGGCGGAATTCTTCGCGAAGGCGCATGCCGTGCCGCTGACGATCGAGGAGTTCATCCCCGCGCAGCGCTTCTACCCGATCGTCTTCTCCGCGGGCGCGGATCCCGTGCCGCTGGCGCTGTTCGGGCTGAATGAGGGCGCCAATGTCTTCACCGACGAAAATGGCATGCCGACGAGCAATATCTATGTGCCCGCCTATGTGCGCCGCTACCCGTTCATGCTGGCGCGCCTGCGGCCCGACAGCGACGATCTGTCACTCTGCTTCGATGGCACCGCGGGCATCCTCGGAGAGTTCGAGGACGGCGTGCCGCTGTTCGAGGGCACCGAGCCGTCCGACGCGACCAAGAACACCCTCTCCTTCTGCGAGCAGTTCGAGCAGTCGGGCATGCAGACCAATCAGTTCGTGCAGGAGCTCGTCCAGAACAAGCTGCTGACCGACGGCGAGGTCACGATCGAGCAGGAGGGCGGCGGCAAGCCGTTCATATATCGCGGCTTCCAGATCGTCGCCGAGGATCGCCTGAAGGAGCTGCGGGGCGATGTCCTGCGCAAGATGACGCAGAGCGGCCTGCTGCCGCTGATCTACGCGCACCTCTTCTCGCTGTCGCTGATTCGCGATGTGTTCGCCATGCAGATGCAGCAGGGCAAGGTCCCGATGGAGCAGGCGCCGCCCGTTCCAGCGTGAACGATATAGGTGAAAGTTCCTTCAATATAAGGAATTTTCCCGATAGCGACGAACTGTTCTTGAAACCCCGGAACAAGCGTCCTATCTTGCTGCTGTGCGGTGGTCGTGCCCCCCTTTCGCGGCCCCGTACGGCGCATCCCTCGGGATGCGTTCCTCCCTGAACCTTGGCCACCTCGTGCGTAAGCACGAGGTGGTTCTTTTTTGTTAGGGCTGGGCCGACCGGCATAGCGCCGGGTTGGAAATCCGCTGTTCCGGGCATCGTTTCGCTATCGGTACGGATGTCCCGTTGCGGCTATTCCGCCGCGATCGGCATATCGGGGCTCAGCATCGCGCCCAGTTGCGCGGCGATCATCGCCAGCAGCCGGCTGCACTCCTCCAGATTCGCGGTTGGCGCATCGAGCGCCGCATCAAGATAGAGCGAACGGTCATATTCGATCTGGATGGCGTGGACATTGCGACGCGGCCGCCCATGGCGGTCCACCGTATAGCCTCCGGCATAGGGATGGTTACGCGCCACGCGCAGCCCCACGCCTTCGATCACCGCCATGGTGAGATCGACCAGCGCGGCGGAGGACGCCGTGCCGAAACGGTCCCCCACCACGATCCTCACCGGCCCGCCGGGCTGCCGGATAGGAAGCGGCGGCATCGAATGGCAATCGATCAGCACGGCGGCGCCAAAGATCGCGCGGGTCGCTTCGATCCGTTCGGCGATGGCCCGGTGATAGGGTTCGTGCGCTTCAGCGATGAGGCGCATCGCATCGGCCCGGGGCATCCGGCCGTGCCACAGTTCGCCGCAGGACGGCAATCGACGCGGAAACAGGCCCAGTCCGGCGCGGACCTTGGCGCTGGGCAGCAGCGCCGCTGCGCGGATATCCTCCTCGATCATCGCCGGATCGATTTCGCGCGGATCACGGTTCAGGTCGATCGCGGCACGGGCGATACGGGCGACGATCGCGGTCGCCCCTTCGCCCAGCGCCTGGGCGATCAGCCGGTCCGCATGGCGATCCTCCAGCGCGCGCAGGCGCGCCATCGGCACCCGCGCCCGCGCCAGCACGTCATCAGGATAGATCCGGCCGGCATGGGGCACGGCCAGCAGCACCGGCGACTGCGGTGTTTCGGGGCCTAGCAGCGTGAAGGCGGGATCGGGCGCCATGGATTTTCAGGCTAGGGGTCAACGCGCTTTCCCGCAATGGGCGCCTGCAGGGATTACGCCGTTCGTCGAACCGAAGACGGTTTTTTTCGGCGTGGCTGGAATTTGTTAAGCGGTTGCAGCATAAGGAGCAACGCACGACCGGCGCATGGCCGGGGACGGAGTGCTGATCGAGCTATGGTCCGGATACTTCTTGCCGAAGACGACGATTCGATGCGCGAATATCTCGCGCGGGCGCTCGAGCGTTCAGGCTATGCCGTGGTCAGCGTCGATCGCGGTACGGCCGCCCTGCCCCTGATCGAGCAGGAAAGCTTCGATCTGCTGCTGACCGACATCGTGATGCCCGAGATGGACGGCATCGAACTGGCCCAGCGCGCCAATGTCATCGCGCCGAACATGCGCGTCATGTTCATCACCGGCTTTGCCGCAGTGACGCTGAAACCCGGATCGACGCCGCCGGACGCCAAGGTTCTGTCCAAGCCATTCCATCTGCGCGATCTGGTGCTCGAGGTCGATCGCATGTTCCAGATCGGCAGCGCCACCGGTATCTGAGCAAAAAGACGAGGATGGGGTTGCGCACCTCCTGAGCCTCGGCTAGGGAGCCCGGCGTTGGGCGTGTAGCTCAGTGGTAGAGCACTGTGTTGACATCGCAGGGGTCGCAAGTTCAATCCTTGCCACGCCCACCATTCAAAAACCCCGCGGGCTGGTGCCGGCGGGGTTTTTGTTTGTCTTCAGGGACTTCGCTCGCCCCACTCTATCAAATGCTTCTACAGCCCGAACCCTCGCCACTCGACACTGGGTTCGCTCGGCCCCATCGCCCCCGGACCCAACTGGGGATAGCCGGAAGGAGACCATCCCGTCCGCCAAACCGGCAAGAACTCACCCGTGAAATGAGCCTGCACCTAGCGCTCGACTATATCGCTTCGAGAATAGGAGTGCGAAAAAAGCGATCCGCTGACAGCTGAACATGCCTCTTTTAATGCGGAGATATTGTCCTCGCGCTTACTGCCTACAATCGAGTCGGAGTTGCTCGAAAGCGAAAGTGCGGCGATCACACGACCGCGAAGATCGACAATCGGCGCAGCGATACACCATAAATTTGTCGTGATCTCGCAATTGTCCATTGAATAACCGCGTTCGCGCGAAAGAACGAGTTCGTGTCGTAAATCGTCAGGATCGGTATTTGTATTCGGGGTCAACGCGACGAAAGGTCCGGCTAAAAGATATTCTTCCAGTTCTCGCGGTGGCAGATGCGAAAGAAGTATCTTCCCCAGGGCCGAGCAATATGCCTCCAGCGACATGTCCTCGCGTGTGAAAAGCTTGTCGGAGCCATCGCCCGACTTGATCAGATAGGTAACCATCCCGTCTTCAAACACACCAAGCTGAGCGATATGACCGGTGTCACGCGAAATCTGGGTTAGAATCGGCTCCGCAGCCAGCTTCATGAGAGCATGAAGGCTGCGCTGACTTGCCAACGCGGTGGCCACTGGCCCCACCGCATAACGCCCTCTGACGATGCGGGTCAGCATGCCCTGATCGACGAGGGTGGCGACAATTCGGTGCGCGGTGGATACCGGCAACCCGGCGGCGTTCGCGATGACGGAAAGCGCACTCGCGCCTTGGTCAGCCACGATGAGCCGCAGCAGGCAAAGGGCCTTCTTTAAAAGCTGCGCGTCTGACGTTGCCATGCTCTCACCATGTGAGAATAGTGCAAGTGGCGGCTAGGCGCGTCAACCCCTCAGTCCACCTAGGCACCGGCGGCGGCTCCACGGCTCCCTGACCTTCCCGGACTGAGCAGCAGGCACATAGGATTTATCGCCGCTCCCCATCAATCGGCTTCAATTACTCATTTGTCGGCCAAGTTGCCGCTGGATAAGCTTCCCAGCGATCCATGGGAAAGAGTGGATGGGATGACATTGACGATGAGGGCTATCGCGCTTTGCCAGCCGGGCGAAACCGAGGACCTGAAGCTTGAGGAACGGCCCATTCCGGTGGCGGCGGAGAACCAAGCGCTCATCGAAATCAAAACGTGCGGCCTCAACTATATGGACGTGCCGTAATGCGCGGCATGCCGGACAGGCCAAGCTTTAAGGTGCGCGCTGGTCTGAAGATCGAGAGTGCGGCGCACGATCTGTCCGGACATGCTGACCAATTGGACATTCTTGTATCCCCTGCCCCTCGCACAGTCAGCAGCATCGCCACCCCAACGGCCGACGGGCAAGCGGCATGACCAACGCGTCGGCACGCATTGCCCCCCCTTGTGCCGAGGCAGACATATCGAAGCAGAACAGCGCGATTTCGACCGCGAAACCAGCCCCTGGGTCGTGCCAGGGCCTATTCGGGGCTCCTGCGGTATGCAGAGCGAGCCTCCGGCGGGCCGGGCGGCGACGCGCCGATCCTCGGCTGGGATTACCAAAGCATTAGGCAGATTATCCATTTAAAGCAGTTAAATCAGCGCAATTCAAAACACGCTAGACATCTATATGTATATTGGCATCGGCAGGGATATTAATATGGCCAGCGACACTGTTTCTAAAGTCGATCGTCGATGGTACATGTTAATATTCGTTATGCTCCTAGAAGCATGCAGAATAGGCCAAGTGGCATTTATGTCCATTGTCACCGACCCTATCAAAAATGAGTTCAATTTGTCCGACTCCGGGACGGCATTCATCGTTTCGTTTATATATGCTATAGTTGCCATATTTTCGGCGATTCCTCTCGGAATTGTTGCTGATCGTGGCAATCGCACAAAACTTATCGTCGCCTCCGGATTTTTGTTCTCCCTGTTTTTTGCAGCTCCCATCCTTGCCAGCAGCTACTTTCTGCTGCTGATCTCCCGCATAGGTGTGGGACTTGGGCATGCTGGCATGATGCCGCTGAAAATGTCCTTCCTGGCCGACAAATTTGGCGCCCGAGATAGGGCAACGGCATTCATGCTGCTTCCAATCGGCGGCTCCGCCGGGGCCTGGGCAGCGATCGCGGGCGGGGGCTACCTCACCGACCTGTACAGCTGGCGCTTTGCGACCACCCATATAGGCGCCGGTCACGATGCCGACGGCTTCCTCCTCACGCGCCGGCACCACGACCGTGAAATAGGGATCGGCATGGATCAGCTTTATGAGTGGCGCGAGCACATTGTCCGGAACATAAGCGACGAGACTGACCTCATTCGCCTTGAGCGCCCTGACTACGACTTCTGGCCACTGCTCTGTGCTTTGTTCGCTGGGCATAGTAATTCGAAAGCCCCTCAATTTACTTCTTCGCAGAGGGCTTATTATCTTGCGTGATGCTGTCATGCTTCACTCGCCCCTCCGCGAGTATTGGAGACCTAAAGAGCGCGATTGCTCAATACAAACAATTAATTTTTCTCTATTGTGCGTTTTCAGTTATAAGAGATTAGGGCGCTGCAGACATAAAAAGAGCGCGGCCGACACCGTCGGCAGCGCCTTCATCCATCTCGAGACGTCAGCCCATTGGAGCTGGCATGGGTAACGCCGTCAGGGCGTTGCGAAGAGCTTAATATGCCGAGCTATACTCTGCCCGACATTACCTGCAGCCGAACGCCACCGCCCGACGGACTATCCGCCTGTGATATATTCGGGGAATTCCGCGCAAACATGACGAGCGACATCAGTCGACCGACCCGCCATGATAACCCGCCCGAAAATCATTGGCGAACGCTGTCAGCCGCCCCTCCCCGATCGCCGATCGCAGGTCCGCCATCAGCGTCTGGTAGAAGCTCAGATTATGCTCGGTCATCAGCATCGCGCCGAGGATCTCCCCGGCCCGGATCAGGTGATGGATATAGGCGCGGCTGAATTCGCGGCAGACCGGGCAGGCGCAGCGTTCGTCGAGCGGCCGCTGATCCTCGGCGAACCTGGCATTGCGCAGGTTGATCGGCCCCAGCCGGGTGAAGGCCTGCCCGTTGCGCCCCGATCGGGTCGGCAAAACGCAGTCGAACATGTCGATCCCGCGCTCGACCGCGCCGACGATGTCGTCGGGCTTGCCGACGCCCATCAGGTAGCGCGGTCTGCCGGCATCGAGCTGGCCCGGCGCGAAATCGAGCGTCGCGAACATCGCCTCCTGCCCCTCCCCCACCGCGAGGCCGCCAACCGCATAGCCGTCGAAGCCGATGTCGAGCAGCGCATCGGCCGATTGCTTGCGCAGCCGCTCGTCCAGTGCCCCCTGCTGGATGCCGAACAGGGCCGCACGCTCGGCATGTTCGCCGCCTCCATCGAACCCGGCGCGCGAGCGTTTCGCCCAGCGCATGGAGCGCTCCATCGCCTGCTGCTGCTGCTGCGGGGTCGATGTGGTCGGGACCAGTTCATCGAACGCCATGACGATGTCCGAGCCGAGTAGCCGCTGGATCTCCATCGACCGCTCGGGGCTCAGCATGTGCGCGGAGCCGTCGAGATGGCTTTTGAAGGCGACGCCCTCTTCGCTGCGCTTGGTCAGCGCCGACAGGCTCATCACCTGATAGCCGCCGCTGTCGGTGAGGATCGGCCGGTCCCAGCGCATGAAATGGTGAAGCCCGCCCAGCCGCGCGACCCGTTCGGCACCGGGCCGGAGCATCAGGTGGTAGGTATTGCCCAGGATGATGTCGGCACCGGTGGCGCGGACGTCGCCGGGCTTCATCGCCTTGACCGTGGCAGCGGTACCGACCGGCATGAAGGCCGGCGTGCGGATTTCGCCGCGCCGCATGGCGATGGTGCCGGCGCGCGCCTTGCCGTCAATGGCGTGGATCGAGAATTGGAAACGGGGCTCACTCATGCCGCGCGGCATAGATGCGCCGGGGGATGCTGCCAAGGCTTGCGCGCCCTGCAGGGGTACGGCACGAGCCGATCATGCATTTTGGTCCCGAAACCTATGCCCTGCTGACGGTCGTCGCGTTCATCGCCGGCTTCATCGATGCGATCGCCGGCGGCGGCGGGCTGCTGACGGTGCCGGCGATGCTCTCGGCCGGGGTGCCGCCCATCGCGACACTCGCCACCAACAAGCTCCAGTCGAGCTTCAGTTCGGCCACCTCGACCTTCAGCTTCAGCCGCAAGGGCATGATCGACTGGCGCACTTACTGGCCGCAGGTGGTGCTCATCCTGATACTCTCGGGGATCGGCTCGCTGGTGGTCCAGTCGATCAAGACGGATATCCTCGATCTGATCGTGCCCGGGCTGCTGGTGGCGGTCGCCGCCTATGTGCTGCTCAGCCCGCGCATGTCTGACGATGATGCGCATGAGCGGGTCAGCGCCAGGGCCTATCTGCCGGTCGGCGGTGCCATCGGTTTCTATGACGGCTTCTTCGGGCCGGGCACCGGCAGCTTCTTCGCCACATCGCTGGTGTCGCTGCGCGGCCTGGGCCTGATCCGCGCGACCGCGCACACGAAGGCGTTCAATTTTGCCAGCAATATCGGTAGCCTGGTGATCTTTCTTGCCACCGGCCACACGTTGATCCTGCTGGGATTGTGCATGGCGATCGGCTCCGCCTCCGGCGCCTGGACGGGCTCGCATACCGCGATCCGCTTCGGCGCCAGGGTGATCCGTCCGCTGCTGGTGACGATCAGCCTCATACTGACCGCCAAGCTGCTCTGGCAGGCACTGGCATAGCGTCTTTCCCCGACTGGCGGGAACCCGGCCCCGACAGTTCGGTTTAAACCGCTCCCCCGCAGGAGAGGCACGCCATGACCCAGATCAGCGCACGCGACGGATCCACGCTTCACGTCAAGGACATGGGCTCGGGTCCTCCGGTCGTGCTGATCCATGGCTGGCCGCTGACCGGGGACATGTGGGAATATCAGACCGTCACACTGCTGGAGGCCGGCTATCGCGTGATCACCTATGACCGGCGCGGCTTCGGCCATTCCAGCCACCCGGCGAACGGCTATCATTACGACCAGTTCGCCGACGATCTTGCCGATGTCATCGACAAGCTCGACCTTCAGGCCGCCAGCCTGATCGGCTTCTCGATGGGCGGGGGCGAGATAGCCCGATATTTGTCGCGCCATGGTGCCGGGCGGATCGCGCGGGTGGCGCTCATCGCGTCTGTCGTGCCCTATCTGCTCAAGGGCGACGACAATCCAGATGGCGTGCCGCCCACCGTCTTCGCCGACATGAAACGGCAGATCCGCCAGGATCGCTTCGCCTTTCTCGGCAGCTTCGCCAAGACATTCTACGGCGTCGGGCTGGTCTCGCGGCCGGTGAGCTCCGAACTGCTGGACTGGACCTTCGCGCTGGCGATCATGGCAAGCCCCAAGGCCACTATCGATTGCGTCGATGCCTTTGGCGCGACAGATTTCCGGCCCGACCTCGCCGCCTTCACCATGCCGACCCTGATCATCCACGGCACCGCGGACAAGACCGTGCCGATCGATCCCTCGGCCCGCGCCGCCGCGAAGGGGATACCGCATGCGACGCTGATCGAATATGATGGCGAGCCGCATGGTCTGTTCGCCACGGCGCCGGAACGACTCAACGAGGACCTGCTTGCGTTCCTGAGTCGTTAGCGCGCACAATAATAGCCGAACGCAGAAGGAGAGCATGACGTTGGACGACGAGAGCAGCACGCCGAAGGACAAGGCCCCCGCCAGCCAGGGCAAGGCGACGCCAAAGATCACCAAGAAGACGGCTGTGATCGGCGCGGCTGTGGGTATCGGATCGGCGGCGATCGTCGCGGCGCTGCTCTACACCAACCGCAACAATAAGAGCTGATCGGGCTCGCCCTCGATGCGGATCTTCACGATCGGCTATGAGGGCGCAACCCAGGCGGACCTGATCGACCGGCTCCGCGACGCCGGTGTTACGCTTCTGGCCGATATCCGTGCCGTTCCGCTCTCGCGGCGGCCGGGCTTCTCGAAGAATATCCTCGCCGCCGGTCTGCGCGAAGCGGGCATCGATTATCTCGGCCTCAAGGCGCTGGGCACCCCGCCCGAAGGCCGCGCCGCCGCGCGGCGGCATGATAAGGACGCGTTGCGCGATATCTATGCCGGCCAGCTCGAACTGCCGGAAGCCATGGTGCAGGCGGCGCAGCTTCTCGACGTCGCAGCGCAGTGGCCAACCGCCTTGCTCTGCTTCGAACGCGCGCCCGGCTGCTGCCACCGCTCGATCCTTGTCGACGCCGTGATGCCTGACGCAGAGGTCGTCCACCTCTTCCCCTAAACCTCACCGCTCGTCGTGATCCGGCGATATCTTCGGAACGCCAGTCCCCTCCGATCGTTTCCAACCGGCACGTCACGAGAGGTAATTCCATGAATAAGCTGGTTTTAACGGCTTCAGCCGCCATGTTCACGCTGGCTCTCGCCGGATGCGGCCAGAAGGCCGAGCAAACCGCCGATGCTGTCGCCAACAGCGCCAGCGAAACCGCAGACGCCGCCGGGGCGATGGCTGCGAATGCCATGGTAGATGCCGAGCAGGCGCTGACGCCGACACCGGGCGGTCAGGAGTTCGTCAACAAGGCGGCCAACACCGACGCCTATGAAATCGCCGCGGCGAAGCTGGCACAGACCAATGCCGCCTCGCCCGACGTCAAGGCCTTTGCCGCCGAGATGGTCAAGGCGCACACCGACTCGACGGCCAAGATCAAGGCGGCCGCCGCGACGGCGAGTCCGGCTATGGTGCCGGACGCGGCTCTGACCACCGATCAGAATGACGAATTGGCCGACCTCGCCAAGAAGAATGGCGCGGAGTTCGACGATGCCTATATCGAAGAGCAGGTCGACGTTCACCAGACCGCGCTCGCGATGATGCGCGACTATGCCGAAAAGGGCGACACGCCTTCGCTGCGGACAGCCGCCGGGGAGATCGCACCGGTCGTCCAGAAGCATCTGGACCATGCCAGATCGCTGGACAAATAAGTCCGGACGGATGACGGGAAGGCCGGGCGGTTCGCCCGGCCTTTTCGATTCCCGGGCTCAGCCCTTCCCGTCCACGACCAGCACGACCTTGCCGATATGATCCTTGTCCATCCGGCGATGGGCCTCGGCGGCGCGCTCCAAGGGGAAGGTCGTGTCGATCACCGGCTTCAGCCGTCCCTCCTCGACATGCGGCCACACGACCGAGGCGATTTCGTCGGCCACCGCCGCCTTGAAGGCGACACTGCGCGGACGCAGCGTCGATCCGGTCAGCGTCAGGCGCTTCTGCATGATCTTCCAGATCGGTATTTCGGCCTTGGCGCCGCCCAGTACCGCGACCGATACATGACGGGCATCATCGGCCATGCAGTCGATATTGCGCGGCACATAGTCCCCGCCGACCATGTCGAGAACGACATCCACCCCATCGCCGCCGGTGATCCTTTTCACCTCGGCCACATAATCCTGGGACCGATAGTTGATCGCATGGGTGGCCCCGATCTTCAGCGCGGCGGCCACCTTTTCGTCCGATCCCACCGTCACGATCGTCTCGATCTGGAAAATACGGGCGAGCAGGATCGCCATCGTCCCGATCCCGCTCGTGCCGCCATGCACCAGCAGACGGTCCCCCTCCGCCGCATAGGCCCGCTCGAACACGTTGCTCCAGACGGTGAACAGCGTCTCGGGAATCGCCGCGGCCTCGATCATCGACAAGGTATTGGGTACCGGCAGACAGAGCCCGGCATCCGCCACGACATATTCGGCATAGCCCCCGCCCGCGACCAGTGCGCACACGGGCTGGCCCAGCATTTCGGGCATGGCCCCCTCGCCCAGCGCCACCACCTCGCCCGCGACTTCCAGGCCCAGAATCGACGGGGCACCGGGCGGCGGCGGATAGGCGCCTTCCCGCTGGGCGATATCGGGCCGGTTCACGCCGGCGGCGGCCACTCGAATCAGCAGCTGCTCCCGGCCGGGCTTCGGCACAGGCCTCTGCTCGGCCACGAGAATATCGGGCCCGCCTTTGCCGGAAGGATCGATCGCCGTCATCCAGCCGGGAATTTCGGCCATAAAGTTCCCCTCTTGCGCCGTGGCGCACCCCATAGACGAAGGTTTTATTGACATGCGCCCCGCCGCGGTCAACTTTATCGGCATGGAGCCCGACGATCTTTTCGCGAAGCGCCCCGATGATCCGGTGAATCAACTCATCCGGCAGGATATCGATCACCTGTCCATCGACGAGCTGGAGGCGCGGATCGCCGCGCTTCAGGGCGAGATCGAGCGCTGCCGACTCAAAATCCAGAAAGCCGTTAACCATCGCGCAACGGCAGAAGGCCTATTCAAGCGATGAAGGGAGCACCTGCCGGAGCGGGTTTCCGCGATACTCCGGCAGGGGTGGGTTCCTGGGCGCGTCGTGCCTCAAACTGGCGCCGAACGGCATTCGTTGCGGGCCAGCAGAGGGCAAATGACGACATGCCCTTGATGAACCCGCTCGGGCACCCGAAATATGAGGTAGCGGCATGGCGCGGTCCATGCCGAATGGAGTAAACGAGACCATGCCTTCTTTCGCCCGCGAACTCGAACAGACCCTGCATAACGCGCTCAGCGCCGCGAGCAGCCGTCGCCACGAATATGCGACCCTGGAGCATCTGCTCCTGGCGCTGATCGCGGACGAGCATGCATCGAAGGTGATGACGGCCTGTGGCGTGGAGCTGGGCGAGCTGCGCAACGCCGTCACCAATTATCTCGATACCGAGCTCGACGCCCTCAAGGTCGAGGGTGAGACCGATCCCTCCCCCACCAGCGGCTTCCAGCGCGTCGTCCAGCGCGCGATCCTTCATGTCCAGTCCTCCGGCCGCGAAGAGGTGACGGGCGCCAATGTGCTCGTCGCGCTGTTCAGCGAGCGGGAGAGCTACGCCGTCTTCTTCCTGCAGCAGCAGGACATGAGCCGCCTCGATGCGGTCAGCTTCATCAGCCACGGCGTCGGCAAGGCCGGTCAGCCCACGGAGCAACGCGAAGTGAAAGGCGCCGAAGAAGAGAAGACCCAGGCCAAGGCCGATGGCAAGAAGGGCGAGAGTGCGCTCAAGCAATTCTGCGTCGATCTCAACGCCAAGGCCAAGGCGGGCAAGGTCGATCCGCTGATCGGTCGCGGACCCGAGGTCGATCGCACGGTGCAGATCCTGTGCCGCCGATCGAAGAACAATCCGCTCTATGTCGGCGATCCCGGCGTCGGCAAGACGGCGATCGCCGAAGGTCTGGCCCGCAAGATCGTCGAAGGCGACGTTCCCGAGGTGCTGTTGCCCGCCGTCATCTACTCGCTCGACATGGGCGCGCTGCTGGCCGGCACCCGCTATCGCGGCGATTTCGAGGAGCGGCTGAAGCAGGTCGTCACCGAGCTGGAGAAGCTTCCCCACGCCGTGCTGTTCATCGACGAGATCCACACCGTGATCGGCGCCGGTGCCACCTCGGGCGGTGCGATGGATGCCTCGAACCTGCTCAAGCCGGCGCTGTCGGGCGGCACGATCCGCTGCATCGGATCGACCACCTACAAGGAGTTCCGCAACCATTTCGAGAAGGACCGCGCCCTGTTGCGGCGCTTCCAGAAGATCGACGTGAACGAGCCGACGATCGAGGACACGATCAAGATCATCACCGGCCTGCGCTCGGCGTTCGAGGAGCATCACAACGTCAAATACACGCCCGATGCGATCAAGGCCGCCGTCGAGCTGTCGTCGCGCTACATCAGCGACCGCAAGCAGCCGGACAAGGCGATCGACGTGATCGACGAGGTCGGCGCCTCGCAGATGCTGGTGCCGCCTGCGAAGCGGAAGAAGATCATCACGCCGAAGGAAATCGAACAGGTGATCGCGACGATGGCGCGCATCCCGGCCAAATCGGTGTCGACCGACGACAAGAAGACGCTCGGCGCGCTCGAGACCGATCTCAAGCGCGTGGTGTTCGGCCAGGACAAGGCGATCGAGATTCTCAGCTCGGCTATCAAGCTCAGCCGCGCGGGGCTTCGCGATCCCGACAAGCCGATCGGCAACTATCTCTTCTCCGGCCCCACCGGTGTCGGCAAGACCGAGGTCGCGCGCCAGCTCGCCTCGATCCTCGGCATCCCGCTCCAGCGCTTCGACATGTCCGAATATATGGAGCGCCATTCGGTCAGCCGCCTGATCGGCGCGCCTCCCGGCTATGTCGGCTATGATCAGGGCGGCCTGCTGACCGATGCGGTCGATCAGCATCCGCATAGCGTGCTGCTGCTCGACGAGATCGAGAAGGCGCACCCCGATCTGTTCAACATCCTGCTGCAGGTGATGGACAACGGCAAGCTGACCGATCACCACGGCAAGACGGTCGACTTCCGCAACACGATCCTGATCATGACGACCAACGCCGGCGCGTCCGACATGGCGCGCGAGTCGCTCGGCTTCGGCAATCTCACCCGCGAGGGCGAGGATGAGGAAGCGGTCAAGAAGATGTTCACGCCGGAATTCCGCAACCGCCTCGATGCGATCGTCCCCTTCGGCTATCTGCCGGCCGAGGTCGTCAGCCGCGTCGTCGAGAAGTTCATCCTCCAGCTCGAGCTGCAGCTGGCCGATCGCGAGGTCCACATCAGCCTCGACGACGAGGCCAAGACATGGCTGACCGCAAAGGGCTATGACAAGCTCTACGGCGCCCGCCCGATGGGCCGCCTGATCCAGGAGAAGATCAAGCAGCCGCTGGCCGAGGAGCTGCTGTTCGGCAAGCTCGTCCATGGCGGCGAGGTCAAGGTGAAGCTCAAGGACGACGCGCTGTCGTTCGAGATCGTCCCTGCGGCGCCCAAGCGCCCGAAGAAGGGCGGCGGCGCCAAGCCGAAGGTCAAGGCCTGACGCTGCGATCCTGTAGATGAAAAGACCCGTCTCGAAAGAGGCGGGTCTTTTTCTGTGGCCGCCCTACCAGATCTTCTGGCCCGGGACGTGGGGGATGGACCGGCTCTGCTTCGCGATGAACGCGCCCTTTTCGATGACGGCGATACTGTCGTAGAAATGGACCGCCCGTGTGAGGCGCCCGATCTCGGAACAGGGCAGATCCTGGCCGATCTGTTTCTTGTTATAGGGGTTGCCGGCGTGCAGTTCGTCGACGATCCCCTTCATCCGCTCGATGAACGTGGTCGGCACGCCCAGGCCCCCACCCCATCCGGGCCAATAGCTCGTATGCGTGTCCTCGACGACGTAGAGCGCTTCCCGCGGCATGTTGGGATAGAGGAAATCGAACGTCGCGTTGATATGCGCCGCGATGTGGCTGCCATCGTCCAGGACGATATCGGGATAGCCGAACTCCTCCACGATCGCGCCGAGGAAGGCGGGGTCCGACTGATCGCCGATCCGGACGGCGACCTGCTCGTCCTCGAAGCTTCGGCACTCCTCGCGAATATCGACGCTGACGATCTGCGCGGCGGGGCCGAAATAATGTTTCCACATCTGGGAAGACCCGCCCTGCCCGGTGCCGATCTCCAGGAACATGATCCGCCGATCCCGGTATCTCGAAAAATAGCGTTCGTAGATCGGCAGATATTGGAGCCACTTATTGATCGGCTCACCCTGGTTCGTCCAAAAATACTGGTTCAAAGACATCGATCAACTCGGCGCGAGGGGGCTGGACCTGAAGGCTGGGCTTCTGCCTAGCAATGATCAACCCCGTTAACCATATCTTCCGAACTCCCGATGCAGGGTGCTCCCTCGGACTCGCGACGGCGGGGCAACCGGGGGATGTAATGCGCTACGAACTGATCGTGATAGGCAGCGGACCGGCGGGGCGCCGCGCCGCCATTCAGGCCGCCAAGCTGGGCAAGTCGGTGCTCGTCATCGAGAACCGCTACCGCGTCGGCGGCGTTTCGGTTCACACCGGCACCATCCCGTCGAAGACCCTGCGAGAGACGGTGCTGAACCTGTCGGGCTGGCGCGAGCGTGGCTTCTACGGCCGCGCCTATCGCGTCAAGAAGGACATAGACGGCCAGGATCTCAATGCCCGGCTGAAGATGACGCTGGAGCATGAAATCGACGTGCTCGAGCATCAGTTCACCCGCAACGGCGTGCGCACCATGGAGGGGGCCGCGCAGTTTCGCGGGCCGAACGAAATTCAGGTGACATGCCCGCGGGGCGACATCCAGGTTCTGGAGGCCGAGCGTATCCTCGTCGCCGTCGGCACCATCCCCTATCGCCCGTCGACGATCCCGTTCAACGGCACGACGATCCTCGACAGCGACGACATGATTTCCGAACCCCGCGTACCGCGCAGCCTGACGGTGATCGGCGCGGGCGTGATCGGCATCGAATATGCCACGATCTTCTCGGCGCTCGACGTGCCGGTGACGCTGATCGAGCCGCGCGATACCTTCCTCGACTTCGTCGATCGCGAGATCATCGAGGATTTCGTTCACCAGCTGCGGGATCGCGGCATGTCGATCCGGCTTGGCGCCAAGGTCGAACGGGTCGATATCGACGGCCAGGGCTGGGCCATCTCGGTGCTGGAGGACGGCCGCCGCATCCGCTCCGAAATGCTGCTCTACGCGGCCGGCCGCATCGGCGCCACCGCGACGCTGGGGCTCGAAAATTGCGGGCTGGAAGCCGACAGCCGCGGCCGCCTCAAGGTCGACCCCGAAACGCTCCAGACCGACGTTCCGCATATCTACGCCGCCGGCGACGTGATCGGCTTCCCCAGCCTCGCCTCGACGTCGATGGAACAGGGCCGCATCGCCGCCTGCCACGCCTTTGGCGCGCCGATGCCGCCGGCCCCGGCCTACTTCCCCTATGGCATCTATGCGGTGCCCGAAATCTCGACCGTCGGCCTCAGCGAACAGGAAGTGCGGGAAAAGGGCATTCCCTATGAATGCGGCATCGCCCGCTTCCGGGAGACCTCACGCGGCCATATCATGGGCATGCAATCGGGCATGATGAAGCTGATCTTCGCACTCGAGGATCGCCGCCTGCTCGGCGTCCATATCATAGGCGAATGCGCGACCGAACTGATCCATATCGGTCAGGCCGTGCTCAACCTGGGCGGCACCATCGACTATTTCGTCGAGAATACGTTCAACTACCCCACCCTGGCCGAGGCCTACAAGATCGCCGCGCTCGATGCCTGGAACCGGATGCCGCGCTGCGACGACCATCGGCAGAGCGCGCTCGACAGGGCACTGCCGGAGCTGCAGCGCATGGCTGCCCTCGGACCAAAGGCGGCATAGCCTTTTCGCCTCCCCCGGCGAAAGCCAGGATATCTCCTTGTGCACCTGTCCAGGAAGCCAGGGAGATTTCAGCTTTCGCCGGCATGATGGGCTGGTTGGAAAATCCGCCCCGCCCCATTGATCCGGACGCCCCCGATCCTCATGTTGCGGGGCAGCAACATCCGAGGATCGCATCACCCGCATGACAGCTCCCATCATCGACGCCAGCGCCGTTCGCCTCGCGCTGGGCAAGGGTTCGGCGCGGGTCGATATCCTAAAGGGCATCGATCTCGCTATCGACGGAGGTGAGACGGTCGCGCTGCTCGGGCCGTCAGGATCGGGAAAATCATCGCTGATGGCGGTCCTTTCGGGCCTCGAGCGCGCCGATGACGGCCGGATCATGATCGCCGGCCTCGATTTCGGCGCGCTCGATGAAGATGCTCTGGCAGCGGCCCGGCGCGGACGCATCGGCATCATTCTTCAGGCCTTTCACCTGCTGCCGACCATGACTGCGCTGGAAAATGTCGCGGTGCCGCTGGAACTGGCGGGCGACGGCGACGCCTTCACACGGGCGCGCGCCGAGCTTGAAGCGGTAGGCCTCGGGCACCGGCTCGATCATTACCCCGCGCAGCTTTCTGGCGGCGAGCAGCAGCGGGTCGCGATCGCACGCGCCACCGCGCCGCGCCCGGCGCTGATCTTCGCCGACGAACCGACCGGCAATCTCGATGCGGCGACGGGTACCGCGATCATGGACCTGATCTTCGATCGCCAGCGCGAAACCGGGGCAACCTTGCTCATCATCACCCATGATCCGGCGCTGGCCGAACGCTGCGCACGGGTGGTGGAAATGCGCGACGGCGCGATCCTGTCGGACAAGCGGGCCGCATGAACATCTCCTGGGCGCTGGCGCTGCGCGATATGCGCGGCGGCCTTAAGGGGCTGCGCCTGCTGATCATCTGCCTGTTCCTCGGCGTCGCCGGCCTCGCCGGGGTCGGCAGCCTCGGCCAGGCGATCACCGCCGAACTGGACGCCCGCGGGCGGGAGATATTGGGCGGCGACATCGAGCTTCAGGTCAGCCAGCGCGACGCCACCGTGGCCGAACGCGCGGCCTTCGCGCAATATGGCACATTGTCGCGCAGCATCCGCCTGAGGGCGATGGCATCCCGGCTGGATGCCCAGGCATCGGTGCTCGCGGAGCTGAAGGGCGTCGATGCGGCCTGGCCCCTCTACGGCCAGCTGACGCTCGCGCCCGGTGCGCTCGGCACGGGTCCGACCGGCCTCGATGCGGTCGTCGCCCCGGCGCTCGTCGAACGGCTGTCGCTGCGGGTCGGCGAGCGGATCAAGGTGGGTGAGGCGCAGCTGCGCATCGTCGGGCTGATCGCCGACGAGCCCGACCGGGTGGGCGAAGGCTTCACCCTCGGGCCCAGCATCCTGGTATCGCGCGAGGGAATGGAGGCGACCGGCCTGGTGCAGCCCGGCAGCCTCTACACCACCCGCTACCGCATTCGCCTGCCCGGCGATCAGGATGCCCATGCCCTGGCCCTGAAGCTCGAGGATCGCTTCCACGATGCCAATTGGGAGGTCAGCGACCGCACCAATGCGGCGCGCGGCCTGCGCCGCTTCGTCGATCAACTCGGCCAGTTCCTGACGCTGGTGGGGCTGACCGCGCTCATCGTCGCCGGGATCGGAGTAGGCAATGGCGTCGCCTCCTGGCTCGATCAGCGGCGCCCCGCCATCGCCACGCTGAAGATATTGGGCGCCTCCGCGCAGACGATCTTCCGCATCTATCTGATCCAGGTCGCGATCGTCGCCGGTGGCGCGGTCCTGGCCGGGCTGGCGATGGGGGCAGCGGTGCCGGCGATCGTCGGCTGGATGGCGGGAGACGCCCTGCCCGTCGCACCGAAATTCGCGATCTTCCCACTGCCGCTGGCGATCAGTGCGGTCTATGGCCTGCTCGCCGCGCTGCTGTTCAGCCTCGCACCGCTGAGCCGTGCCGGACAGATCAGCCCGGCGGCGATCTTCCGCGCCCGGGTCGAACCGTTCGGCATGCCGCGCTGGACGGTGTTGCTGCCGATGGCGCTGGCCGCACTGGGCATCGCCGGGCTGGCGATCGGCACCGCGCGACAGCCGCTGCTCAGCGCCGGTTTCCTGGGCGGTACCGTCGTCATCTTCCTGCTGCTCGGCGGGATCGGCCGGCTGGTGAAGCGCGTCGCCCGTGCCCTGCCTCGCCCGCGCCGCCCGCTGCTCCGCCTCGCCATCGCCAATCTTCATCGGCCAGCGGCGCAGACCGACCGGCTGATCATCGCGCTGGGCCTCGGCCTCACCCTGTTCGTGATGCTGGCGGTGCTCCAGACCAATCTCGCCAACCAGATCGAGCGGACGGTCCCCGCCACCGCGCCCAATTTCTTCGCGCTCGACGTGCCGACCGACGATATCGGCCGGTTCCGCCAGACCATCCTCGCCCAGGCACCCGAAGCCCGGATCAACAGCGTGCCCTCGTTGCGCGGATCGGTGGTCGCGGTACGCGGTGTCCGTGTGACCGATATGAAGCCGGTCCCGAAGGGCGCCTGGATCCTGAACGGAGACCGCAGCATCACCTATGCGGCGACGCTGCCGGAGGGCAATGAGCTTCTCTCAGGGCAGTGGTGGCCGGCCGACTATGCGGGGCCACCGCTGGTCTCGATCGAGGAACAGGCCGCGAAGGCACTCGACCTCAAACCGGGCGATGCAATGACCTTCTCGGTGCTGGGGGTCGAGATGGAGGCCAGGGTCGCCTCGATCCGCCGGGTCAATTGGGAGACGATGGGCTTCAACTTCGGCATCATCTTCGCGCCGGGCGCGCTCGAAGGCGCGCCGCACAGCTATATGGCGACCATCGCCCTGCCCGACCCGCGCGAAGCCGCGGTCAACAAGGCGGTGATCGGTGGATTCCCATCGGTATCGCTGATCCGGGTCAAGGATGTCGTCGGGCAGATCTCGACGATCTTCGGCCAGCTTGCCACCGCGATCCGCGCCGCAGCCTCGGTCACGCTGGCGGCGGGAATCGCCGTCCTGGTCGGCGCGATCGCCGCATCGCGCCGGGCGCGCCTTTATGACGCGGTCCTGCTCAAGCTGCTGGGCGCGAGCCGCCGCCAGATATTGCTGGCGCAGGCGATCGAATATGCGCTGCTCGCTCTGGTGGTCGCGGCGCTGGCCCTGGCGGCAGGGACAGCGGCTGGCTGGTATGTCGCGACCCAGATATTCGACCTGAAATGGGCGACCGACTGGCCGACGGTGTTCGCGACCCTGGCGATCGGCGCCATCGGAACCCTGGGAATCGGGCTGATCGGCTCCCTGCCGGTACTCGCCGCGCGCCCCGCTGCGGCCCTGCGAAGCCTCTGATAAGCCGGCTCAAGGAAAGGCGCCCCGCCTCGCCAGGTCCAGCGCCTCGGGCGTATCGATATCGATCAATACGCCGCCGTCGTCGCATTCCATCAGCTCCGCCGGGTGCTGGCGGAGCAGGTCACGCCCGCCTCGATCCCCGGTCAACCGCGCAAGCCTGGCGAAATGGTCGCGCCCCCACAGCAGTGGATTACCCGGCCTGCCCTCATGGACCGGCCGGATGATCGCTGCCGCCGTTGCGCGCGAGGCTAGCAGCGCCAGCGTCTCCGGCCGGACAAAAGGCATATCGCCGAGGCAGACGAGCACCGCCGTCCAGTCGGCCGGCACCTGTCCGATTGCAGCCCGAAGCGAATGCCCCATGCCAAGCGCGTGATCCATGACCTCGACGAGGCGTCCTTGTCCCGCGAATCGCGCGGCCAGAGCGCTACCCGGCGCCACCGCGATGATCGGCCCGGCCAGCCCCGCGATATGGATCGCCGCGAGCGCATGCTCGACCAGCGGCTTTCCGCCGAGATCGGCAATCAGCTTGTCCTCACCCATCCGCCTGGCGCTACCGGCCGCCAGCAGGATGGCGCCGACCGTCATGTCCCGCGCAGCGCGGCGATCGAGCCGGCAAGAATCGACAATGCGATCTCGGCGGGAGTCGCCGCACCGATGGCGAGCCCGGCGGGGCCGTCGATGCGGCTAAGCTGCTCGGCGGTGAAGCCCATCGGAGCGAGCCGTTCGAGCCGTTTCGCCTGGGTCCGCCGCGAGCCGAGCGCGGCGATGTAAAAAGCATCACTGCGCAGCGCCGCCGCCAGCGCCGGATCGTCGATCTTGGGGTCATGGGTCAGGGTGACGATCGCTGTGCCGCCATCGGGCCGCCATTCGGCAAAGGCCTCGTCCGGCCAGCGGGTGTCGACAGCGATGTCGGTGAAGCGATCCGCCGCGGCGAAGCTGTCGCGCGGATCGACGATCTGGACCCGGTAGCCCAGTTGGCGCGCGAGCGGCACCAGCGCCTGGCTGACATGGACGGCGCCGACGATCAGCATCCGCAGCGGCGGCGGATAGAAGTTCACATAATGATCGTCCTCATCGCCGGCCGTGCCGGCCGCCACCTCGGCACTGAGGCCGGTCGTCAGATCGGTACGGACGGCGACCGCTCGTCCGGCATGCCGTTCCGCGATGACCCGCCTGATAAGCTGAGGCGAATAATGCTGGGGATCGACGGTCTGGATCAGCACGGCGATGCGCCCGCCGCAGGCCAGTCCGAAGGTCCAGGCATTCTCATCCTGAACGCCATATTCGCGGCGTTCATATCCGCCGCCCGCCTCCAGCAGAGCCTGAGCGGCGAACAGCACATCGCCCTCGACACAACCGCCGCTGACGGAGCCCTCGAACAGCCCGTCATCGCGGATGATCGCATGCGATCCCCTGCGGCGCGGCGCCGATCCCCATGTTTCCATCACCGTGGCGATCGCCACGCCGTGCCCCTCGGCGTGCCAGTCGCACGCTTTGGTCAGCAGATCATCCAGTTCGTCGAGCATATTCCATCTGGGCTTGCGGGCGCGAAAGGTGCGCGGCATGGGGATGGCATAATTTTTCCACGGGCGCATCTGCCCAGCGCAAGGATAATTCATGAGCGAAGCGACCCTCGATGTCATCGGTATCGGCAATGCCATCATCGACCTTCTTGCCCATGCCGAGGACCAGTTCCTCGTCGATCATGAACTCAACAAGGGCGGGATGACCCTCATCGACGAAGCCACCGCGGAACGGCTCTATGCCGCCATGGGGCCTGCAACCCGCGCATCGGGCGGATCGGCCGGCAACACGATCGCCGGGCTCGGTTCGCTGGGTGCCGCCTGCGGCTATATCGGCAAGCTGCGCGATGATGAGCTGGGCGCCGCCTATCGGCACGATCTGCTCGCCTCGGGCGTGCGCTTCACCACGCCGATGGCGGCGGATGGCCCTTCGACTGCACGCTGCATCATCTTCGTCACTTCGGATGCCGAGCGGACGATGAATACCTATCTGGGCGCCTGCGTGAATCTGACCGCCGACGATATCGACGAGGCGCTCGTCGCCTCGGCGAAGATCACCTATATGGAAGGCTATTTGTACGACGAACCGCACGCCAAGGACGCCTTTCGGCGTGCCGCCGACATCGCCCATGCGGCAGGCCGTCAGGTCTCTCTATCACTGTCGGACAGTTTCTGCGTGCATCGCCACCGCGCCGACTTTCTCGATCTGATCGCCAACCGGGTCGATATACTTTTCGCCAATGACAGCGAACTGCTCGCCCTGTTCGAGACCGAAGACCTGGATGCCGCGCTCGGCAAAGTCGCGACGATGGTCGATCTCGCGGCGGTGACGCTTGGCGCCAGGGGATCGGTCGTGGTTCGGGGCGGCGAGCGCGTGACGAGTCCCGCCGCCCATGTCGAGCGCGTCGTCGACACCACCGGCGCCGGCGATCTCTACGCGGCCGGCTTTCTATATGGCCTGACCCGCAATCTGCCTCTCGCGGAATGCGCGCGGATCGCCGGCCTTGCCGCCGCCGAGGTGATCTCGCATTTCGGCGCCCGCCCGGAAGTGCCGCTCCGCGAGTTCGCGAAGCTGGGGTGAGCGCGGGAAGCCGCCCGCTCCTCGTCCGGAGCATATGACACAGCCATAACAAAAAGGGCGGCCCGAGAGCCGCCCTTTCCAATTCCGTCGATCGCCTACCGATCAGAAGGCAGTGGCATATGCCTCATTGCCGACGAAACCCATCTTCTCGACCTGCGCCCGCTTGGTCACCGCCAGAACGCGGTCGACCAGGTCGTAACGGGCCTGGGCTTCGGGCTGAAGATGCAGCTCGGGGATCGGGTTCATCGTCTGGGTGATGTCCAGATACTGACGCAGACGCATCAGATCGATCGGCGTGCCGTTCCACGTCACCTCATTGGTGGCGGTGATGACGACCTTGTTCTTCACCGGATCGATCGGCGGCGGCGTGTTCTTGCCGTCATCGACCGGCAGATCCAGCTTCACGGCGTGGGTCTGGATCGGGATGGTGATGATGAACATGATCAGGAGCACCAGCATCACGTCGATCAACGGCGTGGTGTTGATGTCCATCATCGGCTCGCCTTCAGTCGTACTTGCGGCCATTGCCATGACTATAACTCCTGGGAAGCGAGATCAGAGACGCGCGTTGGTATAGCCCGCGGGCGGCTCGGAAATGAAGCCGACGCGAACGAAGCCTGCACGCTGCATGGAATAGACCGCGCCGCCAATGCACCGGTACGGCGTGTTGACGTCACCGCGAATGTGCACTTCGGGAAGCTCGAGGCCGGGGGCGTTAGGACCACCCTGCCGGTCGATCTCCTTGCGAAGCTTCACCACCGCACGGTCGATCAGCTCGCCCGAGCTCACCTTGGTAAGGCCCCAATAGACCTCGCAGGCCCCGTTGGGGGCGGCACGCACGGTCAGAGCCACATTCTCGGGCTTCGTCGTCGTCGCTTCGAACACCACGCTCGGCAGCTTCACGGGAACGGTCTGGATGACGACCGGGACGGTAATGAGGAAGATGATCAGAAGCACCAGCATGACGTCGACGAGCGGCGTCGTGTTGATGTCCGACATCGGGGCGTCGTTTTCGGCTGGGCCGGCACTCATGGCCATCGGCGCAAATCCTATCTACTTGGTCGGCCCGGACTGAAATCCGGCCTGGAGGCCGGCAACCGGGCTTGATGTCCTTCGCGACAGGGGCGGGACGCGACAGCGCCCGCCCCCATCGAACACGCGCTTACTTCTTGACGGCAGGCGCCGGAGCAGCGGCCTTGACCGAGACGGCGGGCTTCACCGCGCCGGCCGAAACCATGTAGCCATGCAGATCGGTCGAGAAAGCCGAAAGCTCCTCGGCAACGACCTTGTTGCGACGGATCAGCCAGTTGTAGCCAAGCACCGCGGGAACCGCCACGGCCAGACCCAGAGCGGTCATGATCAGCGCCTCACCGACCGGGCCGGCGACGGCGTCGATCGAGGCCTGACCGGCCGCACCGATCTTGATGAGCGCGCGGTAGATGCCGATCACGGTGCCGAACAGGCCGACGAACGGCGAGGTCGAACCGACCGTCGCAAGAACGGCGAGACCGTTGCCCAGCTTCGAGTTGATCAGCGCCTGGCTGCGCGCCAGCGAGCCGGTCAGCCACTCATGCTGGTCGACCGGGTCGGTCAGCTTGGTGTGCTGCTCCTGAGCGAGCAGGCCGTCGTCGACGATCTGGCGATAGGCCGAGTTCTTCTCCAGCTTGGCCTGGCCGTCGCGGAGGCTCGGCGCCGTCCAGAAGGCAGCGCGGGCGCGCTTGCCCTGGTTCAGGATCTTCTGCTGCTCGAGCAGCTTGGTGAACATGATGTACCACGATGCCGCCGACATGACGACGAGGATGAGGAACACGGCCCAGGCAATCGTACCGCCCTGCTCAAGGGCGGCCATAAGGCCATAGGGGTTCGAACCATCGGCTGCGGGACTAGCCATAAACTTCTTGTCCTTCTCTGAATCTGTCTAATTTCTGTGATCAATGAAAAGCCGGACCGGCATCAGGCGCCGGCCCGGCCAAAACTCAATCCTTGGGAATCTGCCACCGCACGCGGTTGCGATAGGTCGCCGGCATCGGTTGCCCGTTGCCATCGAGCTGCGCCTTGAAGCGTGAGCGGCGAAGCAGCATCTGACAGGCCTTCGCATCCAGCGACGGGAAGCCGCTCGAATTGGTGACCCGGCAGTCCGTCGCCTTGCCGTCAGCGCCAATCGCCAGTTCGAAGCTGGTCGTGCCCTGATTCTCGGCGCGCAGATCGGCGGAGGGATAATCCTCCGGCGTCACCCACTCACCCGGCGTACCGCGCGGCTCCAGCCTCCGAGAAACTGCCGGTGGCGGCGGTGCCGGAGGAGCCGAAGGCGTGATCTGCGGCGGCGGCGGCGAGGGCACCGTCACCATCGGCGGAGCCACGGACGGCGCGACCTGAACGATCGGCGGCGGCGCAACGACGGGCGGCGGCTCGACCCGCGTCTCAGGCGGCGGGGGCGGCGGCTTGTCCGGCGGCGGCGGAGCCTCCTCTTCGACGTCGAACGTCTTCAGGTCTCTGGCGACCTTCTTGACGACGTTATAAGCAAGCCCGGTCACGAAGGCGTAGCCGATGATCGCATGGAGAACGATCACCATGGCTATCGACACCGCCTTGCGGGTGCTCATGGTTTGATCACCGTAAGCCATTAAGGAATGACACTCCCTCCGAAAAGCCAGCAAAAATGCCCGGGACGCACCAATGGGAGTGCCACCAGCGCCCGGCCTCAACCCCGCCGTTTATATTATGATATTTAGCGGAGGTGTGTCCTTATCGCGACAGTTCGATGGACGCAATAACCGAAACACCCGCCCGTGTGAGGTTTTCCGGCATGACACCCCAGCACCTTCGGGTCTATGGAAGCCGCCCCCGCAGCGGAAATGAGGAAAATGCCCATGCCCAGAAAGGGTAAGCGCCGTCCATTGCCGAACTTTGGCACGATCTTTACTTTTGCAACAGCATCCTTGCTCATTCCAGCTGCAACGTCGCTCGCCCAGACCGGAGCGGCACCCCCGGCCCCACCCCGTTCCAGCCCCGGAATACGGGGCTTTTCCTATGCTGATCTCGCCGATCTGGCCTTCTCCGCGCAGGTCGTCACCGGCGTGACGGTCATCAAGGCGGAGCGGCTGAAAGGCGAGCTTGCTCCCGGCCTTTCGGCAGGCAAGGCCCGCTTTCTGATCCAGGCCGAGACCGGAATGCTGCTCCGCGGCAGCGACGGCCTGCCCGGTCAGATCAGCTATATTGTCGACGTTCCGCTCGATGCGAAGGGTAAGGCACCGAAGCTGAAAAAAGCACGCTTCATCCTTTTCGCCGACAGGGTGCCGCAGCGTCCGCTCGAGCTGCGCCTCACTTCACCTTATTCCCAGCTCGACTGGACGCAATCGAGCGAATCGGTCCTGCGAATCCTCCTGACGGAAGCGAGTTCGGCGTCGGCGCCGCCCTTCGTGACCGGTATCGGCAACGCCTTCCATGTCCCGGGGGCGATTCCCGGTGAGAGCGAATCCCAGATTTTCCTCACCACGCCCGACAACCGCCCCATCTCGCTATCGGTCCTGCGCCGCCCCGGCGAACAGCCGCAATGGGCAGTCGCACTGGGCGAGATGGTCGATGACAGCGCGCGCGCACCGGCGAAGGACAGCCTGCTCTGGTACAGGCTCGCCTGCTTCCTGCCCCCCCGCCTGCCGGGCCGCAGCATCGCCGCGCTGTCAGCCTCGAACGCGGAATCGGTACGCCAGGACTATCAATATGTGCTGGCGCAGCTCGGCCCCTGCGGCCGGACGATCATACGTCAGCCCCCCGCGCCGGCTGTACGCTAGCGAGAAGGCAACCTCGAGCGGCGGCTCTGCGCCCGCCGTTGAGGGCAATCTAGAAGCTGCTCAGCTCGACCCCGACTGCCGCGCAATCGGGATAGACGTCGGGCTTGCTGATCGAGATGCGCAGCCCTTTCACCCCGGCCCGCGCGGCTACCAATGTGTAGATATCCCGCGCCAGCGTCTCCTGGAGATTGTAGCGGCGCCCCGCGACCAGCGCGAGGATTTCGGTGCGCAGAAAGTCATAGTCCCAGGCGATCGCGACCTTGTCCTCCGCGGCGAAGGCGGCCTCCTCCAGCCAGACCTCGGCGGTGACGAACACCCGCTGCGGGTTGCCGACCTCGAAATCATGGAAGCCGATATCCACCGGGACGGCGAAATCGCGCAGCAATATCCGGCGGGTTCGCGGCAGAAGATGATCGGGGACGAGCCCGTCGAGCGAGGCGGGATCCATCACGGCTCCTGACCAAGATACTGGACATCGCGGGATAGACCCAGAAAGCGCTGGCCCCCGTCAAGCGTGATCGTCTGGCCGGTGATCGTCGGCACCGCGATCAGGAAACGCAGTGCCGCCACGATCTCGGTGACGTCCACGCCGCGTCCGAGCGGATTGAGCGCATGGACCTTTTCGAAATTCTCGCGGCTCTGCGGCCCCGATACCAGCGTGACCGATGGCGCGATCGCATTGACCCGGATGCGCGAGGCCGCCAGCGAACGGGCCAGCAGTTCGTGCACGCCCGCAAAGGCGATCTTGGAGATGGTATAGGTGAAGAAGTCGGGATTGAGCGCCGACAGCTTGGCGTCGAGCATGTTGACGATCAGCCCGCCCTGCCCTTCCGGCACGGCCCCGGCGAAGGCGCGCGACAGCAACGCCGGCCCGCGCGCATTGGCTGCCATGTGCATGTCCCACGCCTCGACGGAGAAGTCGTCGAGCGAATCATAGACGAAAGCGGACGCACTGTTCACCAGCAGCGCGGGTGGCGGCATACCCGCAAGCGCGGCCATCACCCGCTGCGCGCCGTCCGCCGCCGCCAGATCCGCCGCGACGGTGCGGGCACGCGGCAATCGTCCAGCCAGCGCATCGGCTTCCGTGGCCGAATGATGGTAATGGATGAGGACATCCCAGCCGTCAGCCGCGAGCGCCGAGGCGATCTCGGCGCCGATCCGTTTGGCGGCGCCGGTGACGATGGCGGTACGGCTCGATCCGAATTCGGGGGTCATGGCGCCACCCGATAGGCGCTGCCCGAAAATCGGGCAAGGCGGGTCGGATCGTTACGGGCGATGCCCGCGCGACAGCCTGTCCACAGCTTATCCACAGCCTTTCCACATTCGCTGGGGAAAAGACTCATGCCGCGGCGGACGGGCGGGAGGAGACGGCGGCATGCCAGCTGGCCAGCGCGGGATGGCGTTCGCGCGGATCGGGCAGACGGGTGTCGATGCCGAAGTCGATCGCGACCAGCGCCGCGATGTCCGCCATCGTGAACGCCTCTCCGGCGACATAGCTTTGCCGCGCCAGATGGGCATCGAACAGCTCGACGAAGGCGCTCCACATGCAGCGGCCGCGTTCCACCAGGTCCGGAATCTGTTCGATCCTCGGCCATTGGCCGCTCAGGGCCCGGCCGGCAAAAGCCGGAACGCGATTGCGAAAGGCCAGCGCCACCGCCTGAAAACAGTCATGCTCGATCCGGCGCAGCCAGGCTTCGACCAGGCCGATCTCGCGCGGGTCCGTGCCGAACAGCGGCGGATCGGGCTGCAGCGCCTCGAAATAGCGGCAGATGGCGAGCGAATCGTCCAGCAACGTCCCATCATCCAGCAGCAATGCGGGCAGCTGGCGCTGAGGGTTGATCCCGACGAAACCGGGGGTGAGATGCTCGCCCTGCTTCAGGTCGATGACGACCCGCTCCACATCGATTCGCTTTTCGGCCAGATAGATGCGGACCCGCCGGGGGCTGGGCGCCCAAGCGCCGTCATAGAGCTTCATCCGATCGTCATCCTGTTTTCGCTTCACATTCAGCATGGGAACGCTAAAGCGCGCCCTCCATTTCGACAAGGATGCCCCACAGCATTGATCCAGTTCGTCTCCATCGCCTCGATCCGCCCTGCCGAGATTGAGCATCTGCTCGACCTTGCCTTCGGGACCGATCGGCGAGGACGTACGGCCTATAAGCTGCGCGAGGGCACCGATCCGATCGCTGCGCTGAGCTTCGCCGCGGTGGAAGAAGGCGTGCTGGTCGGCGTGGTCCTGTGCTGGCCGGTCCAGCTTGCCGAAGCCGACGGGCGCGTCACCCCGCTCATCCTGGTCGGCCCGGTGGCGGTGCGGCCCGAACGGCAGCGCGACGGCATCGGGCGCGAACTGATGGTCCGGATGCTGGACGAGGCCGATGCCGCTGCCAGCGATCCGATGACGCTGATCGGCGACGCGAGCTACTATGAGCGCTTCTTCGGCTTCTCCGCCCGGCATACGCAGGGCTGGGCCTTGCCCGGACCGGTCGAGCGACATCGGCTTCTCGCCCGGCTGAGGCCGGGCCAGGTGCTGCCGGAAAGGGGCGCGCTCGGGCCGCGCCCCAATGTCGGGCTCGCCGCTGCAATCGGAAGCTGATCCGCCCTTGTACCGCGCGCGCTTTGGCGGCACATCGCGCGCATGCCTGAAAGCCGTCCCGCCCCCGATTTTACCGGCCTCTCCCTGAGCGACATCGCCGCCTTCGCGGCCGAGAAGCGCCTGCCGCCGGTCGAGACGTGGAACCCCGAGCATTGCGGCGACAGCTTCATGCGAATCGCCAGCGACGGCACCTGGTATCATGAGGGCAGCCCGATCGGCCGCCCGGCGATGGTCCGCCTCTTCTCGACGATCCTGCGCCGCGAACCCGACGGTAGCTATGTGCTGGTCACGCCCGCCGAAAAGCTGACGATCGCGGTCGACGACGCCCCTTTCCTGGCCGTCGAGATGAAAGCCGAAGGCGAAGGCCGCGACCGCCGCCTGGCGTTCCGGCTCAACACCGGCGATCTCGTCGTCGCCGATGCCGATCATCCGCTGACGGTGACGGAGAAAGAGGATGGCCCCCACCCCTATGTCACGGTCCGCAAGGGGCTGGATGCACTGATCGCACGGCCGGTCTATTATGAACTGGTCAACCTGGCGCTTGAAAGCGGCGAGGAACCTGTCGGTGTCTGGAGCGAAGGCCAGTTCTTCGCGCTCGATTCGCAGTGAGCGGGCTTGCAGATCGCCTGCGCCGCAGCCTCGCGGCGGCCCCTGACGCGGGAACGCCGATTATTCAGCAGGGCGGCCTGGCCCTCGATCCGGCGCGCCTCATCGCTTCGGCGGTGCTGGTGCCCATCATCGATGCCCCACAGCCACGGGTGGTGTTCACCGTCCGCCATGCCGGCTTGCGCGCCCATGCCGGGCAGGTAGCCTTCCCGGGCGGGCGGCTGGACCCCGATGACGACGGGCCGATCGACGGCGCGCTGCGCGAGGCCTGGGAAGAGATCGGGCTGCCCGCCGAACGGGTCGACGTCGTCGGCGCCACACGCAGCCATATCACCGGCACCGGCTACCTGATCACGCCGGTGCTCGGCGTGATCCCCGATGGGCTGGCGCTCAGCCCGCATGAGGCGGAGGTGGCGGGCATCTTCGAAGTGCCGCTCGACCATCTCCTTGCCGAGGCGAACCATTTGCAGAAATCCGCCCTCTATGACGGCATCGAACGCTTCTACTACGAGATCGACTGGCCACAGGAGCGGATCTGGGGGGTCACGGCCGGATTGATCGTCAACCTCGCGCCACGCCTGCGCGCGGCGATGGAAGCCGTGCGATGACGCTTCTTCCGGACGCGGCATGGCGGCACGTGGCGGGGCTCGATCGCCTGATCGAGGCGCTTGGCGGCCGCGCGGGGGACATCCGCTTCGTCGGCGGCGCGGTGCGCGACACGCTGCTCGGCCTTCCGGTCAAGGACATCGACTGCGCGACGCGCCTGCTGCCGGAGGAGAGCAGTCGGCGGATCAAGGAGGCGGGCTTCAAGGCGATCCCGACCGGAATCGCGCATGGCACGGTGACGGCCCTGCTCCCGTCCGGCCCGGTCGAGGTGACGACGTTGCGGCGGGACGTCACCACCGATGGACGCCGCGCGGTGGTCGCCTTCACCGACGAATGGCGGGAGGACGCCGCGCGCCGCGACTTCACCATCAATGCGCTGTCGGCCGATCCGCTGAGCGGCGAGATCCACGATTATTACGGTGGCGTCGCCGATCTGGAGGCCGGGATCGTACGCTTCATCGGCGATCCGCTCCAGCGCATTGCCGAGGATCATCTGCGCATCCTGCGGCTGTTCCGCTTCCATGCGCGCTTCGGCCGCGGGGCGCCCGATGGCGCGGCGCTCGCCGCCTGCGTCGCCCGGGCCAATGATCTGATGGCGCTGTCGCGGGAGCGTATCGCCGACGAACTGCTGAAACTGCTGGGCGGCAGCGATCCCGGCGCCACCATAAGGCTGATGGTCGACAATGGCCTGTTCCGGCCGATCATCCCCGAGATCGACGAAACCGGCGTCGTCCGCCTCGAACGGCTGATCGCGCGGGAGCGGGCGGCAGGCGTCGCCGGCGACGCATTGCGGCGCCTCGGCGCATTGTTGCCGGTGGACGCCGCCGTCGCGGCGACGGTCGCCCAGCGGCTCAAATTATCGAAAGCCGCTACCCGGCGGCTCGAAGCAGCAGCGGAGGCGGCCGACGCGGCCCCCGCCGCACTGGCCTATCGTTTCGGCGTCGAGGTGGCGACCGACCTGCTGCTGCGTGGAGACCGCCCGATCGAGTCCCTCGGACTGGATCGACTTGCCCATTGGCAACGGCCGCGCCTGCCCGTCACCGGCGGCGTACTGATCGAGCGGGGGCTCCCCGCCGGGCCGACCGTCGCCGCCACGATACAGGCGATAGAACGGCGCTGGGTGGCGGAGGATTTTCCGGGCGGCGAGCGGATCGAGGCGATCGTCGCGGATGAACTGGCTCAGGCGCTGCGGTCGCGCAGATAGGCAAAGGCTTCGTCCGACGGCAGCGGCCGGGCGAAATAATAGCCCTGCGCCACATCGCAGCCCAGGCCGGTCAGCGTCTCGACCAGATCGGCCGTCTCGACACCCTCGGCGGTGGTGGTCATGCCCAGCGCCAGGGCAAGCCCGAGGATCGCGCGAACGATCGCGACGGAATCGCGATCCTGCATCATCGGAGCGATGAAGCTGCGATCGATCTTGAGCACGTTGATCGGCAGCCGCTGGAGATAGGCCAGGCTCGAATAGCCGGTACCGAAGTCGTCCATCGCGATCATCACGTCGAGATCGTGGATCGCACGCAGCACCTTGGCGATACCATCGGGGTCGCTCACGATGCAGCTTTCGGTCAGCTCGATCTTCAGCCGGTTGCCGGCCAGGCCGCTCTCCGCCAGCGCCGCCTCGACAGCCGAAACGACATCATCGCGATGAAACTGCACCGCAGAGACATTGACCGCCATATGCACCGGCAGCGGCGATCCCGCCTTGCGATCCCATTCGGCCAGGGTGCGGGTGGCCGCGCGCAGCGCCCAGCGCCCCAGCGGAACGATCAGCCCGGATTCCTCGGCAACGGGGATGAACTCGACCGGCGAGATCGCCCCCTTTTCGGGATGATCCCAGCGGGCGAGCGCCTCGAAGCCGATCACGCTGCCATTCTTCAGGTCGATCAGCGGCTGAAAGGCGAGATGGAGCTGGTCACGCTCGATCGCACGGCGCAGCTCGGTCTCCAGGCTGAAGCGCTGGCGGGCGGTGGTGCTGTCACACGCCTGGTACAGCTCCGCATGGCCCGAATGTTTGGCGCGCTTCATCGCGAACTGCGCGTTGCGGATCAGGTCCTCCGCGGCATCCACCACCGATGTCATCATCGCGGCGCCCACCGCACAGTCGATCTTGATCTCGAGATCGCCCAGCCGGATCGGGGTGGCGAGGCAGGCCTGCATCCGCCGGGCGGCGCGCATCGCCTCGACAGGGTCATCGGCGACGCTCAGCAGAACCGCGAATTCGTCGCCGGCCAGCCGCGCGAGCACGTCGCCCGCGCGCAGCGCCGATATCAGCCGGCGGGCGACGGTGATGATCAGTTCGTCGCCGGCCAGCGAGCCGACCCCCTCATTGACCCGGCTGAAGCGGGTGAGGTCGATCAGCAGCACCGCGAACTGCCGGCCCTCGGTCTCGAAATTGAGCATCGCCTGCTCGATATGCTCGGCAAAGGCCGCGCGATTGGGCAACCCGGTCAGGCTGTCGCGGAGCATCTGGGTACGCAGCGATCGCTCGCCCTCCACCTGCTGGGTGCGGTCGATCAGCGAGACGATACAGCGCGGCACCGGTGATTCGGCGGTCGCCAGCCGCGACAGGCGCACCGCGAAATGGCGCCCGCTGATACCGTCGCCCTCCTGCATGTCGAAGCTGCGCTCGCGCTCGTCGCCGTCCAGGAAATCGCTGATCACGGGCATCAGCGGCAGGCCGATCCCGGTGCAGATGTCCCGCGCCGGATCCGCCTGCCGTGGCAGGCCATGGCGCGAGGCGAGGTCCAGAAAAGCGCTGTTTCGCGCCAATATTGTCGGTTTGCGATCGACCAGGCAGATCATCGCGATCGCGATCGGCAGCGTATCGATGAACTCCTGCTGCGCGGCGGTGCGGGGGGTATCGAGCAGTTCCTGAAGCGCGGCGGGAAGCTGGAGCGCGGGCAACAGCCGGTCGTCTCCGGGGTTGCCGGAAGAAGTGACGATCCTGGTTTTTGCCGCCCGCATGGTCTGACGGCATTAGCAGCGCAGGGTTAATGCTCTGTTTCCGAGCACTTAATCCTTTGACTACACATAGACTTAGCCGCGGAAGCGATTGTCTCGCGGAAAGCCGACCGGCGGCATACGGCCCGCCGCCCCGCGCGCTGCGCGCCATGGCGTCAGGTCGGTCTCGCTGCGGGTGCGGCCCGTTTCGCCGCCCATCGTCCAGCTCAGGCCGTCGTCCAGCCTGAAACTGATCGCATCGGACAGTCCGCCATCCTTGTAGCGCTGAATGGTCACGCCCTGGCCGCGCGACATGCGCGGCAGTTCGCTGAGCGGAAACACCACCATCTTCCGGTTATCCCCGATCGCCGCGATATAATCGTCGCCGGGTGCGACCGGATGGATCACCGCCAGCCGCCCCTTGTCGCGCAGGTTGACGATCTGCTTGCCCTTGCGGGTCTCGGCCGTCACCTCGGCCATGTCGACGACGAACCCCTTACCGTCGGCCGATGCGAGCAGCAGTTCGGCCCCCGGCCGGGCGACCAGCAGGGCGACGACGCGCGCGTCGGCCTCGACGTCGGCGAACAGCCGGACGGGCTCGCCGAAACCGCGACCGCCCGGCAACTTGTCGGCAGGCAAGGTATAGAATCGGCCCTGATCGGTCGCCAGCAGGATGCGATCGGTGGTCTGGGCCTTGATGGCATAGGCCGGGCCATCGCCTTCCTTGAACTTGACCGCCGTCGTCGCGGCGTCGTCCAGATGGCCCTTCATCGCCCTGATCCAGCCCCGCTGCGACAGGATCACCGTCACCGGCTCACGCTCGACCATCGCCTCCAGCGGGATTTCGCGCGCGGGCGCCGCCTCCGACAAGGTGGTGCGGCGCGCGCCCAGCGCGGTCTCGGGGCCATAGCGGGTGCGCAAAGCAGCCAGGTCCCGCTTCATCCGGGTGCGCTGGCGGGCCGGGCTCGCGATCAGCGCCTCCAGATCCTTGCCCTCGGCATCGAGCGTATCGCGCTCCTTGCGGATCTCCATTTCCTCCAGCTTGCGCAAGCTGCGCAGCCGCATGTTGAGAATGGCCTCGGCCTGCCGGTCGGTCAGGCCGAATTCCGCGATCATCACCGGCTTGGGCTCATCCTCCTCGCGGATGATCTGGATGATCCGGTCGAGGTTGAGATAGACGATCAGATAGCCGTCGAGCAGTTCGATCCGATCGGCGATCTTGGCGAGCCGGTGCTGCGATCGGCGGACCAGCACCTCGAACTGATGCTTGAGCCAGGCCGACAGCGCCTGGGCCAGGCTCATCACCATCGGCGTGCGGGTATCGTCGAGCACGTTGAGGTTGAGCGAGACTCGGACTTCGAGGTCGGTCAGCCGGTAGAGGCTTTCCATCAGCATGTCGGCATCGACTGTCCGGCTGCGCGGTTCGAGGATGATGCGGATATCCTCGTCGCTCTCGTCGCGGACATCGGCCAGGATCGGCAGCTTCTTCTCGTTGATCAGTTCGGCGATCGCCTCGATCAGCTTAGATTTGGGAACCTGATAGGGAATCTGGCTGACGACGAGGTGCCAGCCCCCGCCCTTCTCGTCGATCTTCTCGATCAGCGCGCGGACGCGGAAGGCGCCACGACCGCTGGCATAGGCGTCGGCGATCGACTGCGCGCCATCCACCAGCACGCCGCCGGTCGGAAAATCCGGCCCGCGAACGAACTGCATCAGCTCCGCGCTGTCGGCCTCCGGCTTGTCGATCAGGTGGACCGCCGCGTCGACCAGCTCGGCGACATTGTGCGGCGGGATCGAGGTCGCCATGCCGACGGCAATGCCGCTGGCGCCATTGGCCAGCAGATTGGGGAAGAGGCCGGGGAAGATTTCCGGCTCTTCCTCCTCGCCATTATAGGTGGGCCGGAAATCGACCGTGCCCTCGTCGAGGCCAGCCATCAGCTCGCCGGCCGCCGGGGTCAGCCGCGCCTCGGTGTATCGCATGGCCGCGGCATTATCGCCGTCGACATTGCCGAAATTGCCCTGCCCGTCGACCAGCGGGTACCGCAGCGAGAAGGTCTGGGCGAGGCGGACCATCGCGTCATAGACCGACTGGTCGCCGTGCGGATGATATTTGCCGATCACGTCGCCGACGACACGCGCGCATTTCTTGTAGCCCGCGGTCGGGTCCAGCCGCAGCAGCCGCATCGCCCAGAGCAGCCGGCGATGAACCGGCTTCAGCCCGTCGCGGACATCGGGCAGCGACCGCGCGGTGATCGTCGACAGCGCATAGACGAGATAGCGGTCGGACAGCGCGCTATCGAAGGGGGTGTTGCGGATGCTGTCGTCGGGCAGCTCGGCGATATCGGTCATGGCTTAGCTGTAGCGGGGAAAATGGGCCGTGGGAAAGCCTCTTCGACGTCAGGCAGCTTCCACCTCGGCCATTATCCACTCGCGAAAGGCCTTCACCTTGGCGGCATTGTGCCGGTGCTCGGGATAGACCAGCCAGAAGCTGCCGCCGCGGCCGACATGCGGGAAGATCTGCACCAGCCGCCCCGTCCCCAGTTCGAACGGCCAGAAGCGCGGGGTGAGCATCGCGAGCCCGTCGCCGGACAGTGCCGCCATGCCCTCGATCACCTGTGAATCGACATGGATCGAGGTGCGGGCGAAATCGTCCGGAATGGCGACTCCGACCTGCCCGAACCATGCTCGCCACCAGATGTCGTCGGAGTTCATCCGCAAGGTGCCGAGCAGCTGCGCGGGATCGGTGAACGGCCCCACCCGCTCCAGATAGGACGGGCTACACATCGGCGTGAACTCGGCGGGGAACATCTCGATCGCGCGCAGGCCGGGCCATTGCCCGTTGCCGATCCGGATACCGACATCGACATCGTCGCGCGCGAAATTGACCAGTTCATGGCTCGCGAGCAGCCGCACCGCGATATCCGGCTTGGCAAGCTGGAAGCGCGCGAGCCGCGGCCCCAGCCAGCCAGCTGCCACCCCCGGCGCCGCACTGATCGTCAGCACCCCGCCTTCGGTCTGGCGCGCCTTGGCGAACGCCTCGTCGAGCAGGTCGAACGCCGCAGACACCTGCGGCGCGAGCCGCAGGCCCGCCGGACTGAGCGACACCCGCCGTCCGGTCCGCACGAACAGCGCCGTGCCGAGCCGGTCCTCGATCATCCGGATCTGATAGCTGACCGCCGCCTGAGTCATCGCCAGCTCTTCGGCGGCACGGGTGAAATTGAGGTGACGGGCTGCCGCCTCGAACACCCGAACCGCACTGAGCGGCGGAATCTGTCGCGCCATATCGATAAACTCACCTTATCTAAAATGACTCATAAGCGATTGGCGATCGGGACAGAATATCCATATTTCAATGGTCGTCGAACCGAAGGAGACGACCATGGAACAGATAAAGACAGACGATCAGCCGCCAAGCCGGCGCCGCTGGCAGGACCGCCTCGCCGACGCGGTGAAATGGTGGGCCGAGCATCAGGCCTGGCCGGCGACCGACGATATCCGCATTGATCGCCACCGTTCCACCTGTGGCTGACCACGTCGCGGCAGGGGGGTGACGAAGGCCATCGAAGACGGCATGCTTCGCCCATAATCATAATGGGTCCTGTTTCCCGATGCGTTCCACCCCCTTGTACCTGGCCATGGCGATAGCCGGGTCGCTTTCCACCGCGGTGCCGGCGATCGAGCCTAGCCTGCCGCAGCCCTTGCCGGTCGAACGGCAGCTTCCCGCCGCCCGCGACATTCCCTTTCCCGGCACGATCGAACTCAACGTCGATGCGACCGACGTGGCGCGCAGCGTGTTCCGCGTCACCGAGACGATTCCAGTGGCGAATCCTGGGCGGCTGTACCTGCTGTATCCGCAATGGCTGCCCGGCAACCATGCACCGCGCGGACCGATCGACGATATCGCCAATATCGCGATCAGCGCCGGGGGGCAGCCGCTCGCCTGGAAACGCGATCCGGTCGACGTCTATGCGATCGCCGTCGACGTACCGGCCGGGGCGGCCAGCGTCACGATCAGCTTCGACTATGTATCGCCGACCAGCGCCGCGCAGGGCCGCGTCGTCATGACCGGCGACATGCTCAATCTGCAGTGGAACCTCGTCGCCTTCTATCCGGCCGGGTGGTTCACCCGGCGGATCATGGTCGCCCCCGCCGCCACCCTGCCCGCCGGCTGGGGCTATGGCACCGCGCTCGAACCGGAGACCACCCGCGCCGGGACGGTCCGCTTCCGGCCCGTCAGCTTCGAGACGCTGGTCGACAGCCCGATGCTGGCGGGACGTCATTTCCGCCAGGTCCGGCTCAGCCCCAAGGTACGGCTCAACATCGCCGCCGATCATGCCGACGAACTCAAGGCGACCGAACCCCAGCTGCTCGCGCATCGCCGCATGGTCGAACAGGCGCTCAAGCTGTTCGGCGCCGAACATTATGACCATTATGATTTCCTGCTGTTCATCAGCGATCAGCTGGGTGGGATCGGGCTGGAACATCAGCGATCGAGCGAAAATGGCGTCGCCACCGGCTACTTCACCCGCTGGGATGAACAGACCCAGCGCCGCAATCTCCTGCCGCACGAATATGTCCACAGCTGGAACGGCAAATATCGGCGCGGTGCCGATCTCTATACGCCCGATTTCAGCGTGCCGATGCGCAATTCGCTGCTCTGGGTCTACGAAGGGCAGACCCAGTTCTGGGGCTATGTGCTGCAGGCACGATCAGGCCTGGTGTCGGCCGAGGATACGCTCGCCTTTCTGGCCATGGCCGCCGCCCAGCTCGATACCCGCCCGGGCCGGCAATGGCGCCCGCTGATCGACACCACAAACGATCCGATCATCGCCGCCCGCCGCCCGCAGCCCTGGACGAGTCTGCAGCGGTCCGAGGATTATTATAATGAAGGCATGCTGGTCTGGCTCAACGTCGACATGCAGCTTCGCGAACTGACCGGCGGCCGGCGCTCGCTCGACGATTTCGCCCGCGCCTTCTTCGGGATGCGCGACGGCGACTGGGGTACCCTCACCTATACGCTCGATGATGTCGTCACCACGTTGAACGCCATCGCGCCCTATGACTGGGCCGCCTATCTGCGCAGCCGGGTCGAACAACCCCGCCCGCACGCTCCGACCGACTGGATCGGCAAGGGCGGCTATCGGCTGGTTTATTCGGACACGCCGACCAATTTCTGGAGGATCGAGGAACGGCGCCGCAAGATCGCCGATTTCAGCTACTCGCTCGGTCTGTCCGTCGATACCGTGGACCGCAGCATCGATCAGGTGATCTGGGATAGTCCGGCCTTTGCCGCCGGTCTCACCAACAGCGACACGATCGTCGCGCTGGCGGGCGAAAGCTATGACAGCAACCGTCTCGTTGCGCAGATCGACGATGCCAAAACGAGCCGCAGGCCGATCGAGCTGCTCGTTCGTCGCGGCAGCCAGTATCGGACGGTCATGATCCCCTACTTTGGGGGCAATCGCTATCCCCGGCTCGAACGCTCCGGCACCGGCGCTGGCTGGCTCGACGTCCTGCTTCGGCCCCGCCCGTGATTATGGGCCGGTAAATCAAGATTGATAATCATTTGCATAAACACAGGTCCATGACCTTGCCGGACGCCAAATTCGATTAAGATGAACCAGTATCGCGCACAATTTTATCGAATTTGAATAGTGCACAATTGTTGACTTGGACGCACTGCAATTCGTCCCTATCGCGCAGCCGCTTTGACAGATCGAAGGCGCGGACGTGATCATATTGGATAATTCGGATTCATCCGAATATTATCGCTGGCGTTACTGGGAGGAAATCGCGGCTGCACGCGCGACGAGCTCCGAGCAAGCGCGTGAGCAGCATCTTCAGCTGGCCGACGTCTATCGGCTCAAGCTGGAAACGTTAGGCGAGTCGATTGCCGCTCCCGACGCCGCGTTTCGGAGCGATCCCCACAGCTGATCCCGCCATAGGCGGGACGGCGCATCAGCCGACGAAGGCCTTCTCGATGACGAAATCGGCGGGCTTGGCGTTGGAGCCTTCCTCGAAGCCGAGGCGCTCCAGGATCGCCGAACAGTCGCGGATCATGTCCATGCTGCCGCACATCATCACCCGGTCTGTGGCCGGATCGAGCGTCTTCTCGCCGTCGACGCCGTCGAACAGGCCGCCATTTTCCATGAGCGTGGTTATGCGCGCCTGGCGCGGGAAAGGCTCGCGGGTCACGATCGGGATGTAGCGGAACTTGGCGGCGGCCTCTTCCTCGACCAGTGGATCGCCGGCAAGCTTGCTCTCCAGCAGGTCGCGGAAGGCGAGATCGCTGAGATGACGAACGCTGTGGACGATGATCACCTGCTCGTAACGCTCATAGATGTCGGGATCGCGCATCACCGACAGGAAGGGCGCCAGGCCGGTGCCGGTCGAGAGCAGGAACAGCCGCTTGCCCGGGGTCAGCGCATCGGCGACCAGCGTGCCGGTGGTCTTGCGCGCCATGTAGATCTCGTCGCCGGGTATGATGTGCCGCAACCGCGAGGTCAGCGGACCATTCTCCACCGCGATCGATAGAAATTCGATCTCATCGGAATAGGATGGGCTGGCGATCGAATAGGCGCGCAGCAGCGGGCGTGCCTCGGTCGGCAGGCCGATCATCACGAACTCGCCCGAACGGAACCGCAACGATGCCGGCCGGTCGACCGCAAAGCTGAACAGATGCTCGTTCCAGTGCTTCACCCAGAGTACAGTCTGGGTGTTGAACGCATCGTTCGGCGCGATCTTTACCGCTTCCGTCCGGCTGCTCATCGAAATCTTCCTTTCCAAACCGTCGCCCCGCCCTCGATGGCGCCCCCATAAGGGCTGGGCTGCGCCCGCGCCAACGCGAAATATGTTCGGGGGACGACAGTTTAGCTTCATCCGGGCGTGCCGGAGCGTGTCCGGACTGGGCAGCAAGATTCAGGCTGACCCGCCTGATTCGATCGAGGTCCAGGACGGAACGGGGGCAGCAGGGTCGCCACCACGCAGGACCGCGGGCGCGAAGCCCGGCCCCTCAATCGAAATCCGGAAGAAGCAACGCCACGAGTGCCATCGACGGATGTCCGAAACGGGTCGCCGCCATGCTTCGGTCCTCCCCGACTCGCGCGACCGAAGAGCCGCGGATCGCGGTGACAGGATTGCGGCGAACCGGAGGACGCTCAGACAAGCTCTGAAACGCCTCCAGCTAAGCCTTTGAAATTACTTGCCGCGATTCTTGCGATGACTCTCGAGATCGAGGATCATATTCTCGCCATCGGGCATCAGGCCGAGCCGGCGGGCGATCTCCTGATACGCCTCGACCTCACCGCCCAGATCCTGCCGGAAACGATCCTTGTCGAGCTTTTCGCCCGTCGTCATGTCCCACAGGCGGCAGCCGTCGGGGCTGATCTCGTCGGCCAGGATGACGCGGCTGTAATCATTGTCCCAGAACCGGCCGAATTCGAGCTTGAAGTCGACCAGCCGGATGCCGATTCCGGCGAACAGGCCGCACATGAAGTCGTTCACGCGGATCGCCATGTCGGCGATGTCGTGCATCTCCTCCTGGCTCGCCCAGCCGAAGCAGGCGATATGCTCGTCGGCGACCATCGGATCGCCCAGCGCGTCGTCCTTGTAATAATATTCGATGATCGTGCGGGGCAGCTGGGTGCCCTCCTCGATGCCGAGGCGCTTGACGATCGAACCTGCGGCAACATTTCGTACCACCACCTCGATCGGGACGATCTCGACCTGGCGGATCAGCTGCTCGCGCATGTTGAGCCGGCGGATGAAATGAGTGGGCACGCCGATCGTGCCGAGCAGGGTGAAGATATGCTCGGAAATCCGATTGTTCAGCACGCCCTTGCCGTTGATCGTGCCCTTCTTCTGGGCGTTGAACGCGGTGGCGTCGTCCTTGAAATACTGGATCAGCGTGCCGGGCTCAGGTCCTTCGTAAAGAATCTTGGCCTTGCCTTCGTAAATCTGGCGGCGGCGGGTCATCGATCGGGCCTCCGGGGGCGCAGTAACAGAGAAGCCCCGGAGACAGCGTCGATTCGGACGCGCCACCGGGGCAGTTCGGCCTCGCCTTTACCGCGATTGCCGGTCTCACGCAAACAATGCCGCGCTGCCGAGAGAATCCTCGTGCATTCTTCCCGGGAGAAGCCTAATCCGCGCCGGATTTCGCCATTTGGGGGCATCTTTGATGCGACATGAGGTGGCCGATGCCGATGCCCTGCAACCGCGGGGCCGGCGACGCAACGACACGATGACGGCGCTGACGCTGGGGGCGCTCGGCGTGGTCTTCGGCGATATCGGCACCAGCCCGATCTATGCCTTTCGCGAGGCCCTGGGTCAGGCCGCGGCCGACGGCATCGTGGCGGGCGAGATACTGGGTGTGCTCAGCCTCGCGCTCTGGGCGCTGATCCTCGTCGTCACCTGCAAATATGTGCTGTTCCTGATGCGCGCCGACAATGGCGGCGAAGGCGGCGTCCTGGCGCTCATGGCGCTCGCCCAGCGTTCGACCCGCAAGCGCCATCGCCTCGTGCTCCTGCTGGGTGCGGCGGGTGCCGCGCTCTTTTACGGCGACGGCGTCATCACCCCCGCCCTGTCGGTCCTCTCCGCCGTTGAGGGGCTGCGGACGATCAAGGGGCTGGAACATGCCGTCTCACAGGGCACGATATTGCTCATCACGTCGGGAATCCTGATCGGCCTGTTCCTGATGCAGGCGCGTGGCACGGCGATTGTCGGCCGGCTGTTCGGACCGATCTGCCTGCTCTGGTTCGTGACGATCGCCGGGATCGGCCTGATCCATATCGCCGATGAACCAGCGATATTGTCCGCGCTGCTGCCCCATTATGGCGTGCTGTTCATGGCCAATCATGGCCTGGCCGGAATGTTCGTGATGGGCGCCGTCTTCCTGACCGTGACCGGCGCCGAGGCGCTGACCGCCGACATGGGCCATTTCGGCGCACGGCCGATCAGGCTCGGCTGGCTGCTGATCGTCTTCCCGGCGCTGTCGCTCAACTATCTCGGCCAGGGCGCCTTCGCACTCCACCGGCTCGAAGTCGCAGCGGCGCAGGGGCTCGAATTCACCAATCAGGACTGGTTCTTCCTGATGGCGCCGGGGATCGCGCGTATTCCTTTGGTCCTGCTGGCCACCTGCGCCACCGTCATCGCCAGCCAGGCGGTCATCACCGGCGCCTATTCGCTCACCCGCCAGGCGATCCAGCTGGGGCTGCTGCCACGGCTCAAGATCCGCCAGACGTCGGAACATGCGGCAGGGCAGATCTATCTGCCGACCATCACCCTGCTGCTCTTCATCGGCGTGATGATTCTCGTGCTCGGCTTCGGCTCCTCCTCGGCGATGGCGGCGGCCTATGGCATCTCGGTGTCGGGCACGATGGTCGTGACGACCTGCCTCGGCTTCCTCGTCGTCCGCCGCACCTGGGGCTGGGGCCTCCCGCTCACCGTCGCGGTGATCGCGCCGTTGCTGCTGCTTGATCTCTTCTTTTTCGGCGCCAACATCCTGCGCATCTACGAAGGGGGCTGGGTACCGCTGCTGATCGCGTTCGGCGTGGGCCTGCTGATCGCGACCTGGGTTCGCGGCCGCAATCTGCTGCTCTCGATCGACCAGAGCCAGGCGATCGAGCTGGAGGAACTGGCCCGGATGCTGCGCGCGCGGCCGCCCGAGCGGGTTTCGGGCATGGCGATCTTCCTGTCCTCCGATCTTGAGGCGGCTCCCAGCGCGCTGCTGCACAATCTCAAGCACAACAAGATATTGCATGAGCGCAATCTCGCCTTGACGATCAATACGGTGAACACCCCGGCCGTGTCGGCGGCGCAGCGCCTCGACATGACCAATATCGACGAAAATTTCACGCGCGCCGTGCTCAACTACGGCTTCATGGAGAGCCCCGACATCCCGCGTGACCTGGCCTTCGCGCTGCGCCACGGCGACAACAAGCTCGAGCCGATGCAGACCAGCTATTTCATCGGCCGCTCGACGCTTCGTCCGTCCAAGCACAGCGGCATGCCATTCTGGCAGGATCTGCTGTTCATCTTCCTCCACCGCAACGCATCGGACCCGACCGACTTCTTCCGCATTCCGCCGAACAGGGTCGTCGAGCTGGGATCGCAGACCACGATCTGAGCAGGGCCGAGGAGAGGGCTTGCATGGATCGCTCAACATCCTATGGCGGAACCATGCCGGCAGCGGACATCTTCGAACACGCAAAACGGATGATATCCGGCCATGCGGGTCAGATCGGCCTGCGCTACGCCGATCATGGCGACGATTGGGTGGAACTGGCGTTCGATTATAAGCCCGAACTGGCCATCAATGCCGAAACCGGCATTCTGGCCTCCGGCCCGATCATCTCGCTGATCGACAGCACCTGCGGCATCTCGATCATGGTGAAGCTGGGCCAGCCCCGCCCGATGGCAACGCTCGACCTACGCGTCGACTATATCCGTGCCGCGCCGCCGGGCCGATCGATCACGGCACGGGGGACATGTTACCGGATCAGCCGCAACGTCGCCTTCGTCCGCTGCATGGCGCATGATGGCGATCCCGACGATCCCGTGGCCCATGCGCTGGCCACCTTCTTCTTCACCGGCGACTGAACCATGGCCTTCCATTCCCCTTATGCCGACATGATCGGTGCCCGCCGCAACGATGCCACCGACGAACCGATCCTGACGATCGCATGGCGATCGGAGCTCGAGGGGCGTCCGGGATATGTTCATGGCGGCATCATTGCCGGGCTGCTGGAGATGGCCTGCTATGAGGCGCTGATCCTCGAACTCAGGGCTGGTGGCGACCTCGCGCGCCTGAAGCCGATCAATGTCGCGGTAGATTATCTGCGTGGCGGCGTGGTTGCCGATACCCATGCCGTCGCGCAGATCGTACGGGTCGGCAAGCGGGTCGCCAATGCGACGGCGATATGCTGGCAGGACGACCGGTCCCTGCCGATCGCCACCGCGCGGATGCACATTCTGCTGGATCGCTAAGGTGAGTACCGCCCCGCAATGACCGATTTCGCTTCCCTGCTTCTGCCCGATCGCGGCGAACCCGCCCACAGCCTGACGCCGGTCGCGGCCGATGGCTTCGAAGGCTGGATGAAGCAGCATGCGACCCAGGTACGCACATTGGCGAACGCCGCACAGTTCAGCGCGAAGCCCGGCGAACTGCTGATCCTGCCGGGCCGCAGGGATGGTGAATGGTCGGCCATATTCGGCGCCGCGACGACGCCCGGTCCGTGGGATCTTGCGGCCATCGCCCAGAAGCTTCCCGCCGGAACCTATCGGATCGAGGGCGATGCTGCGCCGGACGGTGCGCTCGGCTGGCTGCTCGCCCATCATCGTTTCGATCGCTACCTCGCCAAGCCCGATCCGATCCCTGCCCGCATATTGCTCAGCCGGAATGCCGCCGCGATCGGACCGGCCGTCGCCATGGCCGAGGCGGTGGCGCTGGTCCGCGACCTCGTCGACACCCCTGCCGCCGATCTCGGCCCGGCCGAACTGGCGGTCGCGGCCGAGGCGGTCGCGAAAGCGCACGGCGCCGCGGTCCGCGTGACCAAGGGCGACGAACTCGATCGGGACTATCCGATGATCGCGGCGGTCGGCCGCGCCGCGGTTCGCGAGCGGGCGCCGCGGCTGATCGAGCTGGAATGGGGCGATCCGAAGCATCCGCGCATCGCCATCGTCGGCAAGGGGGTCTGTTTCGATTCGGGCGGCCTCGACCTCAAACCGTCCTCGGCGATGCTGCTGATGAAGAAGGACATGGGCGGCGCCGCGCATGCCCTGGCGCTTGCCGGACTGGTCATGGGGGCGCGGCTGCCGGTCCGCCTTCATCTGCTGATCCCGGCGGTGGAGAACGCCGTCGCCGCGGATGCCTTCCGTCCCGGCGATATATTGCGCAGCCGCAAGGGCCTGTCGGTCGAAATCGGCAATACCGACGCCGAAGGCCGGCTCGTCCTTGGCGATGCGCTCACCCGCGCGGGTGAGGAGAAGCCCGAGCTGATCCTCGACTTCGCGACCCTGACCGGCGCGGCGCGGGTGGCACTCGGCCCCGATCTGCCCGCGCTCTTCGCAAATGACGATGCGCTGGCCGCCGAGCTCGCCGCCGCCGCGCAGGCCGTATCCGACCCGCTCTGGCGGCTGCCGCTCTGGCCCGATTATGGCGACATGCTCAAATCGAACGTCGCCGACATCAACAATGCCGGCGAAGGCGGGATGGCCGGCGCGGTCACGGCCGCGCTGTTCCTCCAGCGTTTCGTGCCCGAAGGCACGCCGTGGGCACATCTCGACACCTTTGCCTGGCGCCCGTCGGCAAAGCCCGGGCGGCCGAAGGGCGGCGACGCGCTGGGCATGCGCGCAGCCTTTGCCATGCTCAGCAGGAAATTCGTTACGGCTTGAGGCCGGATGCCGGGTTTCGGCGACGAAATCCCGGCGATCATATCGGCTAGCGAAACAAAAGACCTGGGGCTGCGTTCAGCCAGGGGAGTAGCAACCCCGGACCAGTTTTTTGTGAGGCGCGTATAATGGCCGATAATCAGCTTTCCCAATGGATGCGGGCACTGGTGTCCTATGTTCGTTCGGGACAGCCCGATCTGACCAACCGGCAGATGGCATTGCTCCTGATCAGTTATATCACCCCCGGCCCGCATACCGTCCGCGGCCTGGCCCAGCAGCTGGGCGTTTCCAAGCCGGTCATAACGCGCGCCTTGAATACCCTGGGGTCGCTCGGCTATCTGCGCCGCGAACGCGACGATAATGATCGTCGCAACATCTTTGTCGCGAAGACAGAAAAAGGGGCCGCCTTCCTCGATGCGTTCGGAAAGTCCATCGATCTCGAGAAGGCTCGCGGCTGACGCAACGTCGGGCGGCCGGATACCCATAGCCGCCTTCCATCTCGATGGACCTACCCGCGCGCTCGATTCGCGGATCAACGCCTTTCGCACCGACATCGCCGATGTCGCGCTGGCCGGCACGCTGTTCGCACCCCATTATGCCGCGCCGATGCTGCGGATGGCGTCGGCAACGACAATGATGCGCAAGACCGCCTGCCGCGATGCGGAAGCGGTTTCGCAACTCTTGCCGGGCGAAAGCTTTGCTGTTCTCGACCTGTCGGGCGGCTGGGCATGGGGCTATTCGGTCCATGATCATTATGTCGGCTATGTGCCGGCCGATCGGCTTGGCGACCTCGTCGAACCCACGCACAGGGTGACAGCGCGCGTGGCACTGCTGTTCGCCGCCCCTTCGATCAAGGCGCCGACGATCGGCACCCTGCCCTTCGGCGCACGAATCGCCGGCACAACGACCGATGATTTCCTCCAGACCGATGCCGGCTACCTGCACTGCCGTCATGTCGCGCCGATCGGCGAACTGGCGAGCGACGCTGTCGCCGTCGGGGAGACGTTCGTCGGCATGCCCTATCTGTGGGGCGGGCGCGGTGCCGATGGCATCGACTGCTCGGGGCTGGTCCAGGTCGCGCTCGCCGCCTGCGGAATCGCGGCCCCGCGCGACACCGACCTGCAGCGCGAAGCGTTGGGCGAACCCCTGCCCCAGGAGGCCCGGCTCCGACGAGGCGATATCATATCCTTTCCCGGCCATGTCGGGCTGATGGTGGACGAGACCCGCCTGCTCCATGCCAATGCCCATTGGATGAGCGTAGTGGTCGAGCCCCTCGCCGACGTCGTGGCCCGCCTCGAACCTCATCATGACCGGCCGATCCTCGGCCGGCGGAGACTGATATCATGACTGCCAGGGTTTTCATCGACGGTGCCGCGGGCACCACCGGCCTCGAAATCCGCGATCGGCTCGCAGGGCGGGCCGACATCGATCTGATCACCATCCCGGAGGAGCGGCGCAAAGATGCGGGCGCACGCGCCGAGGCGCTCAATGCTGCCGACGCGGTAATCCTCTGTCTGCCCGACGATGCCGCGCGCGAAGCCGTGGCGCTGATCGACAATCCCCGGGTCCGCGTGGTCGATGCCTCGACCGCGCATCGCACCGCCGCGGACTGGACCTATGGCTTCGCCGAGCTGGAGCCGGGGCAGCGCAAGGCGCTCTCGCTGTCGACCCGCATCTCGAACCCCGGCTGCTATCCCACCGGCTTCCTGGCGCTCGTCCGTCCGCTGGTGCGCGAAGGGCTGCTGCCGGCGGACATGCCGCTCTCCGTCAACGCCGTCTCCGGCTATTCGGGCGGCGGCAAGTCGATGATCGCGATGTTCGAGGATCCGTCCTCGCCGGACGCGACCGACACGGCCTTCCGGGCCTATGCTCTCGGCCTCGGTCACAAGCATGTGCCGGAGATGCAGAAGCTGGCCGGGCTCACGCATCCGCCGATCTTCCTGCCCTCGGTTACGCGCACCTATCGCGGCATGCTGGTCGAGGTGCCCCTTCACCTCCATCTGCTGCCTGGTCGTCCGGGCGGCAACCAGCTCCGCGAGGCGCTGTTGGCCGCTTATGAGGGAAGCGCCGTCGTCCGCGTCCATCGTGACAGTCCGTCAGTGCTGACGGTCGAAGCGGCGGCCGGCACCGACCGGCTCGATCTCCATGTCTATGCCGATGAAAAGGCCGGGCAGGCCCGCCTGATCGCGTTGCTCGACAATCTGGGCAAGGGCGCGGCGGGCGCGGCGGTGCAGAATCTGAACATCGCGCTCGGCCTGCCCGAGACCGAAGGCCTGCGCCTCTAGGGTCTTCCCGGCCGGGCCGCCCCCCCCCGGCCTCCCGGGCTTGTAAAGGGTCCGAAACGGGCGCATCCTCTCGCCGTCCGTGCGAAAGGGGAGGATCGCGATGGTGCCGACCGGATGAACGCGGGGCTCGATAGGCGCACCCGGCAGCTGGCGAAACGACAGACCCTGTCCTGCGTCCCGACCGGTTTCGCCTGCCCGGGCTATACGCCGGGGCTACCCCGGTGATGCCAGCGCTCGTGTAGGATCGCGTTGGTTGCGTACGTCTTCACACCATATTCCATCGAAGCGGGGGAGAATGACGATGAACGACAGTCTCAGCATACCGAAATGGTTCTGGATCGTAGGCGTGCTGCTGCTGCTCTGGGGCGCGGCGGGCATATTCGCCTTCTATAGCCAGCTGACCACGCCCTATGACCAGATGGTGGTCGAAATGGGCAAGGCCGCAGCCGATTGCATCCGGGATATGCCGGGCTGGCTCTGGTGGGTCTATGGCGTCGCGGTGTGGAGCGGCATCCTGGGCACCATCGCGCTGCTGCTGCGCCGGGCCTGGGCACGCCCGCTTTATCTGGTCTCGGTGATCGCCGTCGTCGTGCAGTTCGGACACAGCTTTCTGGTCGCGAAAATCCAGAACGTCATGGGCTGGGGCGCCGCCGGTTTTCCCGCCTTCATCTTCGCGATGGGCCTGTTCCAGCTCTGGTTCGCCGACATGGCGAGCAGGAAGGGCTGGCTGAAATAGCGCCCGCCCCGTTCCGGCGAACAGCGGGAATGACGTCGCGGTCCTACATCTCCCCGCGCGAACGGCGGATGGCGTAGAAGCGCTGCACATTGGCATTGTGCTCGGCTAGGGTGTTGGCGAAGACATGCCCGCCCTTGCCGTCAGCGACGAAATAGAGCGCCGGGCTCTTCGCGGGATCGAGCACCGCCTCGATCGCCGCCTTGCTGGGATTGGCGATCGGCCCCTCGGGCAGGCCCGCCGACGCATAGGTATTATAGCCGTTGACGGCGTTGAGCTCGGACCGGCGGATGCGGCGGCCCAGCGGCTTGCCCTGGGTGATCGGGTAGATCACCGTCGGGTCGGCCTGCAGCTTCATCCCCTGACGCACCCGGTTCGAATAGACCGCGGCCACCATCGGCCGCTCGCTGGCCTTGGCGGTTTCCTTCTCGACGATCGACGCGAGGATCAGCGCATCGCGCTTGCTCGTCACCGCGGAGGTCGGCTTGCGGGCAGCCCAGGCCTCGTCGAGCGCTTTGCGCATCGCCGCCTGCATCCGTGCCAGCACGGCCGCGCGCGGCTCGCCCGCCTCGAAGCTGTAGCTGTCGGGCAGCACCGATCCTTCGGCCGGCACGGCGACCTGGCCGGTCAGCTCGGGTTCGGCCATCAGCCGCTCCTGGACGAGGATCGACGGCATCCCCTCGGGAATCGTCACCAGATGCTGGATGGCCTGGCCATGCTGGAGGATGTCGAGGATCTCGGACCCGCTCGCGCGTGCCGGAATCTCGAACTCGCCCGCGCGGATCGGTTCATCGGGGCCGAAGCGGCGGGCGAAGCGCAGGAAATTGGTCGTCGAGCGGATCGCCCCCGCCTTCTCCAGCGCGCGGGCCGCCGAAGCCAGCGTGTCGCCCTTCTTCACCTGCACGCTGATCTGGCGCTCAAGCGGCCCCTCGCCCCACCAGTCGCGCGATATCCACGCCGCCGCACCGCCGCCGATCATCGCGATCAGCAGGACCAGCGCGATCAGGCGGCCGATCATCGACGGCTTGCGGCGGCGCCCCAACGCCGTCTCAGTCTTCGACCGCGCGCATGATCAGGCTGGCATTGGTGCCGCCAAAGCCGAAGCTGTTGTTCAGCACCGCCTTCACCTTGCGCTTCTTCGCCTTGAGCGGAACCAGATCGAAATCCTCCAGGCCGTCGCTGGGGTTTTCGAGGTTCAGGGTCGGCGGCACGATCTGGTCGCGGATCGCCAGGATGCAGAAGATCGATTCCACCGCGCCCGCGCCGCCCAGCAGATGGCCGATCGCCGATTTGGTCGAGCTCATCGACACCGTCTTCAGCGCATCGCCGAACAGCCGGCGGACTGCGCCCGCCTCCAGTTCGTCGCCCAGCGGGGTCGATGTGCCATGGGCATTGATATAGTCGATGTCGGACGGCTGCAGGCCGGACTTCTTCAGCGCCATCGCCATGGACCGATAGGCACCCGATCCTTCGGGATGCGGCGCGGTGACATGATAGGCGTCGCCCGACAGGCCATAGCCGATCACCTCGGCATAGATTTTCGCGCCGCGCGCCTTGGCATGCTCATATTCCTCGAGCACCACCACGCCCGCGCCCTCGCCCATGACGAAGCCGTCGCGAGCCTTGTCATACGGGCGCGATGCCTTTTCGGGGGTCTCGTTGAAATCGGTCGACAGCGCGCGCGCCTGCGCGAAGCCTGCGATGCCCAGCGGGCAGATCGCCCCCTCGGCCCCGCCGGCCAGCATCACGTCGGCATCGTCCATCGCGATCATCCGGGCCGCGTCGCCGATCGCATGCGCGCCGGTCGAACAGGCGGTGACGACCGCATGGTTCGGGCCGCGCAGCCCATATTTGATCGAGACCTGACCCGAGATCAGGTTGATCAGCCGCCCGTGAACGAAATGCGGAGAGACCCGGCGGGGGCCTTTTTCATGCAGCACGATCGATTCGCTGGCGATGCCGGGAAGGCCGCCGATGCCCGATCCGATCGACAGGCCTGCGCGATAGCTTTCCTCCTCGCTCATATCGATCAGGCCGGCATCCTCCAGCGCCTGTCCGGCGGCATCGATGCCATAGATGATGAACGGATCGACCTGGCGCTGCACCTTGTGGTCGACGCGCTTGTTTGGATCGAAGCCATAGGGATGATCCGCCGGCTTCACCTCGCACGCGATCGTGCAGGCATGATCGGTCGGATCGAACCGGGTGATCCGGGCGGCGCCGGATTTGCCGGCAAGTATATTGGCCCAGGCGGTTTCGACATCCGCGCCCAGCGGCGTCACGAGCCCCAGTCCGGTTACGACCACGCGGCGCATGGCATTCTCCTGCTAACGTCTCTCAAACAGCAAAGCGGCCCCCCGTCCCATCGGAAAGTCCGGGGTCGGGGAGCCGCTCAAAAGCTTCGGCTCGTTCACCTGCCCCGGTCGATCAACGGCCGGCGGGTGGAACGATCAGCCCTTGTTGCTCTCGATGTAGCTGATAGCGTCCTTGACGGTCGCGATCTTCTCGGCAGCATCGTCGGGAATCTCAACACCGAACTCTTCTTCGAAGGCCATAACCAGCTCGACGATGTCGAGGCTGTCCGCGCCCAGATCGTCGATGAAGCTGGCTTCCTCCGTGACCTTCTCGGCCTCGACGCCCAGATGCTCGACGACGATCTTCTTAACGCGCTCAGCGGTCTCGCTCATGTTCTAAACCTTCCTTAGGGT